>NZ_CAXAPD010000119.1:0-1013 GCF_963970515.1 Pseudomonas sp. RL_5y_Pfl2_73 | reverse complement strand
GGGGACGGTGGTCTCCTTCGTGAGCAACCGGGCGCAGATCGTCCAGGTGCAATCGCTGTTGACGGCCTTGCAAGCGTCATCAACGCAAGAAGAACAACTGCTCGCGCTGAACGAACTGGCCCGCGAGTTGGCGCGCTTGGATCACCGCGTCGCGCACGGCGCGCCGTGGCATCAACGCTTTGGCTTGAACCGCAATGAAACATTGCTTGAGCTGCTGTGGCCACGTTATGTCGAGGCCAACAACCGCCTGATCCGCGACCCGGCGGAGGCGCGGTTGCGCGAGCAACTGAGCGCCCTGGTCCAACTCGCACCGGGCAGCCCCGAACGGGCCGAGCGCACTCGTGACGCCTACGATCAGCTCAAGGCGTACCTGATGATGGCGCGCCCGGAAAAAGCCGAGGCGCACCTGTTGGTCAAGACCCTGGGCCACGTCGAGCCCGCGCGTGACGGCATCGCCCCCGGCCTCTGGCAAACCTATGCACCGAACCTCTGGCAGTTCTACGCCGAGCAATTGCCCGCGCACCCGGACTGGCGCATCGAGGCCGATTCTCGCTTGGTGGCGCAGGTGCGCCAGGTGTTGCTCGATCAGATGGGCCAACGCAACGCCGAGGCCAGCCTGTATAAACGCGTGCTCGACGAAGCCGCCCAGCATTACCCGGCCCTGGGCCTGCAACAGATGGTCGGCGACACCGAGGCCACCGCGTTGTTTTCCAGCAAGGCCAGCGTACCGGGGGTGTTCACCCGCCAGGCCTGGGAGGGTCAGGTGCGCCGGGCCATCGAGGAGATCGCCCAGGCGCGCCGTGAGGAAATCGACTGGGTGCTCAGCGACAAACCCGGCGATGTCGATGACCGTTTGACCCCCGATGTGCTCAAGGCACGCCTGACCGAGCGCTATTTCCAGGCCTACGCCGGCGCCTGGCTGAACTTCCTCAACAGCCTGCGTGCGCGTCAAGCCAAAAACCTGGACCAGGCGATCGATCAATTGGCGCTGATGAGCGACACCCGCCAATCAC
>NZ_CAXAPD010000118.1:0-1054 GCF_963970515.1 Pseudomonas sp. RL_5y_Pfl2_73 | reverse complement strand
TGGTCGAGCAGCAACTGTCCGCTGCCGTCGAGCACACCTTGCTGGACCGGCACGCCATCGGCCTTGAGTGTGTAAGGCATGCCCGCCCAACCTTGACCCGATGCATTGGGCGTTTGCGGCATGCGCAAGCGCAGCGGTTGTTTGAACAAGCGCTGCGGGTAGTCCGGGTGTGCGGCCTTCATGCTGGCAGCGCCTTTTACATATTCGAAATTCGCCGACCTGACGACAAAGTCCCCAAGCGTCCCCGACTCGATGACGCCCTCATCCAGCGTGATGTAGCTGCCGCCTGCGTTGAGGGTGATTTTTTTCTTCGCGACGATGCGGATCTCGTCCTCGGTGCTGGTGATGTCCAGCCCATGACGGGCCATCAGTTCCAGCTTGTCGTTCTGCGCTTGCACCGTTACCGGCCCCTGGTTGGCGATCAACTTGAGCCCCAGCTTGCGCACGAACAGGCTCAGCCCCTGGCCCACGCCGACGAACAGGCGCTTGACCACACTGAGGTCGGCTTCGCCGCCGGCGTTGAGCATCAGGTTGTCTTGCGCGGCCAGTTGCAGGTGTTTGCCGCTGGTGAGCGCGATGCCTTGCGGGGCGCTGAGCAGCAGGACAGAGGATTTGAGTTGTTCCAGATCCTGGCGCAGCAGTTGCAGTTGCGCGGCCACATCGGCCGGATCGGCCCGGCTCGCCTGGGCGTCAGTGGAGAGGCTTTCCAACTGATCGGCGGCCTGTTGCAACCGACCTGTCGCCGCGCTCATGTCGAGCACCTGGCCTTGGGCGCGGGGCTGCTCATCAGCACTGATAAACAGCCCCTTGCCAGCGCGAATCGCCCCCCAGCCATCCGTGCGCAACTCAAACCCTTCCCCCCGTTTCTTGCGCTCGGCATCCACCAGATGCCCCAGGTTCAACTGGCTCTTGCCACTGTGCTCGGTACTGAGCTTGACGTGCTCCTGCCCCCGGGTGTCGTCCATGCGCAATTTGTTGTTGGTCGGGGTGCGCAGCACGTTGCGTCTTTCATTGCGCGCCGTAACCAGGTCCGGGTGTTCGTTGTCGTGCAGGG
>NZ_CAXAPD010000117.1:0-1096 GCF_963970515.1 Pseudomonas sp. RL_5y_Pfl2_73 | reverse complement strand
CGTTCGCGTCCCGACGCCATCGCTTTGCGTTGCAACGCCCAAACCCTGACCTACGGCGAACTCAACGCCCAGGCCAACCGCCGCGCCCGTCAGTTGATCACTCACGGCGTCGGCCCGGATGTGCTGGTTGGGCTGGCCGCCGAGCGGGGCTTCGACATGCTGGTGGGCCTGCTGGCGATCCTCAAGGCCGGCGGTGCCTACGTGCCGCTGGACCCGACGTATCCCCAGGATCGTCTGGCCTACATGATGCAGGACAGCGGCATTCGCTTGCTGCTGACCCAAGCGGCCCTGGTCGATCAATTACCGGTGCCGGAGGGCGTGCAGACGCTGCTGTTGGACGCCGATGTCAGTGCTTTCACCGACAGCGATCCGCACGTAGTAATGGACGCTGCGAACCTCGCCTACGTGATCTACACCTCCGGCTCCACCGGCAACCCGAAAGGCACCTTGCTGCCGCACCACAACGTGCTGCGCCTGTTCGAGGCCACCGAATCCTGGTTCAGCTTCGGCGCGCAGGATGTCTGGAGCCTGTTCCATTCCTACGCATTCGACTTCTCGGTCTGGGAAATCTTTGGCGCGCTGCTCCACGGTGGCGAGCTGTTGATCGTGCCGTATGACATCAGCCGCTCACCGCAGCAATTCCACGAACTGCTCTGCGATGCCGGGGTAACGGTGCTCAACCAGACACCGTCGGCGTTCAAGCAACTGATGCACGAAGCCTGCACCGACTCGCGAAGCAATGCCTTGCGTTACGTGGTGTTCGGCGGCGAGGCGTTGGACGTCAAGTCCTTGCGCCCGTGGTTCGAGCGCTTCGGCGATGCGGCGCCGCAACTGATCAACATGTACGGCATCACCGAAACCACCGTGCACGTGACCTACCGTCCGCTATCAGTGGCGGACCTGGAACAGGACGCCAGCAGCCCCATCGGCGAACCGATTGCCGACTTATCTTGGTATCTATTGGACGGTGATTTGAATCCGGTGCCGAAAGGCTGCATCGGTGAGCTGTACGTCGGTCGTGCCGGTCTGGCACGGGGCTACCTGAACCGTGGTGACCTCACTGCATTGCGGTTCATCCCCGATCCGTTCGGCGAAA
>NZ_CAXAPD010000116.1:0-1097 GCF_963970515.1 Pseudomonas sp. RL_5y_Pfl2_73 | reverse complement strand
CTGTGGGAGATTCTATGGTGCAGGGCTACCCCTTAAATGCCCTTCGGTAAGTATTCGCTCTGGTTCTTCAGCAGGGCGAATACTACTCGGGCAAGCTTGCGGGCCAGTGCCACTAATGCTTCGGTTGTGCTGAGTCCCCGGGCCCTCAATGCCTCATAAAAACCCTTCCATGCCGCTGTGCGCCTCGCCGACATCGCGGCGTTATGCATCAATCGACGGGCCTCTGGGTCACCTCGCTTAGACAGGCAGCGGCGTCCCTTCTTTTTCCCTGAGTCCGATATACGCAGGTCTAGGCCCAGAAAAGCGATGAAGGCATCGGCATTTCTGAAATCCCCACGCTGAAACGACGTGAGCAAACGGGCACCGTTCAACAGGCCAATGCCTTCGACTTTCATACAACGCTTGAGCTGAGCGCCCAAGCCAGCGGCTTCCAACTGCGTCTGGATTGTTTTCTCGAGCAAGATCTCCAGTCGTTGCATGGCCTTTATCTGGTTCTCAAAGGCCTTTTTGAGCAACGGTTCGTTTGACCAGCTTTGCTTGAGGCTGACGCGCGCCTGAACCAAAGCTGCCCGGCGCCGGAAAAGGCTTACAAGCCGGCAATACAGTGGCGATGGCGGGGTCCACGGGTGCAACTGGTGGCCTTCGTTGTTCAAGTAGCGAGCCAACAACCGAGCATCCAGCGCATCGGTTTTAGCGCGAACTTTCACACCTTTGCGGTAATGGCTGAGCTCGTAGCCGCCGATCATGTAGATCACACAGCCTTGCGCATAAGCCAGGTCGGCGAATTCCTGATGATAGATATTAGTGGCTTCGATGGCGACATCCACTGGCGCGGGCAATTCCTTGAGCCACTTCTTGATCGCTGCTTTGGTGTTGGGGATCGCTTCCAGTCGATCTGTTTCTGCGTGATAAATCACCAACTCATCTTTGGCGACATCAACACCCACGATCGGCTTTGCGACAGAAACCGGCATTGCCATTGAAAATCCTCCGGGCTAAGGTTTGAACACTTGAAGGGTTCACCCAGAGGCGCAGGCTTGTTCCTATCGTCGGTCTAGGCCAGATGCATTCTTTATCGGCGCTTGGGTGAAAGGAGG
>NZ_CAXAPD010000115.1:0-1122 GCF_963970515.1 Pseudomonas sp. RL_5y_Pfl2_73 | reverse complement strand
CCTGGCGCACCACCCTCGGACTGACCGAGGCCACGTCTTCCGCCACCCCAGCCGACCACGAAGCCCTACGCCTCCCCCACAACCTGGAAGACACCATGGCCGAGCAATTGGCCTTGATCACCGGCTGGCGTATCGAGCGCTTTGCCCGAGGCAGTTATTTACAACAGCCTTTTTATATTCAGGCCAAGCAAACCAGCGCTACGGATCAAAAACTGGAAAAGGATGAGCGCGAGACGAAAATGAAGGAGGCCAAGGAAAAGCGCGTAGCAGCCCGTAGCCAGCCCAACAAAACACAACTGTTGTTAGGCACGGCCGGTCCGCCTCCTTACGAGGCGGTGATCGACCAGCAGCAGATTCGTGAAGCCGCCGTAGAGTTCGAACATGATTACCAGGGCTTTCGGCGCGATCAAACCAGCGTGGGCGGCTGGGTGGTCGATGGCGTGCTCAGGGATACGGTGTACCTGCTTAACGATGATGACGAGCAACAGGAGTACACACGGATCAAGGCGGCAGGCGAGTTGTATGTCAAGGAACTGTTCGGCGTGCGCGGCTCCAGCTACGAGAGAGTCCGGTTGCGGGACTCTGTACAAGCGGCCTTGCTGGTGGCGATGTTTGACGACCAGGTGCATGACTCGCGAGCGTGGTTCCTGCATGACTTCATGAGTTCGCGGGAACTGTGGGGCGACTACTTCCGTTATCGCATGGTGTATTTCGGCGATGAGTCCAACAAACGCATGACTCCGGTGGTGGTCGCCGGGCGTGTGGTGGGCATCGCGCTGGTGTTGGGCGGGGTCTACAGCATCCGTCGCGATGGTTGGAAAGGTGCGGCTGGCACGTTCGGCGCCGCGTCAGTGGGCTACAAGGTGATCAACGTTGTCGGCAACAAGGTCGAGCCATTCCTGCCAGGGGCAGAGCAGATCCTGCAACCGACCTTTGCGATCGGTGAAGTGGTGGCGCAGCAGCGCGAGGCCATCCTCAAGACTGAGGATGAGCTGCGAATGCAGAGCATGCTGGACCACCTTAAAACCACCGGTGGCTTGGTCGAACAAGTGAGGCAGGTGGTTTCATGATGCGCGTGATACGTATAGGCGACCCCCTGCGTCCCTTTGGCGGCAAAGTGCT
>NZ_CAXAPD010000114.1:0-1236 GCF_963970515.1 Pseudomonas sp. RL_5y_Pfl2_73 | reverse complement strand
TGTAGTGGTTTAATGAATCCGGACACCCATTTAGGCGAGAATGCTCGCCAGATAGAGGTGTCTCATGACCAAACAACGCCGTTCCTTTTCTGCTGAATTCAAACGCGAGGCTGCTGACCTCGTACTCAAGCAAAACTACAGCTACATCGAAGCCAGCCGCTCACTTGGCATTGGTGAATCAGCGTTGCGCCGTTGGGTTGACCAGGTACAGAAGGAGCGCCAAGGTGTCACTCCGCAGAGTAAGGCGCTGACCTCGGAGCAGCAGAAAATTCAGGAACTGGAGGCTCGGATCGCCCGGCTTGAGCGAGAAAAATCCATATTAAAAAAGGCTACCGCGCTCTTGATGTCGGAAGATCTCGAGCGTTTGCGCTGATTGACCAGTTGAGCGCCCATGAGCCGGTTGATTGGCTGTGCAAGGTGTTTGACGTTACCCGCTCGTGTTACTACGCCCAGCGCCTGCGGCGCCGCACGCCCGATGTTGAACGGCTTCGATTGCGCAGTCGCGTCAGTGAGCTGTTCTCGCAAAGTCGCAGCGCTGCGGGCAGTCGCAGCATTCTCTCGCTGATGCGTGAAGACGGTGAGCAACTCGGTCGATTCAAAGTGCGCAGCTTGATGCGCGAGCTTGATTTAGTCAGCAAACAACCCGGTTCCCACGCTTACAAACGAGCGACAGTAGAAAGACTCGACATCCCGAATACGTTGAACCGTGAGTTTGATGTGCCAGCCCCCAATCAAGTCTGGTGCGGTGACATCACCTATATTTGGGCGCAAGGAAAGTGGCATTACCTGGCTGTCGTGCTGGATCTCTGCACGCGCCGGATAGTGGGCTGGGCACTGTCGGAAAAACCGGACGCTGAACTCGTGATCAAGGCCCTGGATATGGCCTATGAGCAGCGTGGCAGACCTGCGGATCTGCTGTTCCACTCTGATCAAGGGTCGCAATATGCAAGCCGATTATTTCGCCAGCGGTTGTGGCGATACCGTATACGCCAAAGCATGAGTCGTCGGGGAAACTGTTGGGACAACGCACCGATGGAGCGCGTGTTTCGGAGTTTGAAAACTGAATGGATACCGACCTTAGGCTACAGAACTGCACAGGAAGCACAGCGCGACATCAGTCACTTTTTGATGCATCGGTACAACTGGATTCGGCCTCACCAATTCAACGGTGGGCTGGCGCCAGCTCGGGCCGAGGAAAAACTTAACGTCGTGTCCGGGATTAGTTGACCACTACAG
>NZ_CAXAPD010000113.1:0-1312 GCF_963970515.1 Pseudomonas sp. RL_5y_Pfl2_73 | reverse complement strand
TCCGCAATTCGTTGCGCTTTCAAGGGCAGTACTTCGATGTGGAAACCGGGCTGCACTACAACCGCTATCGGTACTATGATCCACAGGTCGGGCGGTTTATTGGCAAGGACCCGATTGGGTTTGCGGGCGGGCTGAATGTCTATGCGTATGGGCCGAATCCAGTTGAGTGGGTTGATCCGCTAGGGTTGAAAGATGAGCCATTAGCACCGGGAAGTGAAAAAAATCCGCTCGCCACTTCTAAGGCTGCTCGACGTGAATCTATGAGACAAGCAGGAATACCTACAAGCCAACAACCGATTAGTCAGTCAAAAAACAAATCAGGATGGGAGTATCGCTATGAAACACCTCAACCTGGAGGCGGTAAAAGACTTGCATCAGTACAACAACAAACGATGGATGTTAGTCATCAGGACAAACCCCATTGGGAATCTGGAAAAGTCAAACTTGATGACGACGGAAATCCAAGAATGAGCAGGCACGGACGACCGCAGATTCGTAATGGCAAAGGAAAAGCCTTCTATGCAAAGGAGTGTTGCTCATGAATATCCCCCCTTACGAAAGAGAATTATTATTTAGAAAAGCTCAAGGAAACAAGCTACTAGAGGAATTCAAAAAGAAAATAAATAGCATTTTTTTGAATGGATACCGAGAGGAGTCTCGAAAAAGCCTACCTGAGACGGACCGAATTATTGAGAAGCTCAGATCAATGCAGCTAACTCACTGCATAGAGAGGACTTATGAATCCCTTGATGAGTGCTTTAACTTCATTACAACTCAGCTTGCAAAAAAAAACTTCTACGCACTAATTGATGAAGACTGGAAATACTGCGGAGCTGTACTAATAGAGACCAACACCAAATTAAACAACAACTTTAATTTTGACGAAAGCACTAGCGATGAAATAAGACTTATTGCAGCAGACTTTTCCTCCCAAATATCCGTGGACCACTTCCAAGACTCCGACAGTCATTTATATGAGTGTTCTATAAAAGAATACGCAACACCAGAGATGGCACTTTCAACGCCCTGAACTAAAAAGAAGAATGTGCATAAACCTAGGGATGGTCTGAAATAGCCGGATATTCTCCGGCTATCGAGCCGTCAGTACTTTTCAAAAAACGACCCGCGTCGAAATTTGATCCATTCTCTTCATTCTTCTGCCCTTCCGGGCCCCCGGTGTCAGGTTAGTTGTCGCCTGAGCTGATTTATCAAAACGATAGATCGGGGGCGTCAAAGAGAGCTGTAATGTCGAGCTATTCACCTGAGCGTAAAGCGGCCCTTATCCGTAAATTACTGCCGCCGCAAAACATGA
>NZ_CAXAPD010000112.1:0-1324 GCF_963970515.1 Pseudomonas sp. RL_5y_Pfl2_73 | reverse complement strand
CACGGTGACAGGCGAGCCAGCGGCGTTGGTCAGGGTAGCGGTGTAAACGATGGAGCCGCCTTCAGCAACGGTATCGGTCGCACTCAAGGTCAGGCCGGTAGTGTCCTGCACATCGGTAACGGTGGTGTTAGCCGGGGTGCCATCGATGTCCAGTTTTTCGTAGTTGCCACCCTGGGCGTCGTCGATCTTCACGCTCAGGTTATCGCCGCCAGCGAGGGCGTCGTTTGGCGTAACGAAGTTCACGCTGCCACTGCTGGCGCCGACCGCGATGGTGATGGTCTGGCCGTTCGACAGGGTGATAACCAACGGAGCCTCGGTTACCGGAGCATTGACCGAAGCGGTGTAAACCACGGTACCGCCTTCGGCCACAGTCGAAGTCGCTGTGAGCGAAACGGTGCTGGTGTCGATGGTGTCGGTGACATCGGTCACCGCCGGCGTGGTGCTCGGAACCAGGTTCTCGAAGTTACCGCCGGTGGCGTTGTCGATGCTGACTTCAACTTTGCCGGCGTCTTTATAGACGTCGTCTGTTGGAGCGTCGACGGTCACGGTGCCGGTGGTGGCACCGGCGGCGATGTTGATGGTCGCGCCGTTGCTCAGGGTCACGGTCACCGGGGTTTGGGCCGGGTTGGTCAGGGTAGCGGTGTAAACGATGGAGCCGCCTTCAGCAACGGTATCGGTCGCACTCAAGGTCAGGCCGGTAGTGTCCTGCACATCGGTAACGGTGGTGCTAGCCGGGGTGCCATCGATGTCCAGTTTTTCGTAGTTGCCACCCTGGGCGTCGTCGATCTTCACGCTCAGGTTATCGCCGCCGGCGAGGGCGTCGTTTGGTGTAACGAAGTTCACCGAAGCGGAGCTGGCGCCGACCGCGATGGTGATGGTCTGGCCGTTCGACAGGGTGATAACCAACGGAGCTTCGGTTACCGGAGCGTTGACCGAGGCGGTGTAAACCACGGTACCGCCTTCAGCGACGGTGGACGTTGCGGTCAGGCTGACAGTCGAGGTGTCGATGGTGTCGGTGACGTCAGTCACCGCCGGCGTGGTGCTCGGAACCAGGTTCTCGAAGTTACCACCGGTGGCGTTGTCGATGCTGACTTCAACTTTGCCAGCGTCTTTATAGACGTCGTCTGTTGGGGCGTCGACGGTCACGGTGCCGGTGGTGGCACCGGCGGCGATGTTGATGACGGCGCCGTTGCTCAGGGTCACGGTGACAGGCGAGCCAGCGGCGTTGGTCAGGGTAGCGGTGTAAACGATCGAGCCACCTTCGGCGACAGTGTCAGTTGCCGAGAGTGTCAGGCCAGTGGTGTCTTGGGTGTCTGTGACGATG
>NZ_CAXAPD010000111.1:0-1367 GCF_963970515.1 Pseudomonas sp. RL_5y_Pfl2_73 | reverse complement strand
CCTGGTACCAATGCGACCACCTTGGCACGCCGATGGAGTTGACGGACGAACACGGCGACATCGCCTGGAGCGGGGTCTACAAGGCCTGGGGCCTGGCCAAGGAGCAACGCAGCGAGACCGCCAAACGGGCGGACATCCGCAATTCGTTGCGCTTTCAAGGGCAGTACTTCGATGTGGAAACCGGGCTGCACTACAACCGCTATCGGTACTATGATCCGCAGGTGGGGCGGTTTATTGGCAAGGACCCGATTGGGTTTGCGGGTGACTTGAATGTGTATGCCTATGCGCCAAATCCGGTGGAGTGGATCGATCCACTTGGCCTCGCCAAAAAGAAAGGCGGATCAGGCGGAACCCCAAAACAAGCTCAAAATAAAGTTAAAAGAGAGCAAGCGCCGCCTGAAATTGTACGAATTGACGGACCGGAACAGAGCGTACCCAACAGTCAGTGGCATGCACATTGCCCATGCGGGTCAGGCTACAATCTTGATGGGACAATTCATGACAAAGGAAAGGGCGATGTAACCTTCTCCAATAAAACAATCGACTGGCCAAATAATCACGGATGGGAAATACCGAAAAAATGAAACTTACAGACCTATACAAATTTATAATCAGTCAAGAACCATACAACGACATGGATGTATTCTTTGAAAGCCATGATAGTTTCGAGGAAATCCCACTCATATCAAGGTACAGCAGAGCAGATCTACTCTCAGAATCCTTAGGAAAAAGCAACACTACAGACTTTTTGATCGGCTTTTCAGTATTCCTGTTAAATGCAATAAATACTATAGCACGAGCAAAAAACATAACAGAAGACGAGCTATTCATCGCTATATCATTTACAGACTTTGGTGACGCTTGCGAAAATCGCCCCATCATTCCAAACATATTCATCTATCCAAATCAAAAAGAAGACAACAATTTTAAAGCACGCTTAAAACAGAATAATCCCAATGAAAAATCTATCGAATTTGCAAAAATTCAAGAGCACTTTTCAAGATGCAACTTGAAAAACAGCTTCATATTTTACGAAAGTAGATTTCTTGACCAAGCTTGCAATGAGGATATCGTAAGGATATATGCCATCCCCAAACAATTTCATGAAGTATAACGGTATAGCTATTGTGAAGATTGTATGAAAACCATCATCCGCCTCGGCGACACCACCGACCACGGCGGCGTTGTCACCGAATCCATCCCCCACACCAACCTCAACGGCAAGCCGATGGCGGGTAAAGGCCACATGGTGATGTGCCCCTTATGCAAAGGCCCCTTCCCGATCGCCGAAGGCAGCAGCACCTATTCCGTCAACGGTATCCCCGTAGCCTTGGATGGCATGAAGACCACCTGCGGCGCCACCCTGA
>NZ_CAXAPD010000110.1:0-1388 GCF_963970515.1 Pseudomonas sp. RL_5y_Pfl2_73 | reverse complement strand
ATGCGGAAGCCACGAATCTTCACCTGGAAGTCATTGCGGCCCAGGTATTCCAGCGTGCCATCGGCCAGCCAGCGACCGAGGTCGCCGGTCTTGTACAGGCGCGCGTTCGGCTCAGTGCTGAACGGGTCGGCAATAAAGCGCTCGGCGCTCAACTCCGTCCGGTTCAGGTAACCCCGGGCCACGCCGGCACCGCCGATGTGCAGTTCACCGGCCACGCCCAACGGCGTCGGTTCACCGCGGGTATCGAGCACGTGCACCTGGACGTTGGCAATCGGCCGGCCAATGCTCGGCCGTTCGCCGAGGTCGCGGATCAGGTCGATGGTGGCGTCCACCGTGCATTCGGTCGGGCCGTACATGTTGTAGAAGCGGATGCTCGGGCAGTCGCGCAACTTCGTCCAGGTCGCGGCATTGATCGGCTCGCCGCCAAGCAACACGCTCACTGGCTGATAACTGCTGCGCTCCAGCAGGCCGGCGGCGAGCAGGGTATCGAGCTGCGACGGCGTGGAATCGAAGGCGTGCACTTGGTGCTGTTCGAGGAAGTCGAGCAACTCGTGGCCGCTGGCGCGGATCAGTTGCGCGATGATCACCAGCCGGTGGCCGGAGAACAGCTGGGAAATGCCCTTGATCGACATGTCGAAGAAGAACCCGGCGTTCAGGGCCACGGTGGCTGGGCTCGGGCAATGCTGGTGGGTGGTGCGGCTGAGCACGTGCCAGAAGTTGTACACCGAACGGTGCTCGACCATCACGCCCTTGGACTGGCCGGTGGAACCGGAGGTGTAGATCACATAGGCCAGGTGCTCGGCTGTCAGGCCCACTACCTGGGGGTTGCGGTCAAAGTCAGGGTCATCCGCCGCTTGCAGCGAGTCACGGGTATCGAGCGACAGCAGCGGGAACTCGCCCGCTGGCAAGGACAGGGCCGACTGGGTCAACAGCGCCCGTGGCTGGCAGTCCTGGAGCATGAAAGCCATGCGCTCGGCGGGATGGTCCGGGTCGATGGGCACGTAGGCGGCCCCGGCCTTGAGCACGCCGAGCAGGCCGACGATCATGTCCAGGCTGCGCTCGGCGCAGACGGCCACGCGCTGATCGGGTTCGACACCGAGGGCGAGCAACTGCCGGGCCAAGTGGTTGGCGCGGCGATTGAGCTGGCGGTAGGTCAGTTGCTGCTGTTCGCAGACCAGGGCCACGGCGTCGGGGTTGGCCTGGACCTGGGTTTCGAACAGGTGATGGATCGGTTGCGCGGCGCCGAAGTCGCTGGCGGTGCGGTTGAAGTCCGTCAGCAGTAATTGCCGCTCGCTGGCCGGCACCACGTCCAGTTGGCTGGCGAGGCGCTCCGGGGCCTGTTCAAGGGCTTCGACCAATGCGCTGACGGCCTGGGCGAGGTAGGCGGC
>NZ_CAXAPD010000109.1:0-1433 GCF_963970515.1 Pseudomonas sp. RL_5y_Pfl2_73 | reverse complement strand
TGGAACTGCGCAACGAAAACAACAGCACCGCCAGCTTCAAATACGACCCCGCCGGGCGCCTGCTCAAGGAAACCGGCTTCGACCAACAGACCACCCACTACCTCTACGACCACGGCAGCAATCAACCCACACGCCGCCTCGACGGTGATAAGGTCAACGAATTCGAGTACGACCCACTCGGCCGCCTGATCGCCCGCCATGCCGGGCACAAGGAAGGCCTGGAATGGCAGACCGAGACCTTCGCCTATGACGGCAACGGTAATCTGCTGCTGGCCGAGAACGCCGCCTGCAAACTGCAATGGTTCTACGACCGTGCGGGCAACAACACTCGCGAACATCAATACCTGCGCTACCTGCAGGAACCGCATGTGGCTGTATGGAAGCACGAGTACGACGCCCTCAATCAACGTATCGCGACCACTCGCCCGGATGGTCACCGCGTCTGTTGGCTGACCTATGGCAGCGGCCATCTGCTGGCGCTAAAAGTAGATGACCAAGAGCTACTGAGTTATCAACGCGACAACCTGCACCGCGAAATTGCCCGCGATCAGGGCAACGGTCTACAGCAGCGGCAAGCCTGGACACCCAACGGTCAGTTGTTGGAGCAAGCACTGGGGAAACGCGGCGACGCCCAACGTGTGATCGTGCGCAGCTACCGGCATGACGCTGCCGGCCAGCTCACCCGCATTGACGACACCCGGCGCGGCGCGCTCAGTTACCGCTATGACCCGTTGGGTCGACTGCTCGCTGCCCAAACCATCAGCGGCGAAGAAACCTTCGCCTTCGACCCGGCCAGTAATCTGCTAGACCCGCAGGCACCACGCCGTCCCAATCAATACAGCCCACCTAAGCTGCTGGACAACCTGCTTCGCGACTACGTGGGCACCCACTACAGCTACGACGAGCGCGGCAACCTGAAGGAACGGCTGCACAACGGCAAAAAATCCCACTTCACCTGGGATCTGTACGACCGCCTGATCGGCTACGCAGATGACCGCCTGACCGTCAGCTTTGCCTACGACGCGCTGGGCCGACGGCTGTTCAAGCTGTCCAAAGCCAAGTACCACGACCGCCGCGAAGCCGGGCCAATGTGGAACAAGCTGGAGCGCGCCAAGCTCGACGAACAATACGGCTGCGGCTACACGATCTATGGCTGGGACGGCGATATGCTGGCCTTCGAAAGTCGCAACAACGACAAGAGCGAACGCCTGACCCACTACTTTTTCGAGCCGGGTAGTTTTGTGCCGGTGGCGCAGGCAGTAGAGCAACGCAGTATCCAACTGCTGCCCGAACCGGTCTATGAAGGCGCTTACGACATCGACCGCGATCCGCTGTGGCAGCACAAACCGACGCCGATCAAGTTCAGCGCACTCGCCTGGTACCAGTGCGACCATCTTGGCACGCCGATGGAGCTGACCGACGAACAGGGCGAT
>NZ_CAXAPD010000108.1:0-1482 GCF_963970515.1 Pseudomonas sp. RL_5y_Pfl2_73 | reverse complement strand
ATCCCGAACTCAGCAGTGAAACGATGCATCGCCGATGGTAGTGTGGGGTTTCCCCATGTGAGAGTAGGTCATCGTCAAGATTAAATTCCGAAACCCCTATCTGCTGACGCAGGTAGGGGTTTTGTTTGTAAACGATCCATCACCCACACATTCAAAGCCGCCCATTGAAGCTCGATGCTGCGCTCCCGATCTCTTTCTGGAGCCAGCACCTCATGATGCGTCCCGACGCCAAAGTCGAAAAAGTCTACCTCTACCCCAAACCCGTGGACTTCCGATAATCCATCGACGGCCTGGCCGCCCTGGTCGAGCTGGATATCAAGGTGGCGGTCTTCGACCCGGTACTTTTCGTTTTTCTGAATCGCTCCCGTAACCGAGTGAAAATCCTCTATTGGGAGCGCAACGGCTTCTGTCTTTGGCTCAAGCGCCTGGAATCCGAGCGTTTCAAAGCCTCGCCCGACGCCACCGACGAAGCCATCGTCTTGAACGTCCAGGAATTGAACTGGTTGCTCGACGGTTTTGACCTGTGGCGCAACCGCCCCCACCAAGTTTTGACGCCACGATTCGTGGCTTGATTGGGTATAATCCGGGCCATGATTTCCATGCCCGACGACGTCCCCGATGACTTGGCTGCCCTCAAGCAATTACTTGCTCAGATGCAGTCGAAGGTCGTTCTTCTTGAAGAGGAGAATGCGCTACTTCGTCAGCGTTTGTTCGGGCGTAAGTCCGAACAAACCGCTGATCCGGCGACACCGCAACTGCCGCTGTTCAATGAAGCCGAAAGTATCGAGACGCCCGCACCTGTTGAAGCGGACGAAGAAGTTGTCACTCCCACCAAGCGCCGTGGCAAACGCAAACCCCTGCCGGCTGACTTGCCACGCATCGAAATTATCCACGATCTCCCCGAGCATGAACTGAGCTGCATTTGCGGCTGCCGTAAACATGCCATCGGCGAAGAAACCAGTGAACAGCTGGAGATCGTGCCGATGCAGATCCGGGTGATCAAACATATCCGCAAGGTTTACGGTTGCCGTGGCTGTGAAACAGCACCGGTCACTGCCGACAAACCCGCGCAATTGATCGAAAAAAGCATGGCCAGCCCCAGCGTGCTGGCCATGTTGCTGACCACCAAGTATGTCGATGGCCTGCCGCTGCACCGCTTCGAAAAAGTTCTCGCTCGCCACGGTGTCGATATCCCGCGTCAAACCCTGGCTCGCTGGGTGATCCAGTGCTGCGAACACTTCCAACCGCTACTGAATCTGATGCGTGAGCGTTTGCTGGAAAGTCCGGTGATTCATTGCGATGAAACGCGAGTGCAGGTACTCAAAGAGCCGGATCGAGATCCGACAAGCCAATCTTGGATGTGGGTACAAGCCAGCGGCCCGCCGGAACGCCCGGTGATCCTTTTTGATTACACCACCAGCCGAGCGCAGGAGGTGCCGTTGCGGCTGCTCGCCGATTATCGTGGCTATCTGATGACCGACG
>NZ_CAXAPD010000107.1:0-1506 GCF_963970515.1 Pseudomonas sp. RL_5y_Pfl2_73 | reverse complement strand
TGTCGATATCGCCGGAGGCCGCCACCAGCCGCCAGCCCAGGCTCTGCACGAAGGTGCGCACACCACGGCTGGCGCTGAGCAGCAGGCGTTTGCCAATGGCCAGGCTGGTGTGGCCGCCGCTGCTCAGAGCCAGGTGTTCGCCGCTGGCGATGTGGGTCGATTGCGGGGTGCTGCTGGCGATGCCGGCCGGGCTGTGCAGTACCAAGTGCGGTTCGGCGAGTTCCGGGTACTGGTTGGCGTTGGGGTTGCCGCCGGTGCCACGGATGGTGCTGTGTTGGGCCTTGAGTGCGTCGGCGACTTCGCCCTGGTCGCCGCTTTCCTGGGCCAGGTGGTCGCGGGCTTCGCTGGCGAAAGTGGCGTGGTGCTGGCGGGCGGTGTCGAGTTGTTCGGCGGTTTCCGGCAGGTCGGTGTGGTGTTCGGCGGCGCGCGGGCGCAGTTGAGTGGTGAGCAGCAGGCCGCCGCCGGCGCGCAGGACGCCGTGGGCGTCGGTGCGCAGTTCAAAACCTTCGCCGCGTGGCACGCCGCCACCGGGGCGTGGGTGGGTGAGGTAGCCGAGGGTGAGGGCGCTGGCTTGGTGGTCGCTCATCAGCGCGGCGCTGATTTGCCCGGTGGTGTCGTCCAGGCGCAGTTCGTTGTGGCGCTCGCCGTGAAGCTCCTTGCTGCGGATCGGGCTGAGGGCCTTGAAGTCCGGCAGTTTGTAGGGCGCGCGGTTGATGGCGTGGTAGCTGCGGCCAATGATCAGTGGCTGGTCGGGATCGCCTTGCACGAAGCCCACCAGCACCTCCTGACCGACCCGGGGCAGGGCGACGTGGCCCCAGCCGGCACCGGCCCAGTTGTGGGTGACGCGCACCCAGCAGGAGCTGCGGTCGTTGTCCTGGCCTTCGCGGTCCCAGGGGAATTGCAGGCGCACGCGGCCGTGTTCGTCGCAGTAGATTTCTTCGCCGGGCGGGCCGACCACGGTGGCGATCTGCGGGCCTTCGATGCAGGGTTTTGGGCGCGGCGGTGCTTGCCATTCGACGTTGTCGGGAATCAGTGTGGCGGTGAAGCTGTAATGGGTGCCCACCTGGCTGCCGGCGGCTTCTTCTTCCATCGCGGTGTGCTGGTGGCCGACATGTTTGATGGCAACGGCGCGCCAGCCGATGTTGAGGTCTTCACGGGGATGGCCGGTCAGATCGAACGCCAGCCCCGGCACCAGGCGCGCATCGTCGCCCGTGACTTCGGCGGTGCGCGCATCGCCGCGCAGGCCTTGCAGGCGGGTCTGGGTGAAGGGCTTGCCGGCGTCGTCGTGTTTGTAGCGGCCGGGGTAGTCGTAGCGTTCGTAGTCGGGGCTTTGGTGTTCCAGCTGGCGCGCCTGTTCGTGCTGCTCCAGGTTGTAGCGCGGGTGGGTGAAGGTGTAATCGCGCTGGGTCTGTTGGGCGCTGCGCACCTGCTCGCGGTAGGTGAAACTGTGCAGCGCCGGCTGGGCCTGATCGCCACCAGGGTTGGCCTCGTACACCAGCGGTTCGC
>NZ_CAXAPD010000106.1:0-1519 GCF_963970515.1 Pseudomonas sp. RL_5y_Pfl2_73 | reverse complement strand
GGAATGGCACTTACTTAACGGCTAACTAACTGATACGGCTGCAAAAAATGAAAAAAGGCTGGCCTTGGTCTACGGTGATAGTTGCGAACACACACCGATCAAGCAAGGACACAGCCCGAGTGAATCGTAGACGCCAAATCGTCCGACATCAACAGCACCGTATGCGCCAGCACGCCACGAACAGCAATGCTCATGCTTTCTTCAAGCTGCTCACCGATCCAGAGCTATTACAGGGTGTCGAGTCGTCGATACCCAAGCATCGCCAGCGACTATTCCCCCCGACCGAAACACTGTCCCTGTTTTTGTCCCAGGCGATGAGCGCCGATCGCTCCTGTCAGAATGCCGTGAATGATTTTTCTATCAGACGCTCCTGCGAGGGGTTGAAGCCCAACAGCATTCATACCGGTGCTTACTGCAAAGCCAGAGCGCGGTTGCCGGTGGAGATGGTTTCAACCTTGTTGCGCTCCACGGGGTCATCGATGAGCAACCGGGCTCCGTCATCATGGCGTTGGAGGGGGCGGCCTGTGCGTCTCGTGGATGGCACTACGGTCACCCTGCCGGATACGCCGGCCAACCAAGAGGCCTATCCGCAATCTCGTGGGCAGAAAGCCGGACTGGGCTTTCCCATCTGTCGGTTGGTGGGAATTGTTTGCCTCGCCAGCGGTGCTGTTTTGGATGCCTCGTTGGGACGTTTTCGCGGTAAAGGCGGTGATGAGCAGACGCTGCTCAGAACCATGCTCGATACCTTGGAACGAGGTGACATTGTGCTGGGCGATGCCTACTACGCCACCTACTTTTTGTTGTGTGAATTGCAACATCGAGGCGTGGACGGGGTGTTCGAACAATACGGCGCTCGACGGCGTAGCACGGACTTTCAGCTGGGAAAGCCCTTGGGGTCGGAAGATCATTTGGTTGAGCTGAAAAAGCCCAAGGCAAAGCCGTCCTGGATGAGCCAGGCCTATTACGACGAGGCACCTGAAACGCTGACAGTACGTGAGTTGAAGGCCGGAGGGAAAATCCTGGTCACTACTTTGAATTGTCCACAGCAGGTGCCCAAAGCTGCCCTCAAATCACTGTTCAAAGACCGATGGCATGTGGAGCTGGATCTGCGCAACCTCAAGACTACGCTGGGGCTTGAAGCACTGAGCTGCAAGACGCCGGGTATGGCCGTCAAGGAGTTGTGGATTTACTTGCTGGCGCACAATCTGATACGGATGCTCATGGCGCAATCAGCTCTGTTGGCCGACTGTCTGCCTCGGGAGCTGAGCTTCAAACATAGCCTTCAGCTGTGCCTTGCGTTGAGGCAGTACGGGGTTCAGGAGCAAGAAGATCAGATGCTGAGTCTGTTTGAGATGATTGCCCAGAAACGTGTTGGAAGGCGTCCTGGCAGGATTGAGCCGCGCGCGATAAAACGAAGACCCAAGCCTTATCCCATGCTGATGAAAACACGTCGATCAGCCAGGGCCGAGGTCAGGAAGAATGGTCACCCGAAGAAGGTTAAGTAAGTGCCATTCGGGTC
>NZ_CAXAPD010000105.1:0-1522 GCF_963970515.1 Pseudomonas sp. RL_5y_Pfl2_73 | reverse complement strand
CGCCTTGCTGCGCCCGGAAGGGCTGAAAAATGAAGAAAATGGATCAAATTTCGACGCGGGTCGTTTTTTGAAAAGTACTGACGGCTCGATAGCCGGAAAACATCCGGCTATTTCAGACCATCCCTAATGGACGGTTCAGGTCTTTCACGAATGACTGCAATTGGCCGAAAGTGGATAGTTCAACGTATAAGGCGAACCTTTGGAGAGTTTCCAGCCAATGGGTCAATGGCTTTGACCAAACGAGCAATATGTAAGCATGGATCTAGAGACATGTCTTTTATTTTAAATTTAAATTCGTTTTCTATGTGTGGTATGGCTTGCTTTTGCTTTGAGATTATTGCTCCTAGCCGTACTGAGGAATGATGCGCTTTTAGTGTGGCCGCGAACGGTTGAGGGGTCTCTTGATACCTCATCGCAGCCGTGCACATAACATCCGATAGTAGCGCTTCCGGCAATGCGGGTAGGCCGGCATTTTTCCATTCAGTATGTAATGCACCCTGAATGTCGTGGCCATCCGCCCCGCTCATTTTGATGTCGAATGCACGCAGGATCTCTTTCATGGTTTTTTCCACAAATGAAAGACTCTCCCACCGAGCAAGGGCATAAGTAGCCTTGCTGTGAAGAATATAGTTGGCCGCAGCGCTTATGTGAATAATGCTCGCAGGATTGAAAACACTAATATTGTAAAGAGCATTATAGTAATCAGTATATTCTTGCTCCAGAAGCGAATGTCTTTTCGAAGAAATTGAAGAAGCACTACTTTCTGTGATATCAATCACTGCTTGGGTCAACGGTATTTCATCTACGCGCAGCAAGGGCATTCTCAGTAAATACGCGCTGCCGTCAATCTCACAAGCTATGGAAGGAAAGCAATAGGAAATATGACTTCTGTCTCCATAATGCTCGTCAATCCAATTACTAACGTTTTTACCGGCATTATCTGGGTACGAACCGAAAATTACTCTATAGCCATCTTTTTGGATGGTATCTATAGCGGTGAATACCGCCATTCTGGGGTCCGCTAGTCCGACTATCCGATGTTTTACATAAAGCATGTATAAATGGAACTTTTCGGTGCCCTGGTCTAGGTCATCCTGTGTGATCTCGATTTTTTTCATTCTCTGGAAGTCCATTTATGTTACTGAGGCCGTACAACCACAAGGTGGCGATCTGGGCTAGGACAGCAGCAACAGTGTATGCCGCATTAGAGGCGGATGGATGAGTCGCTTCTGGCCAGCAGCAGCGCTTGCTGAGAGTCTGCTTCTGGCCGAAAGCTGGCAGTCACCGATACCAGCTATTGGCCGGAGATTAGCGTAATCCCAGTCCCTGGGCCTGTAGGCAAAGGACTGGGAAGTCCTTGCTCAGGCTTCTTGGTAAAAAGATATCGTCTCTTTTAGCGAGGCTGAAAACTCATAGATCTCGTCGAGTGAGTTGATAGGGTGGCGCGTTTCGACTTTGTCTTTGTCAAAAATCCCAAGATATTTTTGGCTACGATTGAAGTGGAGTCTCGCGATAGGTTTGC
>NZ_CAXAPD010000104.1:0-1552 GCF_963970515.1 Pseudomonas sp. RL_5y_Pfl2_73 | reverse complement strand
CTTGCGCTGCAAAGCTCTAAGCTGACGATCACGGCTTTTAGCCTCGTACTCATCCATATCCTGCGCCACGTAAGGCTGTCCCTTGGTCAGCATGGCGTAGATCAACCGGGCCAGTTGGTGAGCCGTAGCCTTGATGGCGCAGGCCGTATCCATACGAGCCAATCGGGCGCGGTGACTGGCACCGATAAAGCTTTTGTCGGTGCGGGCGCTAGAGGCCGCCTGCTTCAACGCTTGTGCCGCCCGGTTAAATACCTTGGGGACATGACCGGGCAAGGGTTTTCCTCCCGATATTCGGGTTGAGGGCGCCAACCCCATCCAGGAACTGAAATGCTGCTCAGTCGGAAAACGCGACAAATCAGGTCCGACTTCGCTCGCCAGAACCAAAGCCGATTCGATGCCAATGGTGGGAATTGCGGTCAGGTCGACTCCCATAATCCTCACAAGCGCCTGGTGCAAGCTGGCTTGTTCATCTGCCGAGCGATGCGGGCTACGCAATGGCTTGGTGGGTTGCATAGGGGCTTCGTTCAACACCGGAAGTCGAGCAAGTGCCTGAGTAATGGCCTGATCGCATTCGGTAATCTGCCTTTCAAGGAAATCATAAGCAGCCACTTCCTGCTCCAAAGCATGCAAATGCTCGACTCGCCAATTACCGTGCAGACTGCGGGCAATGGTTTGGTGATCGGCCTTGATACGACCGTCTCGCAAGTTGGCCAAGACTTGAGGGTCACGCTCGCCATCAATGATGGCCTTGATGATTTTCATCCCTGTCACACCAGCGATATTGCTGATGACATTGGCTAACTGAATGTTCATTTGCGTCAGGGCTTTTTGCATGCGGTTGATGGTCTTGGCTTGATCACGAACCTTCATAGCCCGCTGGCGAACCAATGATCGCATCGAGCAAATACCATCAGCGGGCCGGAAAGCCCCTCTGAGTAAGCCATGGGTCATGAGCTGCCAGATCCACTGGCAATCCAGAACATCGGATTTACGCCCGCTTATCTGACGAGTTGCACGGGAGTTGACCAGGTACACCTCAAAGCCCCTCGAATCGAGCAACTCGAACAGCGGTATCCAGTAAACGCCAGTGGCCTCCATCGCCACGACCTTGATTTTCAGCGATTCCAGCCATTCAGCCAGCTTCACCAAATCCTCAGTGAAGGCCGGAAAACAGCGAACAGGTTTGTCGGTTTGATCGGGATTGACGCCAACCCAGTGCTCGCGGCTGCCTATATCAATACCGGCACAATGAGGGTGAATCACTTCAAATCGTTTCTGCTGCTTCTTGCGCGCCATGACAATTCCTCGCAGGATTGAACGGCGCGCGGGGAACACGGTGGCGAACGGATTCACTCTCTCATACGTGGTCACAGCTTGCTGTGCCTACAACGACTCCACGCCGATACCGTGCCGGCCACTCTCCCTCGCGGGTGCTGACACACCAGTGATAGCTACGGCCTCTTTCCCCGCGCGCACCCAATCTTAAGCCGAGCACTTGTTTGCTGCGCGACAGCGCAGCGTCGAAGACGCGGCGGGGACTCCCTCGCCACAA
>NZ_CAXAPD010000103.1:0-1630 GCF_963970515.1 Pseudomonas sp. RL_5y_Pfl2_73 | reverse complement strand
TGGTCTGTTGGTCGAAGCCGGTTTCCTTGAGCAGGCGCCCGGCGGGGTCGTATTTGAAGCTGGCGGTGCTGTTGTTTTCGTTGCGCAGTTCCAGCAGTTGGCCGAGGCGGTCCCAGCGGTAGTCGAGTGTTGTTCCGTTGGTGTCAAGACGCTGCTGGATCAGTCCGGCTTCGTTGTAGTGCCAGGTGGTGCGCTGGCGCAGAGCGTCGGTGTGGGTGAGCAGGCGGCCTTCGGCGTCGCGGGTTTGACGCAGGCATGGGCATTGGCGCGATCAAGCCAATGCCGGTGTCGTTCAGTTGTTAAAGAGCGGGGCGCAGGTCAGCGATGCACAGCGCCATGAGAGCCACTGGCGATCAGGGTCGCGCCGCAGGTTGTCTTCATGCCATCCAACGCCACGGGAATGCCATTGACGGAATAGGTGTTGCTTCCTTCGGCGATCGGGAAGGGGCCCTTGCATAAGGGGCACATCACCATGTGACCCTTTCCGGCCATGGGTTTGCCGTTGAGGTTGGTGTGTGGGATGGATTCGGTGACAACACCACCGTGGTCGGTGGCGTCGCCGAGGCGGACTATACATTTCATTAGTTTTATAACCATCAAAGACTTTGGATATGGTGAATTATATTTTTAGCTGCCGGGTATCTGCTTTTGGGGGCGAAGTTTGATGTTGTAATTTGCGACACTATTAACCCTGTCGTCGGTGTCGAAACATAGTTTTTTTAATATTGCATAGGGTGTTTTTTGATTTGACGCAATTGCCTGTCTAACGATGGGGTCTTCGTCATTTGACAGATAAGTAAGCACTTCAGTCCCGGACTTTCTTTTTTTTGCGACCCCATGCCTTGTTTTCCAATTTTGGCTTTTTGATAAAGAACTTATGGTGAGCGGTGAAATGGTCTCGTTTTGCAGTATAAATGTTTCATAATCTGGGTGCTTTAAAATTACATCCTCCCATACGGACTCGCTTGCCTTGTCGGTGATGGCTCTACTTCTGTCTGTTTCAATACTGCTGTTGATGAGGCTAATGAACTCTTCTGCTGAATTAATCATTTCTTATCCTGGCACTTTAATTTTTTAAGATCAATGGACCGGCCTGTTGAACCTTTGTGTTTCCCTTTCATTATGTCTCCTTGGTCATTGAGGTCTGCCATCCACTCAAGGGTTCCGGCGCTCCTCGATTCTGAAAATAATTTCCATGCGCTTCCCCCATGTTCGGTTTTGTCTGCGGAATACCAAGAGCCATCTTTAGGATCTCTAAATAGAGTCACATTTCCTACTCCTGGAATATGTCCGTTACATTTTCTATCGTATCGCTCAACACTCCACTTTTTTGCACAACATGATCGGTTATCAATGTTGGATTTTCCTGTGGGTGCTGGTTTTCTGCCAGATCTTGTAAGGCCCAAAGGATCTGTCCAATCTGCGGGGTTCGGCGCGTACGCATAGATGTTGAGCCCCCCCGCAAACCCAATCGGATCCTTGCCAATAAACCGCCCGACCTGCGGATCATAGTACCGATAGCGGTTGTAGTGCAGCCCGGTTTCCACATCGAAGTACTGCCCTTGAAAGCGCAACGAATTGCGGATGTCCGCCCGTTTGGCGGTCTCGCTGCGCTGTTCCTTGGCCAATC
>NZ_CAXAPD010000102.1:0-1644 GCF_963970515.1 Pseudomonas sp. RL_5y_Pfl2_73 | reverse complement strand
AAATGACATTGATGCGGGCAAGGAAAAGCTCGACAAGTGGCTGCGCAAACTGACCAACGATGCCGTTGGCTGGAATGCTGTACAGACCGCCGGTGCGGTGATTCCAGGTGTCGGCACCGTCTTTGCCGCCATTGATGCCATCGGCGACCTGCTCACCCTGATCGACGGAGATCAGAACGACTTCCTGACCTGGGTCAGCTTTGGCGTCAACGTCGTCGGCCTGATCTCCTTTCCGGGTGTCGGCCCGGCACGGCTGGCGGTGCGCACCACGCTTTCAGCGGTCAGGCGCAATGGTCTACCCGCCATTTCAACGGCCATGCTCAGTGCATTGGAAGAGAACCTTAACGACAAAACTCGCGGCGCCCTAGAGGATTTTGCCAATGCCATCCAAGCGCGTCTCAGCGAACTGCTCACCAAAATCGCCGCAGAAATCAGAAAAGCCTGCGCCGCCTTCGCCCGTATGCTCAGGAGTATTGCCAGCGAGCAAGGACAACAAGCGCTGGCCAAAAAAGCCAAGATCGGCTCTTTTTTCTTCGGCCCGGTGGTGGGTATTGCCGCCCAGTTCGTGATCGATGACAGGCCGCTGTCCAAAGCCGTTTGCCAGAAACTGCTCACCGTCGCCAGTGCCGCCGACAGAATCGGCTTGGCGGTGGCGCAGAAAGTTCAGGGGCTAGGGGATCCGAAAAGAATCGGCAGCATTGGCAACCTGATCATGGCATTGGTCAGCGCATTGGCCGCCCGCAAGCGGCGCGGCGCCCAAACGGCCAATGCCTCCAATCACCAGAACAATCGAGCTCAAGCCACTCAAGGCCAAGGCCCGCTGGTCAGTCAATCAACTCAGCGCAAAACCACCAATGATCCTAATGGTTGTAAGAACTGTAGACCTAGCGTCCCTGTAGGCACCCGCCACAGCATCAGCTTCGCGACCGGCAGTGAAACGCTGGAACATACCGATTTCTCCCTCCCTGGCCCCTTTCCGATCGAGTGGATACGAACCTACCGCTCTAGCCTTGCGGCGTTCGATCAGGGAAGCCTTGGCGCACGCTGGATCACGCCGTTCTCGATTCGCATTGACCAACATGAAGACGGCCTGAGCTACCACGGTTACGACGGACGTAGCCAGCGTTACCCTGATATCGAGATCAGCAGGCACCACTACGACCCGATCGAAGGGGTGCTGCTGATTCGCACCACGGCCAACACGTTGGTGGTCGTACGAGGCCACGACAGCCAGGAGACGTTTCAAAAGCAAGGTGATCGCTATCTACTCAGCGGCATTACCCTGCGAGGGGGCGCACGCATCGCCCTGCACTATGAGCATCAACACGCAGGCCGAGCCGTGCTGTCAGATCTGGTCACCTATCAGGACGACACAGCTCATCACCATATCCATAGCGAACTTGATGAACATGGCCTCATAACCGCCCTTTGGCTGATGCACGAAGGCCAGCCCCACCGCCAACTGGCCAGCTACGACTACGACGAACACGGCGACCTGATCGCCGCCCGCGACGAACACGCTGCACAGTGGGAATACCAGTATCAGCACCATCTGATCACCCGTTATACCGACCGCACCGGGCGCGGTATCAACCTGCAATGGCAAGGCGAAGGCGCCGACGCCAAAGCCATACGCGAATGGGC
>NZ_CAXAPD010000101.1:0-1646 GCF_963970515.1 Pseudomonas sp. RL_5y_Pfl2_73 | reverse complement strand
GCGGGTCTGCTTGCGCTTGCCGGCGTACTCGGCATCGGCGAAGGTCATCTGTTTCATCATTGAAAAGCTCGGCGACTGGTGTCCGGTAATTTTGCCAAATCAGGAAGTCTTTTTCAGAGTTTCCCTAAGATACTGCACAGATAACGTGGGCTGTCCCCATTACCCAAAATTCGTCCCCTTTTTAACCCGTACTGAATAACGTTTACACCTTCCAATCCACTTTTCAGGAGGATGAGGCCATCCACTCAACATCAAAATCGACTAATTGGGCTTGAAGTCCCGTTTCATGCTCAAACCAATAGTCGAATCCTTCACCTTCATTTTTTTCCAAGAATAAATAATACCCACCGGTGCCTCCATCGCGATCATCATCAACAAATATTTTCCAACCTAGATACTCGCCACTAACAACTACACCCTTTCGAATTATAGGCATAATTACATCCTAATCCACGTAGGGAACATGATTATTAGATATATAACTTCCAGTCACAGGATTTTTAACTCCAAAATGCACGTGCGGAACTCCTGGAGCGTGTGCTCCTGATATAGACCCTGAATCGATGCGGAATTCTCTTGTACCATCCGCGCTATGGAACACACCAGAACCAGACTTACCGATTTCCCTATACCCAGAACCCAGATATTGCTGTCCTGCTGATAGTGCCTCATCGGTTGTTAGCGTCATAGAGCTCGTGAAATTTTTCTTACCCGATAACGTTTCATTGATAACTTGATCTACGCGCTGGCTAGCAGCTGCGTCCAGTTGGATCTGCTTTTCAGCGTTAACGAAGGTTTTCCAATTCTCAGTAGGCCCAGACAGTGGTAACCGTGGCGTAGTACCAATTACACCAGCATCAACTACACCTGCCGCAGCAAGCCGCCTAGCCAGCAACGCCCTTAATACCGCAGGCGCGCCCGTAGCCGCAAGCGCAGCATCCAAATCCCAGGTGACCCTTTCGATCCCACCACCGACTATGGTTGAAACCCTTTGCACCAAGTCGTTGAACTCGTCCCTGCTACTGGAAACTCCAGCGATTTCCCTAAGATAGGTAACGGCGTCTCCACCGAATTGCTCCCTCCAAGCCGTGGGAACGATCTCAGGGTCATTGGCCCAGTTATTGTTGCTGGACCATTGGGAAGCAGTATTGAACAAGGCGGGATCGGCAAACTGAGTCTTCGTCGCCTGAAACGCACGTACCTCGGCGCCATTAGCGACGATTGTGCGGCCATCACTCCATGTGAGTGCAATGTTCTGAGCAGCCAATCCTTGAATGCTTTCGGTCGCCTTTAGCAAGTCTTGCGCAAGGTGCTGACCTTCAGGGTTGCCCGGGGGGAAGCTGTCCACAAGTGCCTGCAACCGCGCGTTTTCGGTAGCGTCAACTTGAGCATTGGCAGCAAGAAGCAGTACTTCTTCCCAAGACATATCCGACTGAGGCTTGCCCTTCTCTTCAAGAGCCTTGGCCTCATCAGCAAGCGCTTTCTTCTCCGACGAATGCAACAGCCGATTGTAGGAAGTCTGTAGTGGTCAACTAATCCCGGACACGACGTTAAGTTTTTCCTCGGCCCGAGCTGGCGCCAGCCCACCGTTGAATTGGTGAGGCCGAATCCAGTTGTACCGATGCATCAAAAAGTGACTGATGTCG
>NZ_CAXAPD010000100.1:0-1665 GCF_963970515.1 Pseudomonas sp. RL_5y_Pfl2_73 | reverse complement strand
CGGCGTTTTTCAAGGTAGTTGTCGCGTCACCGCCTAACTATGCTGCTCTTTTTTCGCCCTGCTGCTCCCGATCCGGATTCAGCAGCACCATGCCTATCGGCTCCCAGTTCCGTGTTTGCCCAGACCAGCGTTCCGGGCGTTTCTCCCGGGCTTGCTCGTACAGTTCATGGCGCCGAGCCAGGATCTGATGATCCTGACCACGGTGCCGTTCGGCCGGTGTCACGAAGCGGATCCGGCTATGCCGGTGCTCGTGGTTATACCAGCGTATAAAGTCCCTGACCCAGGCGCGTGCGACGTCCAGGCTGGCGAAGCCATCCACCGGCCATTGCGGGCAGTACTTCAACGTTCTGAACAGTGATTCCGAGTACGGATTGTCATTGCTCACACGCGGCCGGCCACGTGACGGCGTGATGCCCAGATCCTGCATCTTGCTCAACAGTGTCAGCGATTTCATCGGCGCACCGTTGTCCGAGTGCAGCACCAGCGGCTCGCGCCAACACTGTTCGCCGATCACGCTGCGTTGCAGCAGCGCAGCCGCCTTCTCGCCGCTTTCCTCTTCGTAAACCTCCCAGCCCACGGCCTTGCGGCTGTAAATGTCCTCGATCAGGTACAGGTAGTAATACTTGCCACGCACCGGCGAGGGCAAATATGTGATGTCCCACGACCACACCTGGTTCGGCCCTTTGGCCGTGTGAGTTGTCGGTGCCGCGTGTCGTCTGGGACGCTGGCTGCGGCCTCGATGCTGTTGTTGGCCTGCTGCACGCAGCACCCGATAAAACGTGGCCTCCGAGGCCAGGTAGCGCTGTTGATCGGCCAGTCTCGGTACGATCTGGCTCGGCGGCAGGTCGGCGTATTCCGAGCTGTTGCACAGTGTCAGGATCGCCTGGCGTTCGATCTTGCTCAGCGCATTGCGGGGTGTAGGCCGCACCGTGGTCGTTCGGGCGTCAGCCTGAACAGCCCCGGTTTCAGTCCAACGCTGCAAGGTTCTGAGTGAGAGGCCGACCTCCTGGCAGGCCCTGATTTTCCGGGCTCCGGCCACTTGGGCTTCATTCACCCAGGTCACGAGTAACTGCCGCTCCGGCAAGGCGGTCAGTTGTCCTCGTTGTCGATCCCCCAGTAGTCGTTGAGCTTTTTTCGCAGCACCAACAACGCGGCGGTTTCAGCCAGCGCCTTGTCTTTGCGGCGCAGCTCGCGCTCAAGTTGCTCGATACGTTTCTTGTCCTTGCGGACCTGCTCGCGATCATCTTTGCTCTGAGCTTTTTCCGTCTTTTGACCGCTAATGAAAGCCTGGCGCCACGCCTTGATTTGCTCGGGGTACAAGCCCTTGCGACGGCAGTACTCGCCTAGTTCAATCTCGGACAAGTTGGCGGCTTCAAGGACGACGGCAAACTTGGTTTCGGCTGTCCAGTTCTGGGCCGATGGGGTGTTTTCGGGCACTGCGTTTCCTTCAGAACCGACCTGCTTGCGCCAGTTCGACAATGACATTTCGCTGACCCCTTCGCGCCGGGAAACCTCGGCCATCGAAAGGTTGAGCGGGGGAAGCAACATCTTGAGCAATGCGGCTTTGCGTTCAGGTGAATAGTACGGCACGAACAGTCTCTTTCCGCCCCCGATCTGCTTTTTCAGGAAAATTCGGAGAGGCGACAACTATCCTGACACCGGGGG
>NZ_CAXAPD010000098.1:0-1764 GCF_963970515.1 Pseudomonas sp. RL_5y_Pfl2_73 | reverse complement strand
GGATCATTCAGCAGTGATCGTCCGTGAATACGAGGCGCCACAAGGAGAAGTGGAAGCCAGCATTGCCCGGATCTGGGAGGACTTGCTCAAGCTCGAACAAGTCGGTCGCCACGACAACTTCTTTGAACTGGGCGGGCACTCGCTGTTGGCGGTGAAAATGATCGAACGCATGCGCCAGATCGAGCTGAGCGTCGATGTGCGGGTCTTGTTCGGCCAGCCGACGTTGGCCGCGTTGGCTGCCGCCGTCGGTGGCTACCGGGACGTCGTGGTGCCGGCCAACGGTATCCCGGCCGATTGCACGCGCATCACACCGGACATGCTGCCGCTGGCCGCGCTGTCCCAAGCGGAGATAGAGCAGATCGTCGCGGCGGTGCCGGGCGGTGTAAGTAACGTCCAAGACATTTATGCCCTGGCGCCGTTGCAGGAAGGCATTCTCTATCACCATTTGGCCGCCGCCGAAGGCGACCCCTATTTGCAACAGGTGATATTCGGTTTCGACCAGTTCACGCGCTTGGAAGATTTCGCCCATGCGCTGCAAGCCGTCATTGCCCGGCACGATATCCTGCGAACTGGCGTGCTCTGGGAAGGCTTGCCCGAACCCATGCAGGTGGTCTGGCGAGACGCGCCACTGAGTGTCGAGCCGGTTGCGCTGGATCCGGCGCAGGGTGACATCGCCACGCAGTTGCACCAGCGTTTCGACCCGCGATTCTATCGCCTGGACATTCGCAAGGCGCCGATGATGCGGCTTGTCTACGCGCAAGACCTGGCGAACCAACGCTGGGTGGGCATGCTGTTGTTTCACCATCTGGTGGACGACGTCACGTCACTGGCGGTGCTGTCGGCGGAAATCGAAGCGCACATGCTCGGTCAGGCGCAGCGGCTGTCGGCGTCGGTGCCGTACCGCAACTTCGTGGCCCAGGCTCGCCTGGGTGTGAGCCGTGAGGCGCACGAAACCTTCTTCCGTGAAATGCTCGGTGACATCGACGAGCCGACGTTGCCGTTCGATTTGCAGGATGTGCAAGGCGATGGCAGCGGCCTCGAGGAGGTGCGCCAGGAAGTCGAGGCCGACCTGAGTCGTCGACTGCGGGCCCAGGCGCGTCAGTTGGGAGTGAGCGCGGCGAGCTTGTATCACCTGGTTTGGGCGCAAGTCCTGGGCAAGATATCGGGCAAGGAGGATGTGGTGTTCGGCACGGTATTGGTCGGACGGATGCAGGGCGGTGAGGGGGCCGACCGCGCGCTGGGGATGTTCATCAATACCTTGCCGTTGCGAGTGAGTGTCGGGCAAACCGGGGTTCGTGCGGGGGTGAAAGCGACCCATGCCCGCTTGACCGCACTGCTGGGCCATGAACACGCCGCGTTGGCGCTGGCGCAACGCTGCAGCGGTGTGCAGGCGCCGACGCCGTTGTTCAGCGCCTTGCTCAACTATCGCCACTCCGGTACCACAGTGTCGAGCGAGGCATTGTCGGCTTGGAGCGGCATCCAGATCCTCAGTGGCGAGGAGCGGACCAATTATCCGCTGATGTTGTCGGTGGATGACCAGGGCGAGGCATTCAGCTTTACGGTCATGACCCCCGCGCGCATTGGTGCGCAGCGGCTTTGTGGTTATGTGCAACACACGCTGGAAAGCCTGGTCGCGGTGCTTGAACAGCAGCCGGACCTGCCCTTGCAGCAGGTGTCGATCCTGCCGACGTCGGAAAGCGAGAAGTTGTTGGTGACGTTCAACGCCACCGAGGCGGACTATCCGCGACAACAGACGATCCATGG
>NZ_CAXAPD010000097.1:0-1837 GCF_963970515.1 Pseudomonas sp. RL_5y_Pfl2_73 | reverse complement strand
CTACGGGGATACCGTTGACGGAATAGGTGCTGCTGCCTTCGGCGATCGGGAAGGGGCCTTTGCATAAGGGGCACATCACCATGTGGCCCTTGCCAGCCATCGGTTTACCGTTGAGGTTGGTGTGGGGGATGGATTCGGTGACTATACCGCCGTGGTCTGTTGTGTCTCCCAAGCGAACTATTGATTTCACTGTTTTGTTCCTCTGGCCTAATTCAGGGTTGTAAATATGTGTTCTTTATTTTTCTGCCCGTCCAGCTATCGTCAGTGCGGATGTTGTACTTAAGCGTTTAAGAGTTGCTTTCGGTCAATGGGGAGATTTTCAACTGAAAACTCAATAGCGGATGCAAGATCAAAAAAATCTTTTCGTATGTACGAAAAATATAGGTCGGTAGCGTCTTCATATTTATCCAAGTAATGGTCAAATCCAACCTTGTAGCCGCCGTTAGTTTTTCGTAAGAAGAACTCAGTTTTTTCAAGCTCGCCATTTTTCTCGTGCTCGGTATTAATCCAAATGCATTTTTTGTTGTTTATTCGTTGTTGTAGGTGTGCAATGTCTTGTTGGGCCATCATGCTTTCCTCCTTCTTCCGTTACGGCATTTAGAGTCGCGATCAACAAAGATATCTACCTTGTTTCCTTCAGGTGTGACGATATTTATGTGTGGTGTCGTCTTGTGCGGATGCCCGTCAGGTAGGGAGTCGTGTCCAAAAAGATTTCCGGAAACTGGGTTTGTCTTAAAATCCATATGATAAGAAGCTAGTCCTGATCCATTTTGTCGATTTGACTTAAATGCGGCTTTATCCCTGGCCGTTTTTTCCGCAGATTTATCACCCGCACCTGCTGCTTTTTGCGCATCTGGGAATGCACCGAAGAGGACCGCAACAGCATCTTTATAAGAGCATACAGTCACGCTACGACCAGCCTTCAACTCGGCAATCGATTTTGCGATAGATTGCGGCGACAACCCGCGAGGGTCAATCCACTCAACCGGATTCGGCCCATACGCATAGATGTTCAGCCCACCCGCAAATCCAATCGGGTCCTTACCAATAAACCGCCCGACCTGTGGATCATAGTACCGATAGCGATTGTAGTGCAGCCCGGTCTCCACATCGAAGTACTGGCCTTGAAAGCGCAACGGATTGCGGATGTCCGCCCGTTTGGCAGTCTCGCTACGCTGTTCCTTGGCCAGCCCCCAGGCTTTGTAGACCCCGGCCCAGGCGATGTCTCCGTGTTCGTCGGTCAGCTCCATCGGCGTGCCGAGGTGGTCGCATTGGTACCACGCCACGGTGCTGAAGGTCTCAGGCTTAAATTTGTGCTGCCACAACGGGTCACGGTCGATGTCGTAAGCGCCTTCATAGGCCGGCTCGGGCAGCAGTTGGATGCTGCGTTGTTCCACCGCCTGAGCCACCGGCACAAAACTACCCGGCTCGAAAAAGTAGTGGGTTAGGCGTTCGCTCTTGTCGTTGTTGCGACTTTCGAAGGCCAGCATATCGCCGTCCCAGCCATAGATGGTGTAGCCGCAGCCGTACTGTTCGTCGAGCTTGGCCCGCTCCATCTTGTTCCACATCGGCCCGGCTTCACGGCGGTCGTGGTACTTGGCTTTGGACAGCTTGAACAGGCGGCGGCCCAGCGCGTCGTAGGCAAAGCTGACGGTCAGTCGGTCATCTGCGTAGCCGATCAGACGGTCGTACAAATCCCAGGTGAAGTGGGATTTCTTGCCGTTGTGCAGGCGTTCCTTGAGGTTGCCGCGCTCGTCGTAGCTGTAGTGGGTGCCGACGTAGTCACGCAGCAGGTTGTCCAGCAGTTTGTTCGGGCCGTATTGATTGGGCCGACGCG
>NZ_CAXAPD010000096.1:0-1857 GCF_963970515.1 Pseudomonas sp. RL_5y_Pfl2_73 | reverse complement strand
AGCTCGACCGCAAGGCCCTGCCGACCGCCGACGCCAGCCAGGTCCAGCAGGACTACGTGGCGCCGCGAAGTGAGTTGGAACAGCAGATAGCCGCGATCTGGCAAGACGTGCTCAAGGTCGAGCGGGTCGGCTTGAGCGATAACTTCTTCGAGTTGGGCGGCCACTCGCTGCTGGCGACGCAGATGGTGTCGCGCATTCGCCAGGCCCTCGGCCTGAACCTGCAACTGCGCCAGTTGTTCGAAAACGCCGGCCTTGAGGCCTGTGTGGCGGCGCTGATGGACGGCGATGTGGCTCGGCCGACGAGCATCCCGCGTCTTTCCCGGGGCCCGGCGCCGTTGCCGTTGTCCTACGCCCAGCAACGCCAGTGGTTCCTCTGGCAGATGGAGCCCGACAGCGCGGCGTACCACATTCCAGCGGCGCTGCGGATTCAGGGCGACCTGGACCTGCAGGCCCTGCAACAGAGTTTCGCCGCCCTGGTGCGGCGCCACGAAAGCCTGCGTACCAGCTTCTTCCAGGTCGATGAACAAGCGTTCCAGGTCATTCATCCACAGATGAATCCGGTCGTAATCGCGCAGGAGCTCGACGGCGGCAGCGAACAGGTGCAGGCCTTCGTCCAACGGCAAATCGCTGAGCCATTCGACCTGCAAAACGGCCCGCTGCTGCGGGTCGGCCTGTTGCGGGTGGCGGCCGACGAGCATGTGCTGGTGCTGACCCAGCACCACATCGTCTCCGATGGCTGGTCGATGCAATTGCTAGTGCAGGAACTGATGCAGGGTTATGTCGCGTGCCGCCAGGGTGACTCCCTGGCATTGGCCGAGCTGCCGATCCAGTACGCCGATTACGCGGTATGGCAACGTCAGTGGATGGACGCCGGCGAGCGAGAACGGCAACTGGCGTATTGGACCGAGGTGCTGGGGGGCGAGCAGCCTTTGCTGACGCTGCCCACCGACCGGCCGCGTCCGACCCGGCAGAGTTTTGCCGGCGCCCGCCTGGCGATCGACTTGCCGCAGGCCTTGGGCCAACAGCTGCGACAGCTGGCCCAGCGCGAAGGCAGCACGCTGTTCATGGTCTTGCTGGCGTCGTTCCAAGCCTTGCTGCACCGCTACAGCGGCCAGTCGGACATTCGTGTCGGCGTGCCCATTGCCAACCGCAACCGGGTGGAAACCGAAGGCCTGATCGGCTTCTTCGTCAACACCCAGGTGCTCAAGGTCGAGGTGGATCCGCAGCAGCGTTTCAGTGAATTGCTGGCACAGGTCAAACAGGCAGCCATCGGCGCCGAGGCCCATCAGGACCTACCGTTCGAACAACTGGTCGAAACACTGCGGCCTGAACGCAACCTGAGCCACAGCCCGTTGTTCCAGGTGTTGTACAACCACCAGAGCGTGGCTCGCCAGGCACTGCCGGCGCTCCCCGGTCTGGTGATCAAGGCCCAGGAATGGGAAAGCCAGACCGCCCAGTTCGACTTGACCCTCGACACCCTGGAAGCCGAGGGTGAACTCGGTGCGGCGCTGACCTATGCCACTGACTTGTTCGACGCCAGCACCGTGCAGCGCCTGGCCGAACACTGGCTGAACCTGTTGCGCGGCATCGTTGCCAATCCCCAGCAACGCATCGCTGAACTGCCGTTGCTGACGGCCACCTTGCAACAGCAACACATCACCCAATGGAACCCGGCCCCGCGCAGCTTCCCGGGCGAGGCCTGCCTGCATCAGCGCATCGCCGAACAGGCACGTTCGCGTCCCGACGCCATCGCTTTGCGTTGCAACGCCCAAACCCTGACCTACGGCGAACTCAACGCCCAGGCCAACCGCCGCGCCCGTCAGTTGATCACTCACGGCGTCGGCCCGGATGTGCTGG
>NZ_CAXAPD010000095.1:0-1951 GCF_963970515.1 Pseudomonas sp. RL_5y_Pfl2_73 | reverse complement strand
GCTGACCAACAGCTCGAGCGAACGCTCCAGGGCAATCGCCACCCGATCGCCCGGTTGCACACCCAGGCCGACCAGATGACGGGCCAGGCCATTGGCCCGGTGGTTCAACTCGGTGTACGTCAGGCTTGGGGCATTGTGTACGGCCGCAATGGCTTGCGGACGCTGCGTGACCTGCGCCTCGAACAGGCCATGGACAGTCCTGTCCTGGGGATAGCGGCGAGTGGTGGCGTTGAAATCCACCAGTAAGTGGCGACGCTCGGCCGACGGCAGGATCGACACGCTGTTCAACGGCGTCTGCGGCATTTGTTCCAGCGCCTCGACCAGATGCTCCAAGGCGATGTTCATATAGACACACATCCGCTGCGCACCGATCCGAGGTACCGCCAGTGCCGACACATAAAAACCTTCGCCCAGGTCATCCACCGACAAGGTCAGCGGGTAGTTGGTACGTTCTTCACTGCCCAGGGCCTCGATGCCCTCCCAGGCAGCAAACGCTTCGCTCGACGCCGTGCCCATTGCGCTGTGCCGGTAGTTGAGCAAGGCGCTGAACAACGGCAGCGGCGCGGCGACGCCGCTGCAACGTTGGGCCAGGGACAGCGAGGCGTGCTCGTGCCCCAGCAGACCGGTCAAACGCGCGTGGGTGGCTTTCACCCCGTCACGCACGCCTCGGGTATCGACATCCACCCGCAATGGCAGGGTGTTGATGAACATGCCCAGTGCCCGGTCGGCGCCCTCACCGCCCTGCATCCGGCCCATCAACACCGTGCCAAAGACCACATCCTGCTTGCCGGACACTTTGCTCAGGACCTGCGCCCACGCCAAGTGATGCAGGCTCGCAGCGCTCACCCCCAACTGACGGGCCTGGGCCCGCAGGCGCCGGCTGAGGTCGGCGGCGAGGTTGAGTCCGGCCGCTTCGATATCGCTGCCGTCGCCACGGACATCCAGCAAGCCGAACGGCAACGTGGGTTCCTCGATGTCGCCGAGCATGTCGCGGAAGAACCCTTCATGTTCCTCACGGCTCACGCCCAAGCGGGCCTGGGCCACGTAGTTGCGGAACGGTACCGCTTCGCCCAACCGATCAGCGTGGCCCAGCAGGTGCGCCTGCATCTCGTGTTGCACCACTTCCAGCGCCGTGTGATCAAGGGCCATATGGTGGAACAACAGCATGGCGATCCACCGCTGGTTGGCGGTGTCATGGGTGAACGCCAGGCGCATCAGCGGCGCCTGGCGTACATCGAGGCGCAGGTGCTGCCGGTCGAAGCGTTCGAGAAGCTGCGTGGCGACATCGTGGCCCGGCTCGAAAACACACTCGTCCAGAATCAATTGCGCCTGGCGAACGACCACTTGCACCGGCTCGCACAGGCCTTCCCAGAGTACAGCGGTGCGCAAGATGTCATGCCGGTCGATGACGCTTTGCAATGCGTCGACAAAGGCGTCCAGCCGGGCGCGGTCCTTGAAGTTGAAGGTGGCCTGCTGCACGTAGAGATCACCCTGCTGCGAAGCCAGGTGGTGATACAGAATGCCTTCCTGCAACGGCGCCAGGGCATAGATGTCCTGGACATTGCTTATGCCGCCCGGCACCGTCGCGACGATCTGCTCGATTTCCGCTTGGGACAGATCGGCCAACGGCAACATGTCCGGCGTGATGCGGGCGCAGCCGCGGGTAATGCCGTTGACCGGCACCATGACCTCCGTCACGCCCCCCACGGCCGCCGCCAATGCCGCCAGCGTCGGCTGGCCGAACAGCACGCGGACATCGGCGCTCAGGCCCACTTGGCGCATGCGTTCGATCAGCGTGACCGCCAGCAGCGAGTGGCCGCCCAATTCAAAGAAGTTGTCGTGGCGACCGACTTGTTCGAGCTTGAGCAAGTCCTCCCAGATCCGGGCAATGCTGGCTTCCACTTCTCCTTGTGGCGCCTCGTATTCACGGACGATCACTGCTGAATGATCC
>NZ_CAXAPD010000094.1:0-2003 GCF_963970515.1 Pseudomonas sp. RL_5y_Pfl2_73 | reverse complement strand
GCTCTTTGTTCAGGGCGAAGGACAGCGCATCGACAATCTGCAACAGCCCCCAATTGATCCGATCCTCGCCCCGATTGGCAAAGGCCATTCCGAACGTTGTGAAATCCAACTCGCCGATTTCCGGAAATGGCGTGCCCACGCCGGGAATGTAATAACGGAAGTAACCGTTTTCCGGTTGTTCCAGGCTGGCGTGATAGAGCCGGGCGATATTGGTTGGATGGGGAGGCTTGGCCGTTCTGGTGTCGTGCGGTTCGTTATTGTTGGTGCCATCGAAAAACAAGCTGATATGTAAAGCACGGGCACAGGTGGACGCGCCGCGCAAACCGCGTTTAGCGTTCTGTTCCTGGCGATAATTGTTCACTTCAGCAACTTGTCGCTCGTAATTCTTTCTGACTGCTTGAGGATCGCAGGGTAAACGTCCTTGTTTAGGAAACAAGGCCGGCGCAAAAACCGGCTCACGACTTTTTATCTTGGACATGCGGCAGGCTCCTGCATTTTCAAAGGTTCTTTAATCGGGTTATTTGGTGAAGGATAACGCCAGCAGGACGTGGACACCTTGACTTCATTGCAAGGCAGGAAATGCACTTCCAGTGCGCAAAATCGGTCTTCATAAGGTGGGAGATCCACGATGGCTCGATGTTGTTGGTAGTTGGCTTCATGTTTTGCATACGCAGTTCGATACTCATCAGTTCCTAATGCGGGCAACCGTACATTAGGATTCGGATCAGCTTCCCATTTCACTTCAAACTTCAGTCCCGGCTCCCATTGGCTTGGCAACATCACACAGCACATTCCGCCGCCATACCCGAAAGGAGAAATATTAGCTCCGCCATAACCATTAACGGAAAAGTGATTGATTGCTGCCGAAGTATGATTAACTCCATTCAAATTACCCGCTAAAAATTTAGGCGTTCCCGCCGAACATCCAGCCACAAATAAAAGCAAACAACCGCCCCCCACCCAGTTCAATATAGCTATCTTCTTGAAGTTTCTCATTTTTCATCTCTTGCCTCGGGCATATAAAGCTCGGACACAGGTGGGCGCGCCGCGCAAACCGCTGTTGTCGCTCTGTTGCTGAGGCGACGCAAGGTGGATGACGTCAACAACGAAGCGATGGCGCGCCATGATTATCTATCCTCAGAGAAATTTGCAGACCGGCACTCAGATATGGAGTTATAGAAACGGTAGACTGTGAACTGCCATATTCATCGCAAGTTAAAATCTCGCCACTAGGCTGCGGACCAACAGTATTGTCACTGTCTTTTCTGAATTCAGAAAAGCGAAACCTATCTATACTTACCCCGACACTCTGCAAATAGTTCCCACCACCGGAGTAGGCATGCATTGACTGTGGCTCATAGCCTTCAATATAAGGAATAATTGCCGTTAAGGTCGAGCCTGCCAGCACCACATCGTTCACCCACAAAACAAGAGAATGTTTTTGTTTTCTATACGACACCTTGTAGTTGGCCTCGCTGTGTTTTTTGGACTTTTCGACGGAGGTGCCGAAATCAACCTTTATGGAACCGTAAGACGCACCCGACGAGACCTCCCGATACGTCATATTTTTTCGACGGGTTGCACGTAGATAATCACGCGGAACCAGAATTGTATCCACTGCAAGATCAATTGGAATGCTAGCCAAAAAAACAAACGGACAGATGATTGTCACATAGCAAGCCATTGACAAATAACCGACATCATCACCTAACACTTTTATATCTGCATTAACTCCTTTGTAGTACTCGTTACCGCGTGAAAATTCGCCATTTTCCAATCTCGCGAGATAAGTACCACACCCAGACATACAAACAACAAGAAGCGGCATCACCGCCATTCTCAACAGTTTGCCAACCATTAAACCCTTCCTACTTGCCTTGATTTTTTTCAAAATTAAATCTCGCATACGCATGTAAATCACCAAAGTAATTCTCTTTGCTCGCTTGAAGCACCAGGCGATAACAAAGGGCAAAACCTTGCTCATCAGAAATATCCGAAAATTG
>NZ_CAXAPD010000093.1:0-2064 GCF_963970515.1 Pseudomonas sp. RL_5y_Pfl2_73 | reverse complement strand
TGGTCTGGGCAAACACGGAACTGGGAGCCGATAGGCATGGTGCTGCTGAATCCGGATCGGGAGCAGCAGGGCGAAAAAAGAGCAGCATAGTTAGGCGGTGACGCGACAACTACCTTGAAAAACGCCGGTGGGGCGGTTTACTACGCCGGATCCGATTGGGTTGGCGGGGGGAGCGAATCTCTATCAATATGCCCCTAACCCATTGGGATGGATCGATCCATGGGGATGGGCACCATGCGGCTCAACGACTAAAAAGCTACAGGCTCACGCCAACGCAGCGAAAAAAGCCGTGTACCGTAACCCTCAACGCTCATTGACTTTAAAACAACGAGCGGCGGTCAAACGCGCCTATGACAGAGGCGACTTCGGACAAGCACGCTCTCGCTACCGTCGCTATGTAGGTCAAAGGATCGATGCCGAATTCAAACGTAGGGTGCTGGCAGATCCGTCGCTTGCACATCTGAATGTCGCGAAATCAGGACAACGCCTGCCCGATGTGTATGATCCGAAAAGCAAGTCCTGGTGGGACCTGACGACGAAGGCTGATTGGAAAAAAGGCACCCATCAACGGCGTTATGGCGATTGGGGCAATGGTTATGAAGGAGTGTTGTGGTGAGTGACAGAATCCCATCAAAAACATTATCTGGCATTGAGCAGGACGGCCTCGTCCTGCCTGAGAAAACGCTTTTCAAAAATGAGTTCATTGGTGCCACCAAATTAAAGAACTCAACACTTTCCTACCCGATTTTTGACAGCTGTCTTTTGGAAAATTGCGAATTCGAGAAAACCGACTTCTCCAACTCAAGATTTTTCAACACAACAACCGTAGTCCAATGCACATTCAGCAATGTCGACTTTCGAGCAACAGGTCTAAGTGATAGCAGATTTGAAAACTGCACCTTCCTGAAGTGCGATTTTCGACAAACCGCACTGGTCGATTGCCACTTCAGCAACTGTACATTCAGCCAATGCAAAATCATTGATAACTCGCTCAATGCAAAAAAAATTACCCATGTTAAGTTCGCTGGAAAGCTCCAAGAAGTGAGCTTCATATCCGACCAGCCGAACACCCCACTGCTTGTCGATTTTGAGCTTTGCAAACTGGATTACGTCACCTTTCAAAACTGCGACCTTGAGAGCATCGTCCCACCTACTGATGGCCAACACATTTTTTTCAAGGACGTGTCAGCACGTGCGCAAAAGGCGCTCGATCACCTATCGTCTCAACCAGACAGCCCGATCAATAAGCTACTGAAGCGACGCTTGCAAAAGCTCACAACACAACGAGGGGCCCTCTTCAATATCAAAAATCTGGAAAGCTATGAAGGCTCGGAGTTTTCATCACTTTTTATTTCCCATCTCAAGGGCTCTGAATAGCCCCCCCGACGGCCGCCCCCCCTCACTGGAAAGGCTTAAATAACTTACCCACGAGCCTGTGAAGCGATTGCCTCACGAGGCTCGCTCAGGTCTACGCATGAGTATTGGATTTCAAGAGAACGTTACGAATCCAGAGTCATCAAAAAAGAGCCGGCCGGCCCAGTTGCTCGTTGGAACGTCGAGATTTTGAGCGAAGAAACGCGAATCGACGCAGGCAGGAACTAGACCCAGCAAGGCATTCAAGACCATGATCTTAAAAGAAATTTACCTATACCCCGACCCAGCAAGTCATGCAATCGCTGGAAGCCATCTTGTTACGTTGAGAGCTGTACACCAATTCGCTGTTTTCCGTAATCCCCAGACATTATTAATTCAGCCAAAACTTGCCTAAAAAACAATAAAGCGAAACTTCCCACAGCACATACGGAAAGCGTGAAGGCGACAGCCAGAGAATGCCTCTTTAAAGTTCTAGACCATTAAAACCTGCCCCATGGATCGACCGCAGGAGTTGCCATGCCTCATCCGCGCGAAGTGCGCTTTACCTTCAGTTCGACTGCCGCCATCAACTTCGATGTGGTCTCGTTTGAACTCACCGAAGGACTGTGCGAACTGTATCGCCTGACCGTGGATCTGGTCAGCACTTCGGCCACTGCCGACTTCGCGCAACTGCTGGATCAACCTGCCGCC
>NZ_CAXAPD010000092.1:0-2215 GCF_963970515.1 Pseudomonas sp. RL_5y_Pfl2_73 | reverse complement strand
GTCGTGGCCTTGCGCCGCGGCGAACCCATCAACGCCCTCTGGATCGTCGTCGCGGCCGTGGCCATCTACCTGGTCGCCTACCGCTACTACAGCCTCTTCATCGCCAATAACGTGATGCAACTCGATGCGCGCCGGGCCACCCCTGCCGTGCTCAACAACGATGGCCTGGACTACGTCCCGACCAACAAACACATCCTTTTCGGCCACCACTTCGCGGCCATTGCCGGTGCCGGGCCGCTGGTCGGGCCGGTACTGGCGGCGCAGATGGGCTACCTGCCTGGTACGCTCTGGTTGATCGCCGGCGTGGTGCTGGCCGGTGCGGTGCAGGACTTCATGGTCCTGTTCCTGTCCACCCGCCGCAACGGTCGCTCCCTGGGCGACATGGTGCGCGAGGAAATGGGCCGCATCCCCGGCACCATCGCGCTGTTTGGCTGCTTCCTGATCATGATCATCATCCTCGCGGTGCTGGCGCTGATCGTGGTCAAAGCCCTGGCCGAGAGCCCGTGGGGCATTTTCACGGTGATGGCGACCATTCCGATCGCGATGTTCATGGGCATCTACATGCGCTACATCCGCCCGGGCCGCATCGGTGAAATCTCGGTCATTGGCGTGCTGTTGCTGCTGGGCTCGATCTGGCTGGGCGGGCAGATCGCTGCCGATCCGGTCTGGGCCAAGGCCTTTTCCTTTACCGGGATCCAGATCACCTGGATGCTGATCGGCTACGGTTTTGTCGCGGCGGTGCTGCCGGTGTGGCTGATCCTGGCGCCGCGGGACTACCTGTCGACCTTCCTCAAGATCGGCACCATCGTCGCCCTGGCGATCGGCATCCTGGTCACCATGCCCGAGCTGAAAATGCCGGCGCTGACCCAGTTCACCGACGGCACGGGGCCGGTGTGGAAGGGCGGGCTGTTCCCGTTCCTGTTCATCACCATCGCCTGCGGCGCGGTCTCGGGCTTCCACGCGCTGATCTCCTCGGGCACCACGCCCAAGCTGCTGGATAACGAAACCAACGCCCGCTACATCGGTTACGGCGGCATGCTGATGGAGTCCTTCGTGGCGATCATGGCCATGGTGGCCGCTTCGGTCATCGAGCCGGGCGTGTATTTCGCCATGAACAGTCCGGCGGCGATCGTCGGCGGTGACGTGGTGGCCGTGGCCCAGACCGTCAGCAGTTGGGGTTTTGCAATCACCCCCGAGGCGCTGCAAGCGGTGGCCAAGGACATCGGCGAGACCACCGTGCTGGCCCGTGCCGGCGGTGCGCCGACCTTGGCGGTCGGGATCGCGCAGATCCTGCACTCGGTGCTGCCGGGTGAGAACACCATGGCGTTCTGGTACCACTTCGCGATCCTGTTCGAAGCGCTGTTCATTCTCACCGCCGTGGACGCCGGCACCCGTGCCGGGCGGTTCATGCTGCAGGACTTGCTCGGCTCGTTCGTGCCTTCGCTCAAGCGCACTGAATCCTGGCCGGCCAACCTGATCGCCACCGCCGGTTGCGTGGCGCTGTGGGGCTACCTGCTGTACCAGGGCGTGATCGATCCGCTGGGCGGCATCAACACCTTGTGGCCGCTGTTCGGCATTTCCAACCAGATGTTGGCCGGTATCGCCCTGATGCTCGCCACCGTGGTACTGATCAAGATGAAGCGCCAGCGCTACGTCTGGGTCACGCTGCTGCCGGCGGCCTGGCTGCTGATCTGCACCACCACCGCGGGCCTGATCAAGCTGTTCGACGCCAACCCGGCGATCGGCTTTTTGGCCCTGGCGCGCAAATACAACGATGCCCTGGCCGCCGGCCAGGTCCTGGCCCCGGCCAAGAGCATCGAGCAGATGCAGCACGTGGTGTTCAACGCCTACACCAACGCGACGCTGACGGCATTGTTCCTGTTCGTGGTCTTCAGCATCCTGTTCTACGCGCTCAAGGTCGGCATCGCCGCCTGGGGCACCAAGGAACGCACGGATAAAGAAGCGCCATTCCAGGCTCTGCCGGACGCTTGATAGGGGGTTGCAACGATGTTCAATGACTTGAGTCGCCTCGGCAAATACCTCGGTCAGGCCGCCCGCCTGATGGTCGGCATGCCCGACTACGACAACTACGTCGAGCACATGCAAACCAAGCACCCGGACAAACCGCTGATGGACTACGAGGCGTTCTTTCGCGAACGCCAGGAGGCTCGTTACGGTGGCAAGGGTGGGCCCAAGTGCTGTTGAGTTGAGGTAG
>NZ_CAXAPD010000091.1:0-2226 GCF_963970515.1 Pseudomonas sp. RL_5y_Pfl2_73 | reverse complement strand
GGTCTTTACTGAAAAGCACTTTGGCCGGACCTGGCGCAACGCCGGCCACTGCTGCAAAGCCATTCGCATCCAGCGTCCCCTTGATGACCTTGCCCAAGGCATCCTCAACCTTGTACTCGCCTCCCTTGAAGGAAATCCCGTTGGCGTATTGTTGAAGCAGTTCCAAATTCCCTTTCCCCGCCTTGGGCTCCTCCGGAAACGCCGCCGCCTGGCTCTTCGCTCCCTTGTAAATGAAGTCCGTGGCGTGCGCCGTGTACAACCCACGGGTGGCATGAGTAATCCCACCCGCGTTATAGGTGGTGCTACTCCCCGCCGCCTGAATCACGATCTCTTCCTTGGCACTCAAGGTGATGCGCTCAGCCGTCACGGTGACCTTAAGTTTGGCCAACAGGTTGATGTTGTCTTTCAGCGCCCGGATGTCGATATCGCCGGAGGCCGCCACCAGCCGCCAGCCCAGGCTCTGCACGAAGGTGCGCACACCACGGCTGGCGCTGAGCAGCAGGCGTTTGCCAATGGCCAGGCTGGTGTGGCCGCCGCTGCTCAGGGCCAGGTGTTCGCCGCTGGCGATGTGGGTCGATTGCGGGGTGCTGCTGGCGATGCCGGCCGGGCTGTGCAGCACCAGATGGGGGTCGGCCAGTTCGGGGTATTGGTTGGCGCTGGGGTTGCCGCCGGTGCCACGGATGGTGCTGTGTTGGGCCTTGAGTGCGTCGGCGACTTCGCCCTGGTCGCCGCTTTCCTGGGCCAGGTGATCGCGGGCTTCGCTGGCGAAGGTGGCGTGGTGTTGGCGGGCGGTGTCGAGTTGTTCGGCGGTTTCCGGCAGGTCGGTGTGGTGTTCGGCGGCGCGGGGACGCAGTTGGGTGGTGAGCAGCAGGCCGCCGCCGGCGCGCAGTACGCCGTGGGCGTCGGTGCGCAGTTCAAAACCTTCGCCACGCGGCACGCCGCCGCCGGGGCGCGGGTGGGTGAGGTAGCCGAGGGTGAGGGCGCTGGCCTGGTGGTCGCTCATCAGCGCGGCGCTGATTTGCCCGGTGGTGTCGTCCAGGCGCAGTTCGTTGTGGCGTTCGCCGTGCAGTTCTTTGCTGCGGATCGGGCTGAGGGCCTTGAAGTCCGGCAGTTTGTACGGCGAGCGGTTGATGGCGTGGTAGCTGCGGCCGATGATCAGGGGCTGGTCGGGATCACCTTGTACGAAGCCGACCAGCACCTCCTGACCAACCCGGGGCAGGGCGACGTGGCCCCAACCGGCACCGGCCCAGTTGTGGGTGACGCGCACCCAGCAGGAGCTGCGGTCGTCGTCCTGGCCTTCGCGGTCCCAGGGAAATTGCAGGCGCACGCGGCCGTGTTCGTCGCAGTAGATTTCTTCACCGGGCGGGCCGACCACGGTGGCGATCTGCGGGCCTTCAATGCAGGGCTTGGGACGCGGCGGTGCTTGCCACTCGACGCTGTCGGGAATCAGCGTGGCGGTGAAGCTGTAATGGGTGCCCACCTGGCTGCCGGCGGCTTCTTCTTCCATCGCGGTGTGCTGGCGGCCGACATGTTTGATGGCAACGGCGCGCCAGCCGATGTTGAGGTCGTCACGCGGATGCCCGGTCAGATCGAACGCCAGCCCCGGCACCAGGCGCGCATCGTCGCCCGTGACTTCGGCGGTGCGCGCATCACCGCGCAGGCCTTGCAAGCGGGTCTGGGTGAAGGGCTTGCCGGCGTCGTCATGTTTGTACCGGCCGGGATAGTCGTAGCGTTCGTAGTCGGGGCTTTGGTGTTCCAGTTGGCGCGCCTGTTCGTGCTGCTCCAGGTTGTAGCGTGGGTGGGTGAAGGTGTAATCGCGCTGGGTCTGTTGGGCGCTGCGCACCTGCTCGCGGTAGGTGAAACTGTGCAGCGCCGGCTGGGCCTGATCGCCACCAGGGTTGGCCTCGTACACCAGCGGTTCGCCCTCGATCACACCGAAGCTGGCGATATGGTCGGCCTGGATCAGTTGGTGCCCACCCTCGCTGTGCTGGAAGATCGACAGCAGGCCTTCTTCGGCGGCCAGGCGCTGGTAGAAGTCCCAGTCCAGGTCGCCGGCTTGCACGCAGTATTCGCGGGGCAGGTGGGTTTCGGTCAGGTGCTGGGTGCAGGCGCCCCAGCGGCGTTCGGTGCACAACTGCTCGAGGATCTGCGGCACGCTGCGTTGCTGGAAAATACGCCAGTCCGATTGCAGGGTGGCGCGGGCCAGTTGCGGTTCGATCACAGCAC
>NZ_CAXAPD010000090.1:0-2226 GCF_963970515.1 Pseudomonas sp. RL_5y_Pfl2_73 | reverse complement strand
GGTCTTTACTGAAAAGCACTTTGGCCGGACCTGGCGCAACGCCGGCCACTGCTGCAAAGCCATTCGCATCCAGCGTCCCCTTGATGACCTTGCCCAAGGCATCCTCAACCTTGTACTCGCCTCCCTTAAAGGTGACCCCGTTGGCGTACTGTTGAAACAGCTCCAAATTCCCTTTCCCGGCCTTCGGCTCCTCCGGAAATGCTGCCGCCTTACTCTTCGCAGCGTCATAGATAAAATCCACGGCATGTCCGGAGTACAACCCACTGGTGGCATGAGTAATCCCACCCGCGTTATAGGTGGTGCTACTCCCCGCCGCCTGAATCACGATCTCTTCCTTGGCACTCAAGGTGATGCGCTCAGCCGTCACGGTGACCTTAAGTTTGGCCAACACGTTGATGTTGTCTTTCAGCGCCCGGATGTCGATATCGCCGGAGGCCGCCACCAGCCGCCAGCCCAGGCTCTGCACGAAGGTGCGCACACCACGGCTGGCGCTGAGCAGCAGGCGTTTGCCAATGGCCAGGCTGGTGTGGCCGCCGCTGCTGAGGGCGAGGTGTTCGCCGCTGGCGATGTGGGTCGATTGTGGGGTGCTGCTGGCGATGCCGGCCGGGCTGTGCAGCACCAGATGGGGTTCGGCCAGTTCGGGGTATTGGTTGGCGCTGGGGTTGCCGCCGGTGCCACGGATGGTGCTGTGTTGGGCCTTGAGGGCGTCGGCGACTTCGTCCTGGTCACCGCTTTCCTGGGCCAGGTGATCGCGGGCTTCGCTGGCGAAGGTGGCGTGGTGTTGGCGGGCGGTGTCGAGTTGTTCGGCGGTTTCCGGCAGGTCGGTGTGGTGTTCGGCGGCGCGCGGGCGCAGTTGAGTGGTGAGCAGCAGGCCGCCGCCGGCGCGCAGTACGCCGTGGGCGTCGGTGCGCAGTTCAAAACCTTCGCCGCGTGGCACGCCGCCACCGGGGCGCGGGTGGGTGAGGTAGCCGAGGGTGAGGGCGCTGGCCTGGTGGTCGCTCATCAGCGCGGCGCTGATTTGCCCGGTGGTGTCGTCCAGGCGCAGTTCGTTGTGGCGCTCGCCGTGAAGCTCCTTGCTGCGGATCGGGCTGAGGGCCTTGAACTCCGGCAATTTGTACGGTGAACGGTTTATGGCGTGGTAGCTGCGGCCGATGACCAGGGGCTGGTCCGGATCACCTTGCACGAAGCCGACCAGTACTTCCTGACCGACCCGGGGTAGGGCGACGTGGCCCCAACCGGCACCGGCCCAGTTGTGGGTGACGCGCACCCAGCAGGAGCGGCGGTCGTCGTCCTGGCCTTGGCGGTCCCAGGGGAATTGCAGGCGCACGCGGCCGTGTTCGTCGCAGTAGATTTCTTCGCCGGGCGGGCCGACCACGGTGGCGATCTGCGGGCCTTCGATGCAGGGCTTGGGACGCGGCGGTGCTTGCCACTCGACGCTGTCGGGAATCAGTGTGGCGGTGAAGCTGTAATGGGTGCCCACCTGGCTGCCGGCGGCTTCTTCTTCCATCGCGGTGTGCTGGCGGCCGACATGTTTGATGGCAACGGCGCGCCAGCCGATGTTGAGGTCGTCACGCGCATGCCCGGTCAGATCGAACGCCAGCCCCGGCACCAGGCGCGCATCGTCGCCCGTGACTTCGGCGGTGCGCGCATCACCGCGCAGGCCTTGCAAGCGGGTCTGGGTGAAGGGCTTGCCGGCGTCGTCGTGCTTGTAGCGGCCGGGGTAGTCGTAGCGTTCGTAGTCGGGGCTTTGGTGTTCCAGCTGGCGTGCCTGTTCGTGCTGCTCCAGGTTGTAGCGCGGGTGGGTGAAGGTGTAATCGCGCTGGGTCTGTTGGGCGCTGCGCACCTGCTCGCGGTAGGTGAAACTGTGCAGCGCCGGCTGGGCCTGATCTCCACCAGGGTTGGCCTCGTACACCAGCGGTTCGCCCTCGATCACACCGAAGCTGGCGATATGGTCGGCCTGAATCAGCTGATGCCCGGCTTCGCTGTGTTGGAAGATCGACAGCAGGCCTTCTTCGGCGGCCAGGCGCTGGTAGAAGTCCCAGTCCAGGTCGCCGGCCTGCACGCAGTATTCGCGGGGCAGGTGGGTTTCGGTCAGGCGTTGGGTGCAGGCGCCCCAGCGGCGTTCGGTGCACAACTGCTCGAGGATCTGCGGCACGCTGCGTTGCTGGAAAATACGCCAGTCCGATTGCAGGGTGGCGCGGGCCAGTTGCGGTTCGATCACAGCAC
>NZ_CAXAPD010000089.1:0-2291 GCF_963970515.1 Pseudomonas sp. RL_5y_Pfl2_73 | reverse complement strand
GCTGACCAACAGCTCGAGCGAACGCTCCAGGGCAATCGCCACCCGATCGCCCGGTTGCACACCCAGGCCGACCAGATGACGGGCCAGGCCATTGGCCCGGTGGTTCAACTCGGTGTACGTCAGGCTTTGGGCATTGTGTACGGCCGCAATGGCTTGCGGACGCTGCGTGACCTGCGCCTCGAACAGGCCATGGACGGTCCTGTCCTGGGGATAGCGGCGAGTGGTGGCGTTGAAGTCAATCAATACCTGTTGACGCTCGGCCTGCGGCACTACCACCAGGGCCTGCAAGCGCGATGCCGGGGTGGATTCCAATGCCGTGGCCAGGCTTTGCAGCGCGGTTGCCATGTAGGCACAGACTCGCTGCGCACCGACACCGCTCGTGGCCAGGACGGTCAGGGCGAAATCTTCACCCAAGTCGTCGATACACAGCGTCAAGGGGTAGTGGGTACGTGCTTCGCCCCCCAGTGTCTCGATGCCCTGCCAGGCCGACAATGCCGCCTCGGTATCGGTCTGTTCGCTGGAGTTGCGGTAGTTCAACAACGCGCTGAACAGCGGCAGCGGCGCAGCCACGCCGCTGCAACGCTGGGCCAGTGCCAACGAGGCGTGCTCATGCCCCAACAGTGCGGTCAATTGCCCGTGGACCGCCTTGATGCCGGTCTTGACGGCCTGGTCGCCCACGCTCACACGAAGGGGCAAGGTGTTGATGAACATGCCCAAGGCACGGTCAGCCCCCTGGCCGCCCTGCATCCGGCCCATCAGCACCGTACCAAACACCACGTTCTGCTTGCCGGACGCCTGTCCCAGCACGCGTGCCCAGGCCAAGTGATGCAAGCTAGCGACGCCCACGCCTGACTGGCGTGCCAGGCGCCGCAGCCGACGACTCAGATCGCTGTCGAGCAGCAGGCTCGCATCCTCGATGTCATCGCTGTCACCCTGCACCGGCTGCAAACCGAACGGCAGCGTGGGTTCGTCTACGTCGCCGAGCATGTCGCGGAAGAAGGCTTCCTGCCCTTGATGATCCACACCAAAGCGAGCCTGGGCCACGTAGTTGCGGTACGGTACTGGGACGTCCAGTTGACCGACCTGCCCCAGCAGGTATGCCTGCATCTCGGCCTGTACCACTTTCAGCGCCGCATGATCGAGGGCGATGTGATGGAACAACAAAATCGCCACCCAGCGCTGGTTGGGTGTGTCTTGGGCAAAGGCCAGGCGCATCAGCGGTGCCTGGGACATATCAAGGGCGTAGTCCCGGACGTCGAATCGGTGCTGCAGCTGTTGGGTGATCGCTCCGGCCTGCGGGTCCAGCACCAGCTCTTCAAGGCCCAGCCGCGCTTCGCGCCAGACCACTTGTCGAGGCGCGTCGAGACCTTCCCAGAGGATGGCGGTGCGCAAGATGTCGTGACGATCGATGACGCTTTGCAGGGCCTGGGTGAACGCGTCGAGGCGCTCACGGTTGTCAAAGGCAAACTGCGCGTGCAAGACATAGGGATCGCCCTGCCCAGCCGACAGGTGATGGTAAAGAATGCCTTCCTGCAACGGTGCCACCGGGTAGATTTCTTGCACGTTGCGGGCGCCACCCGGCACCGTCGACACGATACGGTCGATAGCGTCCTGGTCAAGGTTTGTCAGCGTCAGCATGTCTGGCGTGATCCGCTCGCAGCCGAACGGGATGCCATTGGCCGGGACGTCGATTTCACTGCCACCCCCCACTGCCGCCGCCAACGCGGCGAGGGTCGGTTGGCCGAACAGTACGCGCACGTCGGCGCTCAAGCCGGCCTGGCGCATCCGCTCGATCAAGCTGACCGCCAGCAGCGAATGCCCGCCCAGCTCGAAGAAATGATCGTGACGGCCTACGCGTTCGACCTTGAGCAAATCTTGCCAGAGCTGCGCCAGGGTGGTTTCGATCTCGCCTTGCGGGGCTTCGTAGCCACGGGTGATCAGCGCGTCGAGATCCGGTGCCGGCAAGGCCTTGCGGTCGAGCTTGCCGTTCGGCGTCAGCGGCAAGGCATCCAGCCGCACGTAGGCAACGGGCACCATATAGGCCGGCAACTGCGCCTGCAGGTGCGTGCGCAGGGCTTCGATGTCGACGACTTCGTCCGGCGAGTGTTGGGTGAAATAGGCCACCAGGCGCTTGTCGCCCGGTATGTCTTCGCGGGCCAGGACTACGGTTTCCTTGATGTTTGGCGCCTGGGCGAGCTTGGCTTCGATCTCGCCCAGCTCGATGCGGAAACCACGGATCTTCACCTGGTCGTCGTTGCGGCCCAGGTATTCGATGTTGCCGTCCGGCAGGT
>NZ_CAXAPD010000088.1:0-2384 GCF_963970515.1 Pseudomonas sp. RL_5y_Pfl2_73 | reverse complement strand
ACTGGACTGCGCCAATGCCGGGTTGTGCAGCAGCCCTTGGTCGTCCAGCGTGTCCAGGTCGATGCGCCGCGCGCCTTCAGGAACCACCTCGGTACTGAACGTCAGCAGGCACTTGGCCTGGCAGTCGTCAAGCATGAACCCTTGGCGCTCCAGCGAGGCGTTGCGATCCAGCGGCACGTAGGCTGCCGCGCACTTGAGAATCGCCAACTGGCTGGCCAGCAGCTCGACGGCGCGTGGCAGCAGGATCGCCACGCAGTCGTCCGGTTGCACGCCGAGGCCGATCAGGTGATGGGCCAGGCGATTGGCCTGCTCGTTCAGCTCCGCGTAAGTCACTTTCCGCAGTCCGTGCACCACCGCAATCGCGTGCGGCAGGTGCGCGGCCTGGGCCTCGAACAGCGCCAGGACGGTCTGCTCGTGGGGATAGGCGCGTTTGGTGGCGTTGAAATCCTCCAGCAACTGGTTACGTTCGCTCTCCGGCAGGATCTCCAGGCGGTTGAGTGGTGTCTGGGGTGCGTGTTCAAGGGCCTGCACCAGATTTTCCAGGGCCGTGTGCATGTAAGCGCAGATGCGCGCCGCACCGATTCCCTGCGACACCAGGGCGCTCAACATGAAGCCGTCGCCCAGGTCGTCCACCGATAGGGTCAGCGGGTAGTTGGTCCGTTCTTCGTTACTCCGGAACTCGATGCCATCCCACGCGGCCAGGGTTTCATTCGAGACCTCGGCCGCTGCGCTGGCGCTGTGCCGATAATTGAGCAGTGCGCTGAACAACGGCAACGGTGCAACCACGCCACTGCAACGCTGCGCCAGGGCCAGCGAGGCGTGTTCATGGCCCAATAACCCGGTCAGGCGAGCGTGAGTGGCTTTCACCCCATCGCGCACGCCTTGGCTGCTCACTTCGACCCGCAACGGCAAGGTATTGATGAACATGCCCAGCGCCCGGTCCGCGCCATCGCCGCCCTGCATCCGACCCAGCAGGACCGTACCGAACACCACATCGTCCTTGCCTGACACACATCCCAACACCTGCGCCCAGGCCAGGTGGACCAGGCTAGCGGCACTCACGCCCAACTGCCGGGCTTGTGCTCGCAGACGCAGGCTCAAGGTTGCCTCGACAACTTGCCGGGCATGCTCGATGTCCTGACCGTCGCCGCTCACGTCCTGCAAGCCGAAAGGTAGCGTCGGCTCGTCGACATCGCCGAGCATCTCGCGGAAAAACCCTTCGTGCTCTTGTTGGCTCACACCCAGGCGCGCTTGCGCCACATAGTTGCGGTACGGCATCGCCACGGCCAGTTGGTCGGCCTCGCCCAGCAGGTGTGCCTGCATCTCGTGCTGCACCACTTCCAGGGCTGTGTGGTCGAGGGCCATATGGTGGAACAGCAACACCGCCACCCAACGCCGGTTGATCACGTCTTCGGCAAAGACCAGACGCATCAGCGGAGCCTGGGTGATGTCCAGCCGGTAGTGTTGCGGGTCGAAACGATGCTGCAGCTGCGCCGCGATCTCGCCCTCGGAAATGTCCAGGGCGAGCTCTTCCAGGTGCAATTTCGCTTCGCGCCACACCACTTGGATCGGCGTGTCGAAGCCTTGCCACACCACGCTGGTGCGCAGGATGTCGTGCCGATCGATGACGTGTTGCAGGGCGTCCACAAACGCCGTCAGCCGGTCGAGACTGTGCAGTTCGAACACGGTTTTCAAGACATAGGGGTCGCCCTGCTCGGCGGCCAGGTGATGGTAGAGAATGCCGTCCTGCAGTGGTGCCAGCGGGTAGATGTCCTGCACATTCGGTGCCCCTCCCGGCACTGTCGCCACGACCCGGTCAATGGTCGCCTGATCAAGGTCGATCAGCGTGAGCATGTCCGGGGTGATCCGTCCGCAGTCCGGAACAATCCGGTTCACCGGGACATCCACCTCCCGGCCACTGCCGATGGCCGCGCCCAGCGCAGCCAAGGTCGGCTGGCTGAACAACACCCGCACGTCAGCGCTCAAGCCGACCTGGCGCATGCGTTCGATCAGCGTGACCGCCAGCAGCGAATGGCCGCCCAGCTCGAAGAAATTGTCGTGGCGACCGACCTGGTCAACCCTGAGCAGTTCGGCCCAGAGTTGTGCCAATAGCTGCTCGACCTCGCCTTGCGGGGCTTCATATTCACGGCTGACGTAAGCGTCGCTGTCCGGCGCCGGCAGTGCACGGCGGTCGAGCTTGCCGTTGGCGGTCAACGGCAGTGCGTCGAGCCGCACGTAGGCCACCGGAATCATGTAGTCCGGCAATTGCCCCTGCAAATGAGTACGCAGCGTCTCGATGTGTGGCGCAACGTCCAGGTCCCGCGGCGTGAAGTACGCCACCAGGCGCTTCTCGCCCGGGGTGTCTTCGCGCACCAGCACCACGG
>NZ_CAXAPD010000087.1:0-2468 GCF_963970515.1 Pseudomonas sp. RL_5y_Pfl2_73 | reverse complement strand
TCTATGAAGACGACGGCTACGAACCCCTGGCCCGCGTCGACGGCAGCGGCCCGCTGCAAAAGATCCGCTACTACCACAACGACCTCAACGGCCTGCCGGAACAACTCACCGAAGCCGACGGGCACAACGTTTGGCAGGCGACGTATCGGGTGTGGGGCAATACGCTGGAAGAGGTGCGCGAGCCGTACTACATCGAAGAGCAGAATTTGCGGTTCCAGGGGCAGTATCTGGATCGGGAAACAGGTTTACATTACAACCTGTTCCGCCAATACGATCCGGACGTCGGCCGATTCACGACCCCAGACCCTATTGGGTTGGCAGGAGGATTCAATCTTTACGCGTTTGTCCTAAATCCGTTCACTTGGATGGATCCCCTAGGTCTCGCCGGCTGTACGCTGACCAAGGCCCGATCGAAACAGTACGACTACAAGCTGCGATTGAAGCGGTCAGAGTATCCGCAGACGTTTGGGCATATCGATGGCGCAATCAAGAAGGGGCACCCCTACATCGTGACCATTCAACGTGACACCGCTAAGCTCAATCGCAAACTTAGCTTGAAAGATATTAAGACCAAAACAGGCAAGGATCGGGACGAATGGCCGATGGCAATGTTCAAGGAAGGTGGTACCGGCGCCAGCGTCAAATACATCGATCCTAGCGACAATCGGGGGGCCGGCTCGAGCATCGGCAATGTCCTGTCCGACCTGCCCAATGGGACCAGAGTTAAAATCGAGGTTTACTGATGAAAAACACCGCTCAATCTGTGGATCTATTGATATCTCATAGCCAAATCCAATTCCGATCACGGCCCTTCGACGAAACCTCGAGCCAGTGGGGCAAGATTAATCTGGAGCAAGGCGCAATAATTCATAGCGACTATGTTGTATTCGACCCCCTACCTGAAGACGCTTTCGGTGCGAACGTCCATCTGAAACTGGAAGACAGCTTCAACCTCGACCCCACCGCCCAGCGCTGCATCGTCGTGCCCTTCCATATCACCGATCCCAGCCACGTGGAAATCGCCTCTGCAGCGGAAAAATTCAAGGTCGAACTTGATTTAGAGAAACGCGACTACGCGTTGCACTTCGAGGTATGCGAGGGCGAAGAGATTTTCTACAAAATCACGCTGGTCCCATCGGACAGCCGAGTGCTTGCAAGATATCTGCTGGATGATCCTTGGGGCGGAGAAAAAGACAAGGCATTGCTCGAGGGGTTTCATTAACGAATCGTCTCTCCCGCAGCATGGGCTAGTCGATCCGGTCGGTAGGCCCATTTCCTGCTTCTTGCTTAACGTGCGTTCACGCCATCCTGGCAATGGAATATGTAATGAAGTGGCAAAATGCGTGATACGTACGGCCCAGCCAGAGGACAGCGATGCTGGAGAATAAATTTCTAGATCATGAAACGGCCATTACCTCAATGGATCTGGATCATCTGGAGTCCGTCATCGGCAAGAGGCTACCGGCTCCCTTTCGAAACCATTACCTCAAGTACAACGGCGGCATGCCGGAACGAGCTTATTGGATCAGCGAAGACTTTTTCGATCCCATCGAAGTGGCTACCTTCAAGCCGATTGCTCATGGTGAGTCCACGGTGCTGTCCACCTACCAGTTGATGCTGAAGAAGCAGGTACTGCCTGCGCACCTCTTGCCTTTCGCAAACGACTGGGGCGGCAATTTCTTTTGCCTGAACCTTGATACCGAAGCCGTTAGCTATTTCACGACTGATAGCTTTGATAGCGACCTCAGCCCTGAAGAGAATCACGCTCAATCCGAAAAGCTGGTCTGCTCGAATTTCCTCCGTTTCGTTCAAGGGCTGATCGATGAGGAAGATTTGGACGAGGAATAAATCAGCGGACGCCACAGGATTTGCTCCGAAACGCAAATCCCGTGGCGAGGGAGCTTGCTCCCGTTGGGCGGCGAAGCCGCCTCAAAAAAAGGCCGGCGCATTCCTACAGAAAACTGCTGCGTCACCGAGCCGGGCAAGCTCCCTCGTCACGGTCGGCATACATCTTGAAGTCAGGTATGTATGTGCTGCCGCCTTCGTAAACGGCACGTTAATGTACGGTGGAATTTAAATGATTGATTTTGCAGCCGACATAAAATCCAAGCATTCAATTGCGAACATCTTATTGCAAGACAATATCTCGACCTACATGCATGAGCTCTATGAGCATCATAAAATCGAGATAAAGAGCTACACGCTACCTGACGGCGAAACAAGAACAGCGTACGTAATCGATAGCACGCTCACCCTCTCGACCCTTCCTGACGGAACAATTTTCTCAATAGGTTGTAACGCGCGCTACAAAGGGCTTTACCAAAATACGCTTTCCACAGGAACCCCCGGTGTCAGGCTAGTTGTCGCCTGAGCTGATTTATCAAAACGATAGATCGGGGGCGTCAAAGAGAGCTGTAATGTCGAGCTATTCACCTGAGCGTAAAGCGGCCCTTATCCGTAAATTACTG
>NZ_CAXAPD010000086.1:0-2475 GCF_963970515.1 Pseudomonas sp. RL_5y_Pfl2_73 | reverse complement strand
TCCAGGTTGATCACTGGCATCGAAGCATCGGCCAACAACCCGACCGTTGCAGCCTGCGCCAACACCGCCGCCGGTGCGCTGTCCTCGAGCATGTAGGCAATCCGATCCAACGGATACGCCGGATCCAGCGGCACATAACCACCGCCGGCCTTGAGAATCGCCAGCAAGCCAACAACCATGTCGATGCCGCGCTCGACGCAGATCGCCACCCGCGAATCGGGCTCTACGCCCTGCTTGCGCAGGTAATGGGCCAGGCGGTTGGCCCGCTCGTTCAGTCCCCCGTAGCTCAGGCGTTGCCCGCCGCGAATCACCGCCACGGCATCCGGGGTACGCTGGACCTGTTCCTCGAACAACCCATGAGTCGTCTGCTGCTGCGGATAGTCAGCCTCGGTGGCGTTGAACGTCACCAGCAGTTGCTCGCGTTCCGCGTCGGGCAAGATCGACAGGCGATACAGCGCCGCCTGTGGCGTCTGTTCCAGTGCCTGCACCAGCGTCTGTAGCGCTGCGTGCATATAAGCGCAGACCCGTTGGGCGCCGATCTGCTGCGCGACCAGCACCGTCAGGTTGAAACCGCTACCCAGGTCATCGACGTTCAAGGTCAGCGGATAATTGGTGCGGTCTTCCCCGTCCAGGACGTGGATGCCACACCATGCTTGCAGTGCCTGTGCCGACGCCTCGCCCGTAGCGCGGTGCCGATAGTTAAGCAAGGCGCTGAACAGCGGCAGCGGCGCCGCCACGCCACTGCAACGCTGGGCCAGCGCGAGCGAGGCATGTTCGTGCCCGAGCAAGGCCGTCAGTTGCCCATGGACCGCCTTGACGCCTGCCTTGACGCCTTGGTCGCCCAGGCTCACGCGCAGCGGCAAGGTATTGATGAACATCCCCAGTGCGCGGTCAGCGCCCTCGCCCGCCTGCATCCGGCCCATCAGGACCGTACCGAACACCACCTCCTGCTTGCCGGACACCTTGGCCAGCACTTGCGCCCACGCCAGATGCACCAGGCTGGCGGCACTCACCCCCAGTTGACGGGCTTGGGCCCGCAGGCGCTGGTCCAGGCCGGCATCCACCGACTGGCTGGTCTCTTCGATATCGCGTCCGCCGCTCTGCACATCCTGCAGGTTGAAGGGCAGCGTCGGCTCGTCGATATCGCCGAGCATGTCGTGAAAGAACGCCTCATGCTCTTCGCAACTCACGCCCAAGCGGGCCTGGGCCACGTAATTTCGATAAGGCACCGCTTCGGCCAGTTGCCCGGCTTCACCCAGCAGGTGCGCTTGCATCTCGTGCTGCACCACGTCCATCGCCGTGTGGTCCAGGGCGATGTGATGGAACAACAGTGTCGCGACCAGGCGATCGTTGGCCTCATCCCTTGCATAAGCCAAGCGCATCAGCGGCGCCTGGGCGACATCGATACGGTGATGGCGCGGGTCGAAACGCTGGCGCAGTTGCCCAACGGTATCACCCGCGGCCGGGTCGAGATCGAGTACTTCGAGGTGCAGCCTGGCTTCGCGCCAGACCACTTGCATAGGCTCGTCAAAACCGTCCCACACAATGCTGGTGCGCAAGATGTCGTGGCGATCAATGACCACCTGCAACGCCTGGACGAACCCGTCGAGACGTTCCTGGCTGTCGAAGGCAAACTGCGATTGAAGCAGATACGGGTCGCCCTGCTCGGTAGCCAGGTGATGGTAGAGAATGCCTTCCTGCAGCGGCGCCAACGGATAAATGTCCTGCACATTGCGCGCACCACCCGGCACCGTCGCCACGAGGCGGTCGAGGGTCGCCTGGGACAGGTTGGCCAGCGGCAGCAGTTCGGGGGTGATGTGTTCGCAGTCCGGCGCAATCAGGTTGGCCGGAACGCTGACCTCCTTCCCGCTGCCGACAGCCGCCGCCAGCGCGGCCAGGGTCGGTTGGCTGAACAGCACGCGCACATCGGCGCTCAAGCCGGCCTGGCGCATCCGCTCGATCAAGCTGACCGCCAGCAGCGAATGCCCGCCCAGTTCGAAGAAATGATCGTGACGGCCCACGCGTTCGACCTTGAGCAAATCTTGCCAGAGCCGCGCCAGGGTGGTTTCGACCTCGCCTTGCGGGGCTTCGTAGCCACGGGTGATCAGCGCGTCGAGGTCCGGTGCTGGCAAGGCCTTGCGGTCGAGCTTGCCGTTGGGGGTCAGCGGCAGCGCATCGAGGCGCACGTAGGCGGCGGGCACCATATACGCTGGCAACTGCGTTTGCAGGTGCGTGCGCAGGGTTTCGATGTCGACGGCTTCGTCCGGCGAGTGTTGGGTGAAATAGGCCACCAGGCGCTTGTCGCCTGGTATGTCTTCGCGGGCCACGACTACGGTTTCTTTCAGCGCTTCGTGGCGGGCGAGCTTGGCTTCGATCTCGCCCAGCTCGATGCGGAAACCACGGATCTTCACCTGGTCGTCGTTGCGGCCCAGGTATTCGATGTTGCCGTCCGGCAGGTAGCGGCCCAGGTCGCCA
>NZ_CAXAPD010000085.1:0-2523 GCF_963970515.1 Pseudomonas sp. RL_5y_Pfl2_73 | reverse complement strand
CCGCGGCCGGGTTGCGCGAGCAATTGTCGGCGACCCTGACCGACTACATGGTGCCTGCCGCCTTCGTGCTGCTGCCGGCATTCCCGTTGACCCTCAACGGCAAGGTGGACCGCAAGGCCCTGCCGGCACCGGATGCCGAGGCGTACGCCAGCCAGGCCTACGAGGCACCGCAAGGCGAGATCGAACAGGTCTTGGCCGACCTGTGGGCCGAGCTGTTGAAAGTGGAGCGGGTCGGTCGCCACGACAATTTCTTCGAACTGGGCGGCCATTCGCTGCTGGCGATGAGGCTGATCGAGCGCATGCGCCAGGCCGAACTATCGGTGGATGTGCGCGTGCTGTTCAGCCAGCCAACGCTGCAGGCTCTGGCCGCTGCGGTGGGCGGACACCGGGATGTGGTGGTGCCGGCCTGCGCCGTCGTCGAAGGCTGTGAGCGCATCACACCGGACATGTTGCCGCTGGCCGTATTGAGCCAGGAGGCCATCGATCGGATCGTGGCGAGCGTGCCGGGAGGAGCGCGCAACGTGCAGGAGATCTACCCACTGGCGCCGTTGCAGGAAGGCATCCTGTATCACCATTTGACGGCGAAAATGGGTGATCCGTACGTGCTGCAAACGCTGTTCGGGTTTGACCGCCGGGCCCGGTTGGATGACTTTGCCCAGGCTTTGCAGGGGGTGATTGACCGGCATGACATTCTCAGAACTTCGATGGTCTGGGAAAACCTCGACGAACCGATGCAGGTCGTGTGGCGACAGGCTCGGCTCAGCGTTGACGAGTTGGACGCGGACCCGAGCGGCGGCGATGCCGTTGCCCGGCTGTATGAGCGTTTCGATGCCCGGCATTACCGGCTGGACGTGCGGCAGGCACCGATGCTGCGTCTGGCTATCGCCGAGGACGTCGCCAACCAGCGCTGGGTCGCCATGCTGCTGTTCCACCATATGGTCCTGGACCATACCGGCCTGGAAGTGCTGGAACGTGAAATGCAGGCGCAGTTGTTGGGCAAGGTCCATGAACTGGGCGAATCGGTGCCTTATCGCAACTACGTGGCCCAGGCGCGCCTGGGTGTCGATCAGCAGGCGCACGAAGCGTTTTTCCGCGACATGCTTGGCGACGTCGACGAGCCTACGTTGCCGTTCGGCCTGCGGGATGTGCAAGGCGATGGCAATGGCGTGGAAGAGGTAAAGCTGGCCGTGGAGGCGGGCTTGTGTCGCCGTCTGCGCGACCAGGCCCGCCAGTTGGGCGTCAGCGCGGCGAGCCTGATGCACTTGGCCTGGGCGCACGTCCTGGGCCGTGTCAGCGGTCGCGACGACGTGGTCTTCGGCACCGTACTATTGGGTCGCATGCAGGCCGGCGATGGAGCTGACCGGGCCCTGGGCATGTTCATCAACACCTTGCCATTGCGGGTGAGCCTGGCTGGGCAAGATGTATACGCAGCGGTGAAGGCGACCCACAAACGACTCAGCGGCCTGCTGGGCCATGAGCATGCTCCGTTGGCACTGGCCCAGCGTTGCAGTGGCGTGGTTGCGCCAACACCGTTGTTCAGTTCGATGCTCAACTATCGTCATTGCGGGATCGAGGTGACCGCGCAGGCGCTGACGGCGTGGCAAGGCATCGAGTCGATTGGCGGTGAAGAACGGACCAATTACCCCTTGGCGCTGGCCGTGGATGATGAAGGCGAGGGCTTCAGCCTGGTGGTGCAAGCGTTGGTCGGAACCGGCGCGCGGCGTATCGGCGAGTACGTGCAGACCACGCTCGAAAGTCTGGTCAGCGCACTGGAGCAGGCGCCGGATACGCCACTGCAGGCCCTCACGAGTCTGCCGGCGGCCGAACGTCTGCATCTGTTGGAAACGTTCAATGCCACGGCGGTCGATTACCCGCAGGGCCTGACCTTGCACGGCTTGTTCGAAACACGGGTCGCGGCCTGTCCGGATGCCGTCGCGGTTGTCTCTGGCGAGGCAGCGTTGAGCTACTCGCAATTGAATGCGCGCGCCAACCAGGTCGCTCATCGCCTATTGGAACTGGGCATTCGCCCGGATGACCGCGTGGCGATCTGTGCCGATCGCAGCCTGGACATGGTGGCGGGCCTGCTGGGCATTCTCAAGGCCGGCGCGGCGTATGTGCCGCTCGACCCGGATTACCCAGCCGAGCGCTTGGCCTACATGCTGGAAAACAGCGCGCCGAGGGTGGTGCTGACCCAGCGCGCCTTGCAGGCGAGCCTGCCGGCTACGCAGGCGCGGACCCTGCTGCTGGATGAGGCGCAAGGGTTCTCGATGCAGCCCACCGACAATCCGCAGGTTGAAGGCTTGCATGCCCATCACCTGGCCTATGTCATCTACACCTCGGGCTCCACGGGCCTGCCCAAAGGCGTGATGAACGAGCACGGCGCGGTGGTTAACAGGCTGTTGTGGATGCAGGACGAATACGCCTTGAGCGCCACAGACGCAGTGCTGCAAAAGACCCCGTTCAGCTTCGACGTGTCGGTGTGGGAGTTCTTCTGGCCGCTGTTCAGCGGTGCGCGGTTGGTGA
>NZ_CAXAPD010000084.1:0-2620 GCF_963970515.1 Pseudomonas sp. RL_5y_Pfl2_73 | reverse complement strand
TGCGGATTCCACGACACTTGGACACTCAGCCCACGATCATTTGGACACTCATTCCACGCTCACTTGGACAGGCAGTCGGAGCGCAGCGACGCAGGTTCGCATTGTTAGTCTGAAGTCCCGGTTGCAGTCAATTTCGTTGCGCGCCTGCGCATCGATTCGCCCTTCAGTTCGATGCGGTAAGCGTTGTGCACCAGCCGGTCGAGGATCGCATCGCCCAAGGTCGGATCACCGATCAGCGCATGCCATTTATCCACCGGCATCTGGCTGGTCACCAGCGTCGAGCGGTTTCCGTAACGGTCGTCCAGCAGTTCCAGCATGTCGCGCCGCTGCGCGGCGGTAAACGGTGCAAGGCCCCAGTCGTCCAGGATCAGCAGATCGGTCTTGGCATAACCCGCCATGAGTTTGGTGAAGCGACCGTCGCCGTGGGCCAGGCCCAGTTCTTCCATCAAGCGAGGCAGACGCAGATAACGCACGCTGTAACCGTCCCGGCAAGCCTTATGGGCCAGCGCGCAGGCGAGCCACGTTTTGCCTACGCCTGTCGGGCCGCCGATGATCAGGTTCAGGCCGTCACGCAGCCATTGGCCGCTACCGAGTTGCAGGATCAGGGCCTTGTCCAGGCCGCGTGGGCTGCGGTAATCGATATCTTCCAAGCAGGCGTTGTGGCGTAGTCTCGCGGATTTGAGGCGAGTGGTCAGCCGAGCATCTTCACGCTCGGTCAGTTCGCGGTCGACCATCAGGCCAAGGCGTTCGTCGAAGCTGAGATCGCTGATGTCGGGCGTTGCGTGTTGCTCGTTCAGCGCTTTGATCATGCCGTGCAGCCGCAGGGTTTGCAGCTTGTCCAGAGTCGGGTTGGGTAGCATCTTGATGCTCCTTTTCAGGTCAGTGGTAGTAGTCGGGGCCACGCAGGTTGATGTGCTCTTCGGGCAGCAGTGGCAGGTTTTGCTGGGTCAGCGGCAGCCGTTCCAAGCCTTGGCGCAGGATCGATTCGAGGCTTTTGTAACTGCATGCGCCCAGCGCCAGCGCACGCTGGCAAGCGGCTTCCAGCCGCTCTTCGCCGTGCTGTTTGCTCAGGCGCAGGATGCCCAGGCAGGCGCGGAAGCCGTGCTGCGGATGGATTCGGCGTTCGAGGATGTGGGCGATGACGCCAGCCGTGTTCGGGCCGGTCTGCTCGGCCCAGCGGATCAGCCGTTGCGGTGTCCACTCGGCATGTTCGCGGTGGCTCTTGGGCATGTGCTCGGTTTGGGTGGTGTGGCGGCCTTTATGTGCCGAGCGCAGATGGCTGGCCACGCGCTGATTGGCGTGGAAGCATTCAACGGTCTGCGCCGTCAGCCGCACTTCGAGTTGGTGCTTCACCAGCTGATACGGCACCGAGTAGTAATGGCCGTCGACCTCGACGTGGTAGTCGATGTGTACTCGTACCTTTTTCCATTCGGCGTAGACGTACGGGTGTTCCGGCAGCGGTTGCAGCGCGGGTTGGTCGATGGTCTCGAAGACCGACCGGCGTGAGCCGGGCAGCTTCTTGAAGGGTTTCTGATTGAGTCGATCCAGCAGCAGTCCAATTGCCGTGTTGAGTTCGCCCAGCGAGAAGAACTGGCGGTTGCGCAGCACTGCCAGGATCCAGCGCTCGACCACTTGCACGCCGACTTCGACCTTGGCTTTGTCCCGAGGCTTGCGGGATCTGGCAGGCAATACGGCCACGCCGTAATGCTCGGCCAGGTCGCGGTAACTGGGATTGATGTCAGGCTCGTAACGATGCGCTTTGGTAACGCCGCTGCGCAGATTGTCCGGTACCAGGATCTGCGATGTACCGCCGAAAAAGGCGAAGCAGCGCACGTGCGAGCCCAGCCAGTCGGGCAGTTTCTGCGACCAGGTGGCCTCGGCAAAGGTGTAGCTGGACGCGCCGAGGACGGCGACGAAGATCTGCGTTTGGCGGATCTCGCCGGTTCGCCGATCAATGACTGGCACGGTCTGGCCAGCGTAATCGACAAACAGCTTTTCGCCGGCACGGTGTTCCTGGCGCATGACCACGTCGACCTTGGCGGCCCAGAGGCGGTAATGCTCGCAGAACCAGCTGTACTGGAAGCCTTGCGGATGGCTGAGTCGATACTCTTGCCAAAGCAGGGCCAGGGTGACGCCGGGACGGCGCAGTTCGGCATGGACATGAGCCCAGTCCGGCATCGGACGTTGATCGCTGGGAACCGTCGGCGCTGGCGGGAACAGACAGCGTTCCAGTTCGGCATCCGACAACGCCGTCGGCCAGGTCAGCCCGCAAGCGTTGAAGCGATGCAGGTAGTTGCCGGCGCTGCCACTGCTGATGCGAAGGCTGGTGGCGATCTTGCGCACGGACAGGCCGGCGTCGAACTTTAGGCGTAGTACCTCTCGGATTTTACGCATGGATATACGCTCCACGACGACCTCTTCGCTTCGAGAAAAGAGGTCGATGGTAGTGAATAATCCTGCGTCGCTGCCTGCCTGAGCATGGGTTGGGTCAGTGGAAAATCACTGTCCAAATGCTCGTGGAATCAGTGTCCAAGTGACCGTGGAATGAGTGTCCAAGTCAGCGTGGAATCACTGTCCAAGTGTTCGTGGAATGGGTGTCCAAGTGCGCGTGGAATCCGCA
>NZ_CAXAPD010000083.1:0-2644 GCF_963970515.1 Pseudomonas sp. RL_5y_Pfl2_73 | reverse complement strand
CGCAGGTCCAGCTCGGCGTAGCTCAGGCGCTGGCCTTCGAACACCAGTGCCGGGGCGTTGGGGCTCAGGGCTGCTTGTTGGCTCAGGGCGGTGTGTAGGTTGGTTGGGCCGCTGTAGTGGCGGTCGGTGGCGTTCCAGCGATCCAGTTGCTGTTGATCCTGCTGTTGCGGGAACAGTTCGACCAGGGGGCGCCCAGGGCTTGCCACCAGGGCGTCAAGCAGCGCGCACCACTGCGCGCTCCAGCGTTGCATCGTCGCTTCGTCGTACAAGGCCGATTGGTATTCCAGCGCCAGCGTCATGTCGCTGCCGTCGTCCTGGACTTCCCAGCTCTGTTCAAACTTGGCGTCGATCACCGGCAGCATCTGTTCTTCGACGTTCAATCCCGGCCATTGGCTGCTGTCGACGCGGCCATAGTTGAGGGAGAACAGCACTTGGAACAGCGGCGTACGGTTCAAGTCGCGGTTTTGTGCGATAGCGCCGACCAGAGTGGCGAAGGGCAGGTCAGCATGGGCTTGGGCTGCACGCAGGTCGGCCTCGACGCTGGCCAGCAGTTGCTCGGCCGGGGCCCGTTGGTCGACGTCGCTGCGGATCACCAGGGTGTTGACCAGGCAGGCCAGCAACGTCTGGGTTTGCCCATGGTCACGCTGGTCCGCCGGGGTGCCGAGAAGAATCTCCCGCTGACCGCTGTAGCGCGCCAGCAGCGCGCTCAGGGCCGTGGCCAGCACCACGTAGGTGGTCGTGCCGCGCTGACGGGCGAACTGCCGGATGGCTTGGGCGCGCTGGGTGCCGAGGGACACGTTCAGTTGTCGGGCGCGGCGGTCCGCTTCGGCGCCGCGTGGATGGTCGATGGGCAGGTCGAGTTGGTAGTCGTTCTGGCCCAGGTGGCTTTTCCAGTAGTCCAGGCTGTCGCTGCGCCGGGCCTGGGTGTCCGGGTGCTGTTGCCACAGGGCGAAATCGATGTAGTCGATTTCCAGCGGTGCCCAGGCGGGCGACTGCCCGTTCAGGCCGGCGGCGTAGGCCTGGGTCAGTTCGTTGATGAGCAACTGCATGGCCCAACCGTCGGTGGCGCTGTGGTGCAGGCACACCAGCAACAGGTGTTCGTCACTGCCCTGGCGTTGCAGCAGGTGCGCACGCCAAGGCGCAGCGGCGGCCAGGTCGAACGGTGTCATCAGTGCGTCCTGGGCGTTGGTGCAGGCCACAGACCAGTCCTGGGTCGCAACGCCAGTGACCGCGAGCGCCGGCCCGTGGTCGTCGATCAGCAATTGCGGCTCGCCGTCGACTTCGACGATACGGCTGCGCAGCACCAGGTGGCGCAGGCTGACCTGCGCAAAGGCCTCGCGCAAGACCTCGACCTGCAACTCGCCGCGCAAGGTCAGGGCGAATGGCATGTGGTACTCGCGGGACTCCGGCACCAGGCGGCTGAGCATCCAGAACCGGCGTTGAGCCAGGCCCAGGGGCAATAGCGCCGGGCGCGGTTGTGCGCTGATCGATTCGCCGGGCATGGCCGCGCGCAGATGCTCGGCCAGGGCCGCTACCGTCGGTTGGGCGAACACCAGCGGCAAGGGCAGGCAAACCCCGAGGCGCTCACGGACCCGGCTGACCAAGCGGGTGGCCAGCAAGGAGTGACCGCCGAGTTGGAAAAAGTTGTCCTCGATGCCGACCTCCGAACCACCCAGCACCTCGCTGAACAGTTCGCAGAGCACGGTTTCAGTGACATTGCGCGGCGCGGTGCGCGGCTGGTCGCTGTGGCTCTGTGGCAGCGGCGTGGTGGCCAATGCCTTGCGGTCGAGCTTGCCGTTGCTGTTGAGCGGCAGGTTATCGAGCTGCACCAAGAGGCTTGGTTGCATGTGCGCGGGCAGGCTGTCACTCAAGTCGGCACGCAGGGTCGTCTCATCGGCGTCACCGCACCAGAAACTCACCAGGCGCTGGTCCAGCAACAAGGTGGCGGCGTCGCGAACACCGGTCTGCGCCAGCAGCGCAGCGTCGATTTCCCCCAGCTCGATCCGCTGGCCGCGCAATTTCACCTGATGGTCGAGACGGCCCAGGTATTCGATGTTGCCATCGGCCTGGAAGCGGCAGAGGTCGCCGGTGCGGTACAGGCGGTCACCCTCGATGAATGGGCTGGCGAGGAAGCGTTCCTCGGTCAGGTCCGGGCGTTTCAGGTAACCCCGGGCGACGCCGGCGCCACCGATGTACAGTTCGCCGATGCTGCCAATCGGCAGCGGTTGCAGGGCCTCGTCGAGGATGTACAAGCGCAGGTTGGCGATGGGTTTGCCGATCGGCACGATCACATCGTCCGCCGAGCAACGCCAGACCGAGACGTCGATGGCCGCTTCGGTCGGGCCGTACAGGTTGACCAGCGCTGCCGGGTGTTGGCCCATGAAGCGCCGTACCAGGTCCACCGGCAGGGCTTCGCCACTGGCGAACACCTGACGCAGGCTGTGGCAGTTGACCAGGCTCGGCTCTTCGACAAACGCCCGCAGCATTGACGGCACGAAGTGCAAGGTGGTGACCCGCTCCTGCTGGATCAACTGGCTGAGGTAGGCCGGGTCGCGATGACCGTCGGGACGGGCGACCACCAGGGTCGCGCCGGTGATCAGCGGCCAGAAGAACTCCCACACCGACACGTCGAAGCTGTACGGGG
>NZ_CAXAPD010000082.1:0-2957 GCF_963970515.1 Pseudomonas sp. RL_5y_Pfl2_73 | reverse complement strand
GCCACAAGCCGCTATCCAGGTTGATCACTGGCATCGAAGCATCGGCCAACAACCCGACCGTTGCAGCCTGCGCCAACACCGCCGCCGGTGCGCTGTCCTCGAGCATGTAGGCAATCCGATCCAACGGATACGCCGGATCCAACGGCACATAACCACCGCCGGCCTTGAGAATCGCCAGCAAGCCAACAACCATGTCGATACCGCGCTCGACGCAGATAGCCACCCGCGAATCGGGCTCTACGCCCTGCTTGCGCAGGTAATGGGCCAGGCGGTTGGCCCGCTCGTTCAACGCGCGGTAATTCAGGCGTTGCTCACCACGAACCACCGCCACGGCATCCGGGGTACGCTGGACCTGTTCCTCGAACAACCCATGGATCGTCTGTTGTCGCGGATAGTCCGCCTCGGTGGCGTTGAACGTCACCAACAACTTCTCGCTTTCCGACGTCGGCAGGATCGACACCTGCTGCAGGGGTAGCTCCGGCTGCTGTTCAAGCATGCCGACCAGGCTTTCCAGAGCCTGGCGCATAGAGCCGGCAATGCGCTGGGCACCAATCCCGGCCAGGGCCAGCACGCTGAGACTGAAGCCTTCGCCCAGATCATCCACCGACAAAGTCAGCGGATAATTGGTGCCCTCCGCACCGCCCAGCGAATGCAGTCCTTCCCACGCCTCCAGCGTCTGTGCCGTGGGCGCTTGCGCCGTGCCGCTGTGGCGATAGTTGAGCAACGAACCGAACAACGGCGCGGGCGCGGGCACGCCGCTGCAACGCTGGGCCAAGGCCAACGAAGCGTGCTCATGGCCGAGCAACGCGGTCAGGCCCGCATGGGTGGCTTTTACCCCTTCGCGCACACCCTGCCCGGCCAACTTCACCCGCAACGGCAGTGTATTGATGAACATGCCCAGTGCCCGGTCGGCACCGTCGCCGCCCTGCATCCGGCCCATCAACACCGTGCCGAACACCACGTCCTGCCGGCCGGAAACAGCCCCGACCACCCGCGCCCAGGCCAAGTGATACAAAGCTGCCGCGCTGACACCCAACTGACGGGCCTGAGCCCGTAAGCGACGGCTCAATTCTCCATCGATCGGCAGGTGGACTTCCTCGACCACCGATTCGCCTTCGGGCACTGCGGAAAAACCCAGCGGCAACGTTGGCTCATCGACATCGCCGAGCATCTCGCGGAAAAACGCCTCATGGGAATCGCCGCCCACGCCCAGGCGAACCTGCGCCACATAGTTGCGATACGGCACGGGGTCGGGTAACTGGTCGGCCTGCCCGAGCAGGAATGCCTGCATCTCATGCTGCACCAGTTCCAGCGCCGCATGGTCCATCGCCATGTGATGGAACAACAGGATCGCCACCCAGCGCTGATGGATTTGATCCTGCGCACAGACCAGGCGCATCAGCGGCGCCTGGCCGACATCCAAGCGGTGATGCCGGGTGTCGAAGCGTTGTTGCAGTTGCCACAGGATGTCACCATCGGCAGGGTCCAGCGCGATCTCTTCCAGCGTCAACCGGGCCTGGTGCCAGACCACTTGCACCGGTTCGTCCAAGCCTTCCCACACCATCGAGGTGCGCAATATGTCGTGGCGATCGATCACGCCTTGCAGCGCCTGGGTAAAATCATCCAGGCGTGCCCGTCGATCCGCGCCGAACAAGGACTGCAACACATAGGGGTCACCCTGCCCTGCGGCGAGGTAATGGTAGAGAATGCCCTCCTGCAAAGGCGCCAGGGGGTAGATATCCTGCACGTTGCCCGCACCGCCAGGAACGCTGTCGACAATCCGGTCGATCGTCTCCTGGCCGAGGTGGGCCAGGGGCAACATGTCTGGCGTGATACGAAATGCTGGGCTCAGCCAGTCGCCACCGTTTCTCTCCACCAGTTCGAGCAGTTCGCGCTTATGGGCAATCAGGCTGTCCCACAGCGCATTGTCCAGTCCTTCGTCGTCGCCCAGAATCACAAGGTTGTCGTCGTCCTGTTGGAGACGAATCGGGTGCTGGGACAGAGCTGTCATCAATTCGCTGAATTGCATTGAAGAACCTGCTTTTCTAGTTCGGAGTGGTTGACGATAAAAACGTGTTTTTCAGGTACGGCACGGCGCCTGGACGGCGGTTGGGCCGACCTCGGCGCACGGGCCAAAGCGCTGGATAATCGTCACGTTCAACCGAAGGCGGCGGTTCGCGAACCGCCGCCTTACAGGCCAAAAAAAATTAGAGCATTCGGTAGGTGATGTCTGTCATGGGAAGCAGGGACAAGCCCCGACGTCGGCCAGACAGGACATACAGATGCGCGGGATCCAGGGCGAGCGCCCTGCCCGGAAGCCCGGGACAGGGCATTGATCCCTCAGGTGAAGCAGCCGACTCAGATACTGCGTTTGCGCGTGAGCGCGGGAATAGTCGTCATCGGCACATCGATAGGCCGTACCTCGCCCACGGCGGCAGCCACCAGGGCGAGGGTGGGCTGGCCGAACAGCACACGGATATCGGCCTCCATGCCGTCCTTGCGCATGCGTTCGATCAGTGTCACGGCGAGCAACGAGTGACCACCCAGCTCGAAGAAGTGGTCATGCCGCCCCACTCGTTCGACCTTGAGCAACTGCGCCCACAACGCTGCCAGCTTGATCTCCATGTCGCCCACCGGGGCTTCATACAGACGCGTGGTGTATGCATGGCTGTCGGGGGCCGGTAGCGCCTTGCGGTCGAGCTTGCCGTTGGGGGTCAGCGGCAGCGCATCGAGGCGCACGTAGGCGGCGGGCACCATATAGGCCGGCAGCTGCGTTTGCAGCTGCGTGCGCAGGGTTTCGATGTCGACGGCTTCGTCCGGCGAGTGTTGGGTGAAATAGGCGACCAGGCGTTTGTCGCCCGGCACGTCTTCACGTGCCAGGACCACGGTTTCCTTGATGTTTGGCGCCTGGGCGAGCTTGGCTTCGATCTCGCCCAGCTCGATGCGGAAACCACGGA
>NZ_CAXAPD010000081.1:0-3033 GCF_963970515.1 Pseudomonas sp. RL_5y_Pfl2_73 | reverse complement strand
GTTTCGTCTTCACACACCGCAATCTGGTCTCTTTCGCCTTTAGGCTTGGAGCATACAAATTGCTTGGGTGTTATATGGTCAAGCCTCACGGGCAATTAGTACAGGTTAGCTCAACGCCTCACAGCGCTTACACACCCTGCCTATCAACGTCGTAGTCTTCGACGGCCCTTCAGGGGACTCAAGGTCCCAGTGAGATCTCATCTTGAGGCAAGTTTCCCGCTTAGATGCTTTCAGCGGTTATCTTTTCCGAACATAGCTACCCGGCAATGCCACTGGCGTGACAACCGGAACACCAGAGGTTCGTCCACTCCGGTCCTCTCGTACTAGGAGCAGCCCCTCTCAAATCTCAAACGTCCACGGCAGATAGGGACCGAACTGTCTCACGACGTTCTAAACCCAGCTCGCGTACCACTTTAAATGGCGAACAGCCATACCCTTGGGACCGGCTTCAGCCCCAGGATGTGATGAGCCGACATCGAGGTGCCAAACACCGCCGTCGATATGAACTCTTGGGCGGTATCAGCCTGTTATCCCCGGAGTACCTTTTATCCGTTGAGCGATGGCCCTTCCATACAGAACCACCGGATCACTAAGACCTACTTTCGTACCTGCTCGACGTGTCTGTCTCGCAGTCAAGCGCGCTTTTGCCTTTATACTCTACGACCGATTTCCGACCGGTCTGAGCGCACCTTCGTACTCCTCCGTTACTCTTTAGGAGGAGACCGCCCCAGTCAAACTACCCACCATACACTGTCCTCGATCCGGATAACGGACCTGAGTTAGAACCTCAAAGTTGCCAGGGTGGTATTTCAAGGATGGCTCCACGCGAACTGGCGTCCACGCTTCAAAGCCTCCCACCTATCCTACACAAGCAAATTCAAAGTCCAGTGCAAAGCTATAGTAAAGGTTCACGGGGTCTTTCCGTCTAGCCGCGGATACACTGCATCTTCACAGCGATTTCAATTTCACTGAGTCTCGGGTGGAGACAGCGCCGCCATCGTTACGCCATTCGTGCAGGTCGGAACTTACCCGACAAGGAATTTCGCTACCTTAGGACCGTTATAGTTACGGCCGCCGTTTACCGGGGCTTCGATCAAGAGCTTCGCGTTAGCTAACCCCATCAATTAACCTTCCGGCACCGGGCAGGCGTCACACCCTATACGTCCACTTTCGTGTTTGCAGAGTGCTGTGTTTTTAATAAACAGTCGCAGCGGCCTGGTATCTTCGACCGGCGTGGGCTTACGCAGCAAGTGCTTCACCCTCACCGGCGCACCTTCTCCCGAAGTTACGGTGCCATTTTGCCTAGTTCCTTCACCCGAGTTCTCTCAAGCGCCTTGGTATTCTCTACCCAACCACCTGTGTCGGTTTGGGGTACGGTTCCTGGTTACCTGAAGCTTAGAAGCTTTTCTTGGAAGCATGGCATCAACCACTTCGTCACCCAAAGGGTAACTCGTCATCAGCTCTCGGCCTTGAAATCCCGGATTTACCTAAGATTTCAGCCTACCACCTTAAACTTGGACAACCAACGCCAAGCTGGCCTAGCCTTCTCCGTCCCTCCATCGCAATAACCAGAAGTACAGGAATATTAACCTGTTTTCCATCGACTACGCTTTTCAGCCTCGCCTTAGGGACCGACTAACCCTGCGTCGATTAACGTTGCGCAGGAAACCTTGGTCTTTCGGCGTGGGTGTTTTTCACACCCATTGTCGTTACTCATGTCAGCATTCGCACTTCTGATACCTCCAGCAAGCTTCTCAACTCACCTTCACAGGCTTACAGAACGCTCCTCTACCGCATCACCTAAGTGATACCCGTAGCTTCGGTGTATGGTTTGAGCCCCGTTACATCTTCCGCGCAGGCCGACTCGACTAGTGAGCTATTACGCTTTCTTTAAAGGGTGGCTGCTTCTAAGCCAACCTCCTAGCTGTCTAAGCCTTCCCACATCGTTTCCCACTTAACCATAACTTTGGGACCTTAGCTGACGGTCTGGGTTGTTTCCCTTTTCACGACGGACGTTAGCACCCGCCGTGTGTCTCCCATGCTCGGCACTTGTAGGTATTCGGAGTTTGCATCGGTTTGGTAAGTCGGGATGACCCCCTAGCCGAAACAGTGCTCTACCCCCTACAGTGATACATGAGGCGCTACCTAAATAGCTTTCGAGGAGAACCAGCTATCTCCGAGCTTGATTAGCCTTTCACTCCGATCCACAGGTCATCCGCTAACTTTTCAACGGTAGTCGGTTCGGTCCTCCAGTCAGTGTTACCTAACCTTCAACCTGCCCATGGATAGATCGCCCGGTTTCGGGTCTATTCCCAGCGACTAGACGCCCTATTAAGACTCGCTTTCGCTACGCCTCCCCTATTCGGTTAAGCTCGCCACTGAAAATAAGTCGCTGACCCATTATACAAAAGGTACGCAGTCACCCAACAAAGTGGGCTCCCACTGCTTGTACGCATACGGTTTCAGGATCTATTTCACTCCCCTCTCCGGGGTTCTTTTCGCCTTTCCCTCACGGTACTAGTTCACTATCGGTCAGTCAGTAGTATTTAGCCTTGGAGGATGGTCCCCCCATATTCAGACAAAGTTTCTCGTGCTCCGTCCTACTCGATTTCATGACTAAGAGATTTTCGCGTACAGGGCTATCACCCACTATGGCCGCACTTTCCAGAGCGTTCCGCTAATCTCAAAGCCACTTAAGGGCTAGTCCCCGTTCGCTCGCCACTACTAAGGGAATCTCGGTTGATTTCTTTTCCTCAGGGTACTTAGATGTTTCAGTTCCCCTGGTTCGCCTCTTGCACCTATGTATTCAGTACAAGATAACCATCTTATGATGGCTGGGTTCCCCCATTCAGACATCTCCGGATCAAAGTCTGTTTGCCGACTCCCCGAAGCTTTTCGCAGGCTACCACGTCTTTCATCGCCTCTGACTGCCAAGGCATCCACCGTATGCGCTTCTTCACTTGACCATATAACCCCAAGCAATCTGGTTATACTGTGAAGACGACATTCGCCGAAAATTCGATCTTGCTCAAA
>NZ_CAXAPD010000080.1:0-3135 GCF_963970515.1 Pseudomonas sp. RL_5y_Pfl2_73 | reverse complement strand
CCAGGCCACGGTGCTGAAGGTCACAGGTGTGGGCTTGTGCTGCCACACCGGATCGCGGTCGATGTCGTAAGCGCCCTCATAGACCGGCTCGGGCACCAGTTGGATACTGCGTTGCTCTACTGCCTGCACCACCGGCACAAAACTACCCGGTTCAAAAAAGTAGTGAGTCAGGCGTTCGCTCTTGTCATTGTTGCGGCTCTCAAAAGCCAACACATCGCCGTCCCAACCGTAGATGGTGTAGCCGCAGCCGTATTGCTCGTCGAGCTTGGCGCGCTCCAGCTTGTTCCACATCGGCCCGGCTTCGCGGCGGTCGTGGTACTTGGCTTTGGACAGTTTGAACAGGCGACGGCCCAGCGCGTCGTAGGCGAAGCTGGCGGTCAGTCGGTCATCTGCGTAGCCGATCAGACGGTCGTACAAATCCCAGGTGAAGTGAGATTTCTGTAAGCGATCCACCATGTACACATTCAAAACTGCCCGTTGAAGCCTGATGCTGTGCTCCCGATTCCCATCAGGAGCCCGCAGTTATGATGCGCCCCGACGCCAAAGTTGAAAAAGTCTACCTCTACCCCAAGCCTGTCGACTTCCGAAAATCCATCGACGGCCTCGCCGCCTTGGTCGAATTGGATATCAAAGTGGCGGTGTTCGACCCCGTGCTTTTTGTTTTTCTGAATCGCCCCCGTAATCGGGTGAAAAAATACTTTATTGGGAGCGCAACGGCTTCTGCCTTTGGCTCAAGCGCCTCGAATCCGAACGATTCAAAACGTCCCCTGACGATACGGATGAAGCCATTGTCCTGACGGTTCAGGAACTGAACTGGCTGCTCGACGGTTTTGATCTCTGGCGCAACCGTCCGCATCAGGTTTTGACGCCGCGATTCGTCGCTTGATTGGGTATAATCCGGGCCATGATTTCCATGCCCGACAACCTCCCTGATGATCCGGTTCTGCTCAAGCAAATGCTTGTGCAGATGTTCAGTGAGCGTCAGGTGGACAAAGACCAGATTGTTGACCTGAAAGAACAGATCAAACTATGGCGTCAACGTTTTTTCGGGCGCAAATCAGAGCAAACCGTCGATCCGCAGACGCCACAGCTCGCGCTCTTTAATGAACCCGAAAGTCTCGCGGTTCCGGTCTCCGATGAGTCTGACGAAGAAGTCGTTGCCCCGACCCAACGCCGAGGCAAACGCAAACCACTGTCAGCCGATCTACCACGCATCGAAGTCATTCACGAACTGCCCGAACATGAACTGACCTGCGCGTGCGGCTGCCGCAAACACACCATCGGTGAAGAAACCAGCGAACAGCTTGAAATCGTGCCGATGCAGATCCGGGTGATCAAACACGTCCGCAAGGTCTACGGCTGCCGTGGTTGTGAAGCCGCGCCAATCACCGCCGACAAACCGGCCCAATTGATCGAAAAAAGCATGGCCAGCCCCAGCGTCCTGGCGATGCTGCTGACCACCAAATACGTCGACGGTCTGCCACTGTATCGGTTCGAAAAAGTCCTTGGCCGACACGGCGTCGACATCCCACGCCAAACCCTGGCGCGCTGGGTGATCCAGTGCTGCGAACACTTTCAGCCGCTGCTGAATCTGATGCGCGACCGGTTGCTGGAAAGTCCGGTGATCCACTGCGATGAAACGCGGGTACAAGTGCTGAAGGAACCGGATCGAGACCCGACCAGCCAGTCCTGGATGTGGGTGCAGGCCAGCGGCCCGCCTGAGCGCCCAGTTATTCTTTTTAACTACACCACCAGCCGCGCGCAGGAGGTGCCACTGCGTCTGCTCGCCGATTATCGTGGCTACCTGATGAGCGACGATTACGCTGGCTATAACGCCGTGGGTGCGCAACCGGGTGTCGAGCGTCTGGGCTGCTGGGCGCATGCGCGGCGCAAGTTCGTCGATGCGCAAAAAGTGCAACCCAAAGGCAAGACGGGCCGTACCGATATCGCGCTGGCCATGATTAACAAGCTGTATGGTATCGAACGTGAACTCAAAGAGGTCACGGGTGATCAGCGTTTTGTCGGTCGCCAGGCACAGAGCTTACCGGTGCTTGCCCAACTGAAAAGCTGGCTGGAGAAAACCCAGTCCCAAGTGACGCCGCAAAGTGCGCTGGGCAAGGCCGTTAATTATCTGGCCAGCAACTGGAGCCGGCTGGAGCGTTACGTGGAGGCTGGGTTTTTACCGATAGACAACAATAAAGCCGAGCGCGCAATAAAGCCGTTTGTCATAGGGCGCAAGGCATGGCTGTTCAGCGATACGCCCAAAGGCGCCACCGCCAGTGCGCAGATCTATAGCTTGGTCGAGACCGCCAAGGTCAACGGCCAGGAGCCCTATACGTGGCTGCGCCACGTACTTGAGCGGTTGCCGCATGCATCCACGGCAGAAGACTACGAAGCGTTGTTACCGTGGAACTGCTCACCGGAAATGCCACGGTAAACGGAAACCGTACCTGATTGTAGGTGTGCTTGGTGGATCGCTTACAGATTTCTTGCCGTTGTGCAGGCGTTCCTTGAGGTTGCCGCGCTCGTCATAGCTGTAGTGGGTGCCCACGTAGTCGCGGAGCAGGTTGTCCAGCAACTTGGGTGGGCCGTATTGATTGGGCCGACGCGGCGCCTGCGGGTCCAGCAGGTTGCTGGCTGGGTCAAAGGCGAAGGTCTCTTCGCCGCTGATGGTCTGGACGGCGAGTAGGCGACCCAACGGGTCATAGCGGTAGCTGAGCGTGCCGCGCCGGGTGTCGTCGATGCGGGTCAGTTGGCCGGCTGCGTCGTGCCGGTAGTTGCGCACGACCAGACGTTGGGTATCGCCGCGTTTTCCCAGTGCCTGTTCCTGTAGTTGACCGTTGGGCGTCCAGGCTTGCCGTTGTTGCAGGCCGTTGCCCTGGTCGCGGGCGATCTCTCGGTGCAGGTTGTCGCGCTGATAACTCAGTAACTCTTGGTCATCGACTTTTAGCGCCAATAAATGACCGCTGCCGTAGGTTAGCCAACTGACCCGATGCCCATCCGGGCGAGTGGTGGCGATGCGTTGGTTGAGGGCATCGTATTCATGCTTCCACACCGCCACATGCGGTTCCTGCAGGTAGCGCAGGTATTGGTGCTCGCGGGTGTTGTTGCCCGCACGGTCGTAGAACCATTGCA
>NZ_CAXAPD010000079.1:0-3225 GCF_963970515.1 Pseudomonas sp. RL_5y_Pfl2_73 | reverse complement strand
GCCGCCTCGACGGTGATAAGGTCAACGAATTCGAGTACGACCCACTCGGCCGCCTGATCGCCCGCCATGCCGGGCACAAGGAAGGCCTGGAATGGCAGACCGAGACCTTCGCCTATGACGGCAACGGCAATCTGCTGCTAGCGGAAAACGCCGCCTGCAAATTGCAATGGTTCTACGACCGTGCCGGTAACAACACCCGTGAGCACCAGTACCTGCGCTATTTGCAGGAACCGCATGTAGCCGTCTGGAAGCATGAATATGATGCCCTCAACCAGCGTATCGCCACCACTCGCCCGGATGGCCACCGCGTCAGTTGGTTGACCTATGGCAGCGGTCATCTGCTGGCGCTAAAAGTAGATGACCAAGAACTACTCAGCTACCAACGTGACAACCTGCACCGCGAGATCGCCCGCGACCAGGGCAACGGCCTGCAACAACGGCAAGCCTGGACGCCCAACGGCCAGTTGCAGGAACAAGCATTGGGAAAACGCGGCGACGCCCAACGCCTGGTGGTACGCAACTACCGGCACGACGCCGCCGGCCAACTGACCCGCATCGACGACACCCGGCGCGGCGCGCTCAGCTACCGTTATGACCCGCTCGGTCGCCTGCTTGCCGCCCAGACCATCAGCGGCGAAGAGACCTTCGCCTTTGACCCGGCCAGCAATCTGCTGGATCCCCAGGCACCGCGGCGTCCCAATCAATATGTCCCGAACAAACTGCTGGACAACTTGCTGCGCGACTACGTCGGCACCCACTACAGCTACGACGAACGCGGCAACCTCAAGGAACGCCTGCACAACGGCAAAAAATCCCACTTCACCTGGGATCTGTACGACCGCCTGATCGGTTACGCAGATGACCGACTGACCGTCAGCTTTGCCTACGACGCCCTGGGCCGGCGGCTGTTCAAACTGTCCAAAGCCAAGTACCACGACCGCCGCGAAGCCGGGCCAATGTGGAACAAGCTGGAACGTGCCAAGCTCGACGAACAGTACGGTTGCGGCTACACGATCTATGGCTGGGACGGCGATGTGCTGGCTTTTGAGAGCCGAAACAATGACAAGAGCGAACGCCTGACCCACTACTTTTTCGAGCCGGGTAGTTTTGTGCCAGTGGCGCAGGCTGTGGAACAACGCAGTATCCAACTGCTGCCCCAGCCAGTCTATGAGGGCGCTTACGACATCGACCGCGATCCGGTTTGGCAGCACAAACCTAAACCGGTGAGCTTCAACGCCGTGGCGTGGTACCAATGCGACCACCTTGGCACGCCGATGGAGTTGACCGACGAGCACGGCGATATCGCCTGGGCTGGAGTCTACAAAGCCTGGGGATTGGCCAAGGAACAGCGTAGCGAGACCGCCAAACGTACCGACATCCGCAATCCACTGCGCTTTCAGGGGCAGTACTTCGATGTGGAAATCGGGCTGCACTACAACCGCTATCGGTACTATGATCCCCAGGCAGGGCGATTTATTGGCAAGGATCCAATTGGATTTCTTGGTGGTTTGAATGTCCATCACTATGCGTCGAACCCTATTAACTGGGTTGACCCCATCGGACTCACAGCATGCACGCCCTGCCATGACAAGACCAAATGTAAAGTACTGTTATCGAAAATTTATGCAAAAGCCTTAGGACGCAAGGAAATCACAGGCAATCGCGGCCTACTTGAAAGAATAGAAGACTTACAAGAGGACAAATACAACCTATATGGTTTTGCACCAACCATGGACAAAGCGCGAAGTTATGGTGCCTTAGCTGGAAAGGGTTCTTGGGAGGGACATGTTAAAGCGGCAAACGATCTAAAAGCCGGACTTAACAATGATATCCGAAACTTTAACGAGGGCGGCTGCAACAAGCATTACAAAATCCCTAGCTCAGCTTCTAGAGCAGCCAGCTTAGCCATTCCAACCAGACCAACGAGATGATAAAAATGACCGCATTATTTGACGATATACTTTTCCTAATAAGCACAGACTGCTTTACAAGCGAACTATTTTTTGAATTCACCCCACAAGATGTCGAAATAGTTAAAATGGCAGCACGCGACGCAATACCTGAGATAGTCCATGGAGGAAACAACTATTACCTGTGCGCAAACTTTTCCCCTGAGCGAATAAATAATACTCGAGATTTTTTCTTTAAGAGAATCCAGGATCATCGAGCCCCCAAAGAGATAACGCATAAAATCAATCTATTTTATGAAACTCTGGCGGGCATTTCCGATGAAATTAGCTCAGCAACCAATGCAATAGGATCAGTTGCAACCCGAATGTATTGGCTTGACACAGACGACTTCAAAAACCCTATAACAGTTGAAATAATTGATATAGTATCAATTATTGAACCGCTTGGCCTGAACCGTGAATCACACGGTTTTGAATGGGAGGACGCTTGGCTAAATTCTAAATCGACATGGGATCGATATATCATGTCACTAATGGATGAAATAATCGAAGCGCCATACTTGACATTCATCAAGATAGAGAAGTTTTCCACTCAGCTTGATTACCTGCGCCTTTGGAAAAAAAATCTCGATGAAGATAGCTTTTCAATCATAAAAAAATTCATCCAAATAGAAGCATATGCAGAACTTGAAAGTTGCAATTCAGCCGCCGCAAGAGAAATTGAGCGAATCATGCAATCAATTTAGCAACTAAATATTTTACTAGCGAGTAAAATTCAGAGCAACGGAGGGCAAGTAGTGCAAATCCGGCACCGCGCAATGTCCACGCATTTTCATCTGAAACAGCGCACTAAACGACACTAAGTAATGAATATGACGTCAAGCCATTTTTAACTACAGAGAATCGTACCCATGATGCCGATAATTAGACTTGGCGACCTTACCGACCACGGCGGCGTTGTCACCGAATCCATCCCCCACACCAACCTCAACGGCAAGCCCATGGCCGGTAAAGGCCACATGGTGATGTGCCCCTTATGCAAAGGTCCCTTCCCGATTGCCGAAGGCAGCAGCACCTATTCAGTCAACGGCATTCCCGTGGCGTTGGATGGCATGAAGACCACCTGCGGCGCCACCCTGATCGCCAGCGGCTCCCGCAGCGCCGTTCACCGCTGACCGGCAACCCCGATCTTTAACAACCGGACAACACCGGCATTGACTTGATCGCGCCAATGCCTATGCCAACTTCAAACCCGCGACGCCGAAGGCGGCCTGTGGAAGTACGACTACGATCAACGCGGCAACATCATCGAAAC
>NZ_CAXAPD010000078.1:0-3476 GCF_963970515.1 Pseudomonas sp. RL_5y_Pfl2_73 | reverse complement strand
GGTTGAAGTCCGTCAGCAGTAATTGCCGCTCGCTGGCCGGCACCACGTCCAGTTGGCTGGCGAGGCGCTCCGGGGCCTGTTCAAGGGCTTCGACCAATGCGCTGACGGCCTGGGCGAGGTAGGCGGCGATGCGTTGTGGGTCGATGCCTGTGATGGATTGCGCGGTCACGGAGAAATCGTCGCCTTCATCCGCCACGGCCACTTCGATCGGGTAGTTGGTGCGGGCTTCGTTGCTCAGGAAGCGCACACCGTCCCAGGCCAGGATCTGGTCTTCATTGGCCAGCGAGCCGCCGTCGGTCTGATGGCGGTAGTTGAGCAGCGTGGTGAACAGCGGTAGGCCTGCGCCCACACCGCTGCAACGTTGGGCCAGGGCCAGGGAGGCCTGTTCGTGGGCGAGCAGTTCGCTGAGGTCGCGATAGGTTGCGTCCACCAGCGCACTGACGCCGAACTCGGCCAGTTGTACCCGTACCGGCAAGGTGTTGATGAACACGCCAAGGGCCCGATCGGCGCCCAGTGAGCCTTGCAGGCGCCCGGCAACCACGGTGCCGAAGACCACGTCGTCGCCGCCGGTGCAGCGTCCGAGCACCTGGGCCCAAGCGATATGAAACAGCACGGCCGGTGTCACCCCGGCCTGACGCGATTGAGTGCGGATTCGCAGGCTCAGGGCCCGGTCGAGACGCACGCTGGTCTCCACCACCTGGGCACCGTCGCCCTGGACGTCCAGCACGCCGAACGGTGCGGTGGGTTCCTCGATACTGGCCAGGCGGCGGGTGAAGTAGCCTTCATGGGTCTGGGGCGGCGTGGCGAGCACCTGGGCGACAAATTCGCGATAAGGCATCGGCGCCGGCAGGTGGGCGCCCTGACCCTGCATCAGCCGCTGGATTTCCTCGAGGACGATGCCCAGGGACACGTGGTCGCTGATCATGTGGTGGTCCAGCAGGGCCAGCCACCAGCGTTCGGAATGCGGATCCTGGGCGATGCAGGCGCGCATCAGTGGCGCCTGTTGCAAATCCAGGCGCAGGTGGCGTGGATCGCTCAAGCGCTCCAGCTGAGTACGCGGATCCTCATCGGCGGCCAGGGTGATGGGTTGGATCGGCAGCACGGCTTGGCGCTGAACCACCTGGACCGCTTGCGGCTGGCCGACCCAATGCACGGCACTGCGCAGGATGTCGTGGCGGTCGATCACCTGTTGCAAGGCGACGGTGAAGGCATCAAGGCGCTGGCGGTCGTCAAACTCGATCATCGAGCGCACCAGATAGGCATCGCCTTCATGCCCGAGCAAGTGATGGAACAGGATGCCCTGTTGCAACGGGGCCAGGGGGTAGATGTCCTGAATGTTCGCGGCTCCGCCGGGTACGGCGCTGACGATCCGTTCCAACTGCGCTGGGGTCAGCGCCACCAGGGGCAACATGTCCGGTGTCAGTGCCGTGCAATCGGCCGGGATGCGGTTGGCCGGGGCCAGGAACGAGGCCTCGTCGTTGCGACTCAGGGCCTGGGCCATTTCCCCCAGGCTGGGCGCGGTGAACACGGTGCGTACCGTGGCGCTCAGGCCATGCTGGCGCAGGCGATCGATCAGGCTCACGGCCAGCAGCGAATGCCCGCCGAGTTCAAAGAAGCGGTCATGCCGGCCGACTTTCTCGATGCCCAGCAAGTCTTGCCAGACGGTCGCGACGATATGTTCGATCTCTCCCCGCGGGGCCTCGTAGGCTCGGCTGGCGAACGCGTCCTGGCCCGGTGCGGGCAGGGCGCGGCGGTCCAGCTTGCCGTTGGGGGTCAACGGCAGGGCCTCGAGTTGGACGAAGGCGGTGGGCACCATGTAGTCGGGCAGGGTCGCCAGTAATGCGCTGCGCAATTGCTCCACCGACACCGGCTCACCGCACAGGTAGGCGATCAAGCGCTTGCTGTCCGATTGGCCCGGTTTGCTTTCCTGGGCCACCACCACCGCTTCACGTACCCCCGCGCAGCCGGCGAGGATGGCTTCGATCTCGCCCAGTTCTACACGGAAACCGCGGATCTTCACCTGGTCGTCGTTGCGTCCCAGGTACTGCAGGGTGCCATCGGCTAACCAGCGGCCGAGGTCGCCGGTCTTGTACAGGCGGGCGTCCGGGTCGGTGCTGAACGGGTCAGCGATGAAGCGCTCGGCCGTCAACGCCTGGCGATTGAGGTACCCGCGAGCGACACCGACGCCGCCAATGTGAATCTCGCCGGCAACCCCGAGCGGAACCAGGTTGCCGCTGGCATCGAGCACATGCAGTTGGGTGTTGCGCACCGGTTTGCCGATGGAGCGGAAATCATCGTGGTCGCTTTCCATCAGGCGGATCGAGGCGTTCACGGTGGCCTCGGTCGGGCCGTAGGCGTTGAACAGCGCCGGACGATGGCCAGCACGGGCGAACCATTGGCTCACGGCCTGCTTGCCCACCGCTTCGCCACCGATCATGAACTGGCGCAGCGAGGTCGGCAGCGGCACATGTTGGTCACGGCTGACCTGTTGCCAGAACACCGTTGGCAGGTTCGCGACGGTGATTGCCTGTTGTTCGCACAGCGTGGCGAAGGCCGCAGTGCCGGCAATCCAGGCATCGCTGCGCAAAACCAGGGTGGCACCGGACAGCAATGCACCAAAAATCTCTTCCACTGACATGTCGAACGTCATGGTGGCGAATTGCAGGACGCGATCGTGAGGGTTGAGGCCATAGCGCGCTTGCAGGGCACCGATCTGGTTGCACACCGAACGGTGCTCGAGCATCACCCCTTTCGGTTTGCCCGTGGAGCCGGAGGTGTACATGACGTAGGCCAGGTGCCGGGAGGTCAAGCCTTCGACTCGTGGGTTGTGGTCATCACCTTTGGCTGTGTCGTCCAGCGACAATTGCGCGATCTGCAGCGGCGGCAGCTGTTCGGCCAGGAGGCCTTGGCTGAGCAGTACCCGAGGCGAGCTGTCGCTGAGCATGTGCTGCAAACGATCCTGCGGATAATTCGGGTCCAGCGGCACATAGGCGCCGCCGGCCTTGAGGATGGCCAGGATGCCAATGATCATCTCGGGGCTGCGCTCCACCAGCAGCGCCACGCGCTCATCCGGACGCAGGCCGGCGGCGATCAAACGGTGAGCGACGCGGTTGGCCCGGGCATTGAGTTCGGCGTAGCTGAGCTGAGCACCCTCTGCCTGGACCGCGATGGCCTGTGGCTGGGCCTGCGCATGCTGTTCGAACCATTCATGCACCAGCCTGCCTTCGGGGAAGGGGGCGTGGGTCTGGTTGAAACCGCCGAGCAGTTGCCGACGTTGCAGGTTGTCCAGCAACGGTAGAGTCGCCAGGGGCTGCGTCGCATCGTCGAGCATGGCGTCGAGCAGGTGCAACAAGTGCTGGCCCCAACGGGCGATGGTGCTTTCATCGAACAGGTCGGTGGCGTATTCGAACTGGCCGCTGATGCAATCGCCGTCGTCGTTGAGGGACAGGCTGACGTCGAACTGGGTGGTGCCAGTG
>NZ_CAXAPD010000077.1:0-3617 GCF_963970515.1 Pseudomonas sp. RL_5y_Pfl2_73 | reverse complement strand
CTTCTTCCTGAATGCGGACGATGCCACGCTCAACACGACCAGTCACAACAGTACCGCGACCAGAGATCGAGAACACGTCTTCGATTGGCATCAGGAACGGCTTGTCGATAGCACGCTCTGGCTCTGGAATGTAGCTATCCAGAGTTTCCACCAACTTCTTAACAGCGGTGGTGCCCATTTCGTTGTCGTCTTGGCCGTTCAGAGCCATCAGAGCCGAACCGATGATGATTGGAGTGTCATCACCTGGGAAGTCGTAAGTGCTCAGCAGGTCGCGCACCTCCATCTCAACCAGCTCCAACAGCTCGGCATCGTCAACCATGTCTGCCTTGTTCAGGAAGACAACGATGTACGGAACGCCCACCTGACGGGACAGCAGGATGTGCTCACGAGTTTGCGGCATCGGACCATCAGCAGCCGAACAAACCAGGATCGCGCCGTCCATCTGGGCAGCACCGGTGATCATGTTTTTTACGTAGTCGGCGTGACCTGGACAGTCAACATGTGCGTAGTGACGCACAGACGAATCGTACTCAACGTGAGCGGTGTTGATGGTGATACCGCGAGCTTTCTCTTCCGGGGCGCTATCGATCTTGTCGAAGTCAACCTTGGCCGAACCGAAAACCTCGGAGCAGACACGGGTCAGAGCAGCGGTCAACGTGGTTTTACCGTGGTCAACGTGACCAATGGTACCGACGTTGACGTGCGGCTTGTTACGTTCGAACTTTTCCTTAGCCATCGAAATCACCCCTAGGAGAAGAATTTAGCGAGTCACACAAACCATTAAAACAAAGGCAGATATTTTCATATCTGCCTTGTTATATGGAGCTCTTGAGCGGATTTGAACCGCTGACCTCACCCTTACCAAGGGTGTGCTCTACCAACTGAGCTACAAGAGCGAAACACTTTGCACAACCTGCAAACTTGGAGCGGGTAGCGGGAATCGAACCCGCATCATCAGCTTGGAAGGCTGAGGTTCTACCACTAAACTATACCCGCGGAGCTTGCAGCTCACGCTAAAAATGGTGGAGGGGGAAGGATTCGAACCTTCGAAGTCGTAGACGTCAGATTTACAGTCTGATCCCTTTGGCCGCTCGGGAACCCCTCCTAAGCGAGCCGGCATTCTATATCATGCCAGCCTTCTGTCAAGCATTTTCTCATTAAAAACCTGAGGTTAGCTGCGTTGACGTCGCTTCGTATCGCTAACCTTTAAAGGTCTTCGCTGCGAAGCGGGCGCCATTCTATGCAAACTATCCAGCAGGTGCAACCCCTTCGCATGGCATTATTTTATGTTTTAACTCATTGAATTCTTTAGAAAGGTTTTGCAGCAGCGTTTCATTCACCTTTCCCGCACTTTCCTGAGAAACCTGAACCCAGAATCCCCCACCCTCAGGGAGATTTGGCGAGTTCGATGCAGCAGAATGACCTACGATGCCCGAGACAGCCAATCGCCGCTCCAACTGCCTAGCCAGCTCCGGACGAACAAAACCACCCAAGTAAACACAGGTCTTTTGCGCTTCACCGGTTTTACCCAGGTCACGCCCAACAAGCGCATCCGCTGTTTCGCTCAAAAGGTGAATATCCTGCTGCGAACCGCGGTACAAACTCAGTGGAGTCACATCCTTGGCGCGAAGCGGCGCCTCCTGCTGATGCCAGATGTAGTAGAAGACATTCAAAACCAGCAACAACAGAAACAACCACCGCATAGAAACCTCAAGACAAAGGACAGGCCATCGCCAAACCGACAAAAACCAGGTCGGGCACTACCTTGGCACCAGGAACCACCCCGGAAACCAGGTTGGCGTCCCCACCAGTGAGAAACACCACGAAATCCCTTCCCCAATATTGCTGCGCCAATTCAAGCTGAGTCAGGACAAACCCTCTGAGCATCAACATGCAACCGCGCTCGACCGCTTCGACAGTTGTCCGACCCGGAGCGAGACTCTCATGAGCTCGCTCGGCCGCCATATCGTCATAGCGAATTCTTCGCGTATGAGTACGCAACTGGTTACGCATCAAAGGCATCCCCGGACAAATAAATCCGCCGAGATGCACACCGTCCCCAGCCACAAAATCAGCCGTAATGGCAGTACCAAAATCAAGGACCAGGCACGCGCCTGAAGCAAGATGGAACCCACCAAGCAGGGCCAGCCATCGATCAAGCCCCAGCCGCTCGTGATCCTGATAGCCGTTTTTCACCCCCGCCATTTCTCGGGCAGGCACAGCTCGGGTAACCAACAGCCCAAACATATCAACCAGAGAGGCAACCAATGAATCTGTCTCCTCCAGGGTCCTCACGCTAACAAGGCGACATTTCTTGAGCTGGAACTTCTCGGCATTATTCAGGCTCACCAGCAAATCGCTATCAGAGCTGACCACGCCACCTTCAACCGGCGTCACCCCGTCAGCACAAAGAACACGCCATTTGATAAAGCTATTGCCGCAGTCAAGCTCAAGAATCATTACGCAACCTCAGACTGAGCTCACCACCGCTAAAGTTTTTTTCCACACCCTCTACCTTCAAACGCAGCGCACCCTGGTGATCAATGCCCAGCACAATGCCGTCAATTTTATTAACACCGGCAATCAGGGAGACAGTCCTGCCCTGCCAAAGATGGTATTGCTCCCACTCCGACTGTATTGCGGCAAACCCCGATGCGTGATGAAGCCTCAGATAGTGCTGAAGCTTCGCCACCAATCGCGCCACCAACTCATTTCGATCAAAATCCCTTCCCGCCTCAAGACACATGGATGTCCATTGCTGATCGACCTCGTCAGTCGATTGCATATTCACGTTAATCCCAACGCCCAGGACAACATGGCAAACGTCCGCCGGATCCCCTACCAACTCAAGCAAAATGCCGGCGATCTTTTTTTCTCCCACTAGGACATCATTAGGCCATTTCAGCCCCGCGTCAGCGATCCCCATATCACGTAGGGCATGCATGACAGCAAGTCCGACGACCAAGCTCAGCCCTTCGATCTGTCGCATGCCACCGTCAATGCGCAGCACTAGGCTGTGGTAGAGGTTTTCGGCAAACGGACTGACCCACTTACGGCCACGACGCCCACGACCGGCGATCTGTCGCTCAGCCAAAACCATAAACGGCGCCGCCGCCCCACGCTCGATCAAACGCAGCGCCTCGGCGTTGGTGGAGTCAATAGCGTCAAAGATATGGACAGGCCACTCTTGAAGGCCTTTTGCGTGAATCTCTGCAGCATCCAAAAGCACCAGAGGCTTAGCCAACTGATACCCCTTACCTCGAACCTTATGAACAGACAGCCCTATTTCTGCTTCCAAGTGCTGCAATTGCTTCCATACAGCACTACGACTGATACCCAGCGCAACACCCAGCGCCTGCCCTGAGTGAAAGCGACCATCCTTCAGAAGTTTTAGCAACGTGAGCATGCGGACTGCGCCCTGATAATGAGGCCCGCATGATAGCCATGCGCAAGACAGTTGCATAGAAACACAAATGACTTTCCCGCGGGCAAAACAAAACCCCTACCTGCGTCAGCAGATAGGGGTTTCGGAATTTAATCTTGACGATGACCTACTCTCACATGGGGAAACCCCACACTACCATCGGCGATGCATCGTTTCACTGCTGAGTTCGGGA
>NZ_CAXAPD010000076.1:0-3630 GCF_963970515.1 Pseudomonas sp. RL_5y_Pfl2_73 | reverse complement strand
CTTCGAGCCATTTCTTTTTTTCCAGCTCCGGGGCGATGGCAGTGATTTGGGTGGGTTCGCCGACGAGGAGCAGGAGGCGGACTTTGTGGCGCCAGAGGGGGCCGTATTGGAAGCGCAGGTGCTCGCGCAGCTCGTTCGATGACCGGTCCTCTACCGAATCGGGCTCGACTTTATTGAGCGTCGGCTGCGGGTTGATGTCCGTCTGATACTTTCGGTAGGCCGAACGCCCCAAGACATTGCCTAGAAAATGGAAACCACCCAGGAACAACACCAATATCAAGGCTATTGCGGATATGCCCAGCAACCCGAGCGCCTGATGGTCGCTGCCAGCCTGAATGCCCAGCCATTGGGGGTAACGCCACACCATGGCGCCCATGATCGCGTTGATCAGCAACAGACCACTGGCCACCGCCCACACGACTATGAAACTTCGCAGCTGCATTCGAATGTCCTATTCCGATAATGAAGGCGCAGGCGTCAACGCCATGCTCCAAAGCCTGGCGTCAGCGCAACCGTTGCCGCTAAAAATAAACTGCGGCCCCGCGCCAACCTGGATAGCTTGCGTCGCCGCGACAATCGCCAGCCATGGCGAGGCTTTGCCTGGGTTTCCCAGCACTCCGTCCAAATCACGAAGCCCTTGTTCATGCTGCATCGGTATCGATAGTTGGGTTGAAACGCTGGTCAGGGCTGCATGACGTTGTGCATTCACACCTGCTAGCCAGACATGCCGGATCGACTCAGCCTCCAACGGTACCCAGGCAAGCGCCTGCGTCGCGGCATCACGCAACGCGTCGGGACACGGTCGCCGCTCCTGTTCCGGGCGATGAAGAAACGCAATCGGCGCCAAGGGGGGGTGCGTCTGGGGATTGCCCAGGAGCAAACCGGCGACCACTTCCGCCGTGCCTTCAGGCTGTTGCGGCGCGAACTGCAACGCGATGACCAGCAGCACGGCCCGATCATCGAAGCGCTGATCGAGCCAATGGTCCAGCGCATCCAAACCATCGCCTTCGAGGGAGACCGGCACCTGGCGGATGGCGGACGCTTGCCATGCCTGCTCCCATGTCCGATCCCACACTGGGCCCGACAAGCCGCTATCGCCCTCCAGCAATAACGCCAGCGGTGTATGGGCAGGCAGTTGCGCCAAGGTGGGGGCCAGCTCGCCAAGCAACTGTTGCAACGTACGCAGCAACGCCGGTTCGAGCTCTTCAGTCGCATCGCCCGGTAGACGGCTGTGGCATGACGACGACGAGGCGAGCCTCGAAGGTTGCACCCTCTGCACCTTGATGCCGCTCTGCAAAGCCTCCAGTTGTACGGCCGGTTCTTCGCCTGGGACGCGCAGGGCGGTGTGCAGGTCGACATTCAACACCCGCAGAAAACGGCGTCCTTGACGGGTTTTCTGGAACAAATCCTCTTCGCGTGCCTGATCCCAACCATCGGCCACCGCTCGCTCACCGAGATACAGCAACGCCCGCCCGAACCCCAGGGCACACCACCCCAGGAAGGGCACGCCCAAGGTCAGGCTCCAGAAAACCTCAGGCCTCTGGTGTAACGCTTCGGGAGCGAACGACAACATGCCCCCAGCGCCCAACAGCAAACAAAACGCCAATAACCCGAGCCACCGCCAGGCGCGGGGTCGCACAGGCCTGGGCGCCAAGGCCGGGATGTCATCCATTCGCACCGGCATGATCAACGTGCCCTCGCGCCAGGCATCGACGAAATCAGTGCACAGCCACAGGCGCAACGATGACCGTCAAAAGCCACCGGCACGCCATTGTCCTTGAACGTAGGGTGGCCTTCGGCGATGACCGTCCGGCCATGACCTGGAATCGGGCAGTCCACTGGATCGCCTTCCCGAGCGACCCCGATATTGCCGAATTTCATGACGGTTGAGCCCGACTGGACGGAACCACCTCCGGTTGTTTTGTCGCCGATGCGGATGATATTTTTCATGCCGTTTTCCTTGTTCAAAAACGCCCGTCCATGGGCAAAGTTCGGCACAGTCCAATTGACTGATGCCTTTTAGGTCTCAACCACAAACAGCGTTTGCTAGGTCATCCGTAAAATATCCAATCCACCTTTTCTGGGCCGACTGTCACCCGGTCAGGGAGCAGGAATCGGTACTCACGATGACGCACGTTCAGCGTCGGCAGGGCCTGGCCCTCTTCGAAGCGGCGGATGACGGCGTACCCGGCGGCGATCCAGTAGCCGGTTTGCGTACAGGCCTGGCCGCTTTGGCAGGTTGTCGAGGGTTGCTCGGCCTTGATGAAGGCGGGTGAATCGGGTGTGGGTTTACCGGTGGCGGGTTCGAGACCCTTGGCCTCGGCCAGTTCGCGGATCAGCGCCTCGCTGGGTTTTTGCGGCGGGACGTTGGCCAGGCGGGCTTCGAGCCATTGGAGTTTGCCGTCCCACTCGGGCAGTTCGGCCGGTGGCAAGGGGAGGATTTCGTTGATTTCGGGGACGGTGGGGTTGGCGTAGGAATATCTTGCGAGGATTCGCCAGATAGTTTTGTAGCGTTCGGCGCGTTCGAGGTCTTCCTGTTGGCCAAGGTAGTACAGCCCATCAGTAATGGACGGTGCACGAAATGCTTTTTCCAAACGCCCCGCAGCGTTCTCGTTACCAGCGGCAATACCCATCTGGAAGACCTCGAGCGCCTCTTGGTAGAGGCCCTTTCCCTGAAGGTCGATACCAAGAGCGACGGAGGCTTTGCCATGACCCTGTTCGGCCGCGCAGCGGCGCATCTGCCGCGCTATATCTGGCGCAATTCTGATAGGTGCCAACTTGTCGCCAACAAGATACTGAGCCTGGGCGTTGCCTTGATCGGATGCCTTACGGAAGTAACGCAACGACATCTCGGGGTCCTGATACAGCCCCGCCGAGCCCTGTTGCAGGAAGATCCCGACGAAGTAGTAACCCGTCGCCACGCCTGCTTCGATCAATTGTTGGCTCATACGCAAATGCTGGGCGCCACTGAGCTCGAAACGACCGCGCATGGCGCCGTTCTGTAGGTTGATATTGGCTTTGAAATGGCCGTTCTCGGCGGCGATGCGATACAGCCGCTCGATCTCTAGATCAACGGTATTGTCCTGCTTGAGCTGGTTGTTCTTTTGCAACCAGCGCGCGTACTGAAACAGCACATCACTTTCGGCGGACGGCGCAGGGATCGTTTCGTGTTGGCAGGTAAAGGCCAGCTTGGCCTTGATCTCGGTTAAAGGCTTCACGGAAGGGTCCTTCTTGGGAAAATTAAAAGTGCCACCGGTATCGCAAGCGGCCAACAACAGGCAGGACAGCAGAAGAGTCCGGCGCATCAGTCGAGGTCCTTCAGCACGACTTTGTCGTAATAAAACTCAACGAGTGAAGTATCAGGCGTTAATTCGTTCGTTTGACGGTCTTTGTTCTTGTCGATGATGTCCTGCCAAGCGTTAAACGCCTCCTCCGCATCATCCTGCGCCCCCTTCTCACCCGTATGCAGATCCCACAACCGCCGCCGCAACGCCTGGGTCACGCTCATCCACTCATGGGCAATGTTCAGTTCGCTGTCCACCTGCATGCTGCGGGTGTTGATATTGGCCGAGCCCAGGGTGGTGAACACGTCGTTGATGATCATCAACTTGGAGTGGATGTACACCGGCA
>NZ_CAXAPD010000075.1:0-3745 GCF_963970515.1 Pseudomonas sp. RL_5y_Pfl2_73 | reverse complement strand
AGCACGTCAAGCTCAGCACCGAGCACAGTGGTAAGAGTCAGTTGAACCTGGGGCATCTGGTGGATGCCGAGCGCAAGAAACGGGGGGAAGGGTTTGAGTTGCGCACGGATGGCTGGGGGGCGATTCGCGCTGGCAAGGGGGTGTTTATCAGTGCGGATGAACAGGTCAAGGCCAAGGGCGACGTCCTGAGCATGGACCCGGCCAGCGCCCAAGTCGAAGGCGCCAAGCGACAGATGGCCGACTGGCAAGACATCGCCCAGGCCCATCACAGCCGCAAGCCCGACCTGGGCGGCTTGCAGCAATTTCAGGCCGACGCAAAAGACCTCAAGGCCGCCGCCATCCTGCTCAGCGCCCCCAAGGGCATCGGCGCCGTCACCCCGGCCAGCGTGCTGCTCAAAAGCGGCGACGCGCTCTACCTGCAAAGCCAGGACGAAATCAACCTCGCCGCCGCCAAACGCCTGTCGGCCCATGCCAACCAGAGTATTTCGCTGCTGGCCCAGCAGGAAGGCATGCGCCTGGTCTCGGGCAAGGGTCCGTTGGAGATTGAATCCCACGGCGATGTGTTGGATTTGAAAGCCCAGCAGGACGTCAGCGTGCAGTCGGTGCAGGGGCATGTGCAGGTGACGGCGAAGAATGGGATCACGTTGGCGTGTGGCGGCGGGTTTATACGGATTAACCCAAGCGGCGCCATCGACATCCATAGCCCCGGCAAGCTGAACCTCAAGGGGCAACACGTTTGGGAGTTGCCTGCCGGGCAAAGCTTTGCGTTGGCGGATTTGCCGCAGTCGGTGTGTAAGGAATGTCTGGAGATGGCCCAGATACAAGCAGCAGGCGCAGCCATGCGTACCGCCCAATGAGGAATCTGCACATGCAAAAGCTTCATAGCCACTGGATCGAGCAGATAAAAAGCCTCTGCGCTTCCGCCAACGTAGGCCATGTCGACCTTGTCGTCGATCAAGCCGCCTGGGACCTCTCCGTTTTGCCGGCCTTGCGGAGTATGACGAACACGCCTTGGTTTTCTTTGTTCGATGGCACACCGGAAGAATCCCTGTTGGAACAGGCACCGATCCTGATGCGCTTGAGCCTGGATAAATGGCAGCACGAAGCCTGGCTGGAGGAGGTGGTAGAACAACTTTGGGGCTTGCCGCGCCTCCTCGTGCTGATCTCACCCATGCCGTTCGATGCCTTGGCCAAATCCCTTCAAGCCTCGTCGCAACTTGAATGGGGCGGTCAGACCGGATTGTTGCGGTTCTACGACCCGCGCGTGTTACCGGAGCTGCTGGAAAGCGTGCTGACCGCCGAACAGAAAGAGCGGTTCCTGAGTGTGGCGTTGCTATGGAGCTGGCTGGACCGGGACCAGCAACCTGCCTGGCAGTCGGGTACCTATCGTTCGAACCAGGTGTTTTTGGAACCCCTGCATCCGGTTTCGTTGACTGACGCACAGTTTGATCAGTTAGGCAGCATTGGTGATGCGCACACTTTGCTTGGAATAGCCAAGACGCAATTTTCGGATATTTCTGATGAGCAAGGTTTTGCCCTTTGTTATCGCCTGGTGCTTCAAGCGAGCAAAGAGAATTACTTTGGTGATTTACATGCGTATGCGAGATTTAATTTTGAAAAAAATCAAGATGAATAGGAAGTGTTTTATGGTTGGCAGGCTGTTGAGGGCGATCGTAATGTCGCTTGCTTTCATCTGTATGTCTGGGTGCGGTACTTTTCTTGCTCGAGTGGAAGATGGTTGGTTCTCAAGAAATGATAGTGAGTACTACAAGGGAGTCGACGCGGATGTAAAGATGTTAGGCGGAAATGATAGTGCTGGTTACTTGACAATGATCTGTTATATGACCATTGTTTGTCCTTTTTTATTTGTGGCAAGCATTCCAGCTGACCTGGTAGTGGATACGCTTTTACTCCCGTACGACCATATGCATGCAACCCGCCAGAGGAGAATGACGTATCGAGAAAGTTTGTCGGTCAAGAGTTACGGCTATCTAAAATTTGATTTTGACCTCTCCGAAGAAAAGACCAAAAAAAACGACTTGGCCAGATATAGTGTATGGTATAAAAACAGACAGCATTCTCTTGTGTTAAATGTAGATGGTGCACCCTTGGTAAATTCGATCTCAACGATGGCTGTCCCTTATATTGAAGGATATGAGTCGAAATCGATGCATGTTTATCTCAAGAGTGATAGCGGTTATCAGGGTGTCAATATATATTTTGGTAACGCCGGCGTTGGTGTCAAGAAAGCGGGTGACGCTATTGTCAATCCGCAGCCTAGCTGCGAGATTTTAACGTGTGATAGACACGGTAATTCAAAGTCTACAGTTTCGATAACGTCTTATTTAAGTTCCGGTCTATACATTTTCTTGGGGAGTGATCGCTATGGATCAGCATTGCTTCGTTGTTGATGTCGGCGGCCTTGCGGTGCATTAGTAGTGCGGTGTGGGTGCTCTCAATTACTCATGGAGCAAATGAGTGGTGAGTCGCCGAGTTAAAGCGACGAATGTCAGTAATAAAATGACTACTGCGGTTTGCGCGGCGCGTCCACCTGCGTCAGTGCTTTATATATTAGAGGCAAAGATGAGCGATGAGCAATTTCAAAAAGGTAGCGATATGGCATTGGATCGGCGGTTGTTTGCTTTTATTGTTGTCTGGGTGTTCAGGGGGAGCGCCGAAGTTTTTGGCGGGTAACTTGGATGCCGTGAATCATACTTCTGCGGCCATTAATCGGTTTTCCGTAAATGGCTACGGAGGGGGGAATGCCAGTCCCTTCGGTTACGGCGGCGGGATGTGCTGCGTGATGTTACCTGGCCAATGGGAACCGGGGTTGAAGTTTGAAGTTAAGTGGGAGACTGATCCGAATCCATATGCTGGCTCCCCCCCGTTAGGAACGGACGAGTTTAGGGCTTTTATGGTTAAACATAAAACTAGCTATGGGCAACACCAAGTCATTGTGGATCTTCCGCCTTACGAGGATCGATTGTGCGCGCTGGAAGTCCACTTTCTACCTTGTCATCAGGTCAAGGTATCCACTTCCTGCTGGCGTTACCCCTCACCTAACAGCCCGATTAAAGAACCTTTGAAAATGCAGGAGCCTGCTGTATGTCCGAAATAAAAAGTCGTGAGACTGTTTTCGCACCGGCCTTGTTTCCCAAGCAAGGACGTTTACCCAGCGATCCTCAAGCAGTCAGAAAAAATTATGAGCGACAAGCTGCTGAAGTGAACAACTATCGTCAGGAACAGAACGCTAAACGTGGTTTGCGCGGCGCATCCACCTGCGCCCGAGCTTTACATATCAGCTTGTTTTTCGACGGGACCAATAACAACGAGCCCCACGACACTTCCAAGGGTGAGTTTTCGAACCCAACCAATATCGCCCGGCTCTATCACGCCAGCTTGCTTCACCGTGAAAGCGGTTACTTTCGTTATTACATTCCTGGTGTGGGCACACCTTTTCCGGAAATCGGCGAGTTGGATTTCACAACGTTCGGAATGGCCTTTGCCAATCGGGGCGAGGATCGGATCAATTGGGGGCTGTTGCAGATTGTCGATGCGCTGTCCTTCGCCCTGAACAAAGAGCAGGGATTGGACCTGTCGGTGGCCCAAGCCAAACTTAAAACCATGGCCACCACCTGGCCGTTGACAGCTTTGGGCAAAAACAGTCGCCGCCAGGCCATGGCCTCGCTGCTGGAACCGTTGCGGGCTAAGGTGGCCACGGTGCAACCCAAGGTGCTGGCGATCA
>NZ_CAXAPD010000074.1:0-3837 GCF_963970515.1 Pseudomonas sp. RL_5y_Pfl2_73 | reverse complement strand
GCGAGACCGCCAAACGGGCGGACATCCGCAATTCGTTGCGCTTTCAAGGGCAGTACTTCGATGTGGAAACCGGGCTGCACTACAACCGCTATCGGTACTATGATCCACAGGTCGGGCGGTTTATTGGTAAGGACCCGATTGGGTTTTCGGGAGGTCTGAATGTTTATGCCTATGCGCCGAACCCCGCAAATTGGATAGACCCCTTAGGATTGAGCATAACTCTCGCAGAACGACTTGCGAACAAAGCCCAGAATTTGCCAGCTTCGAAACGGCCAAATACGGTAGCTGCAATAACATCTACAGACGGGAGAATTACCATCGGAAAGAACCAAGGCGGAGTGATCAACTCTGAAGTTCAAAATGCTCTAGATGGAATAACTCCCAACGAATTTTCTGCTCAATGTGCGGAAGTAAACGCAATCGCCCGAGCAAGGAACAAAGGAATAGACCTGAAGGGAGCAACAATTTCAGTGGCAAATGTGCGCGGAAAGAAAAGCAGCAGCGGCGTTCATGGAACCAGCAAACCTCCATGTTCGGTTTGCAATCCACTTTTAAACAAATTTGACATGAATCTATTAGAGAGATGCAATAAAAATGGATAAGTCAGAGACACTATTGAAATTCAAGAACCTCCCAATTCAAGACATCCAACTGTACGGATCTTTATGCCTGAGAGCATATTGCGAGCAAAAAAAACTGTCTCACCCTGCCATTTCCAAGCTACTCAATCATCTTGAGATGATGCACTCAAGTAAAAACCTACCTGAATGGGATAGCAAAGGCGCTTTATTAGAGGTGAATGGAAGAGGAGATGACATACCAACAGACCTAGAAGACATTTTGATGCAGAAAAAAGCCACCGACTTCACCTCCCTTGTTGACAATGTAGTGGAGATAGGAATCGTGGATCTGTATGGAGAGAAAACAAACCTCCCTATCCAATTCCTAGAACGAGCAATGGCAATATTGGAAAAGAACAACATCCCATTACCACTAGCCAACAAATAATTCATTAACATCCAAAATAATCTTAACCATCAGAACGCAAGGATAAATATGGCAAACAGACCATACCCCAAAAACACTATCTTGGTAAATATCACGAAAAGGCACTTCATAACGATGAGTTACATTACTCGACAATCAGAGTGAGCATAGCGAAATGAAGACCATAGTTCGACTCGGCGATACCACCGACCATGGCGGTGTTGTCACCGAATCCATCCCCCACACCAACCTCAATGGCAAACCCATGGCCGGCAAAGGCCACATGGTGATGTGCCCCTTATGCAAGGGCCCCTTCCCGATTGCAGAAGGCAGCAGTACCTATTCCGTCAACGGCATTCCCGTGGCGTTGGATGGCATGAAGACCTCCTGCGGTGCAACCCTGATCGCCAGCGGCTCCCGCGGCTCTGTCCATAGATGATGACCACTGCGCCATTGTGGTTGTCAACTAATTCCGGACACCTCGATAGGTGGTTTCGATGCCATCGCCCGCTCGTAAACGGTCGGCGGCAGATACCCCAGTTTTGAGTGCAGCCGTTCGTTGTTGTAAAACCCAACGATGTACTCAGTGATGTCGCGGATAGCTTCTGCATGGTTGGCATAATCACGTCGCCATACACGCTCCATTTTCAAGCTCAGGAAGAAGCGCTCCATCACCGCGTTGTCCCAGCAGTTACCTTTACGGCTCATGCTCTGCTGCATGTCGTTTCGCGCCAGCAACGCTCTGTAACTTGCGCTCGCGTACTGGCTGCCACGGTCTGAGTGGGCTATCAGTCCTGGTGGCGGCTGGCGCTGAGCGATGGCCAACTGCATCGCGCTACACACCAACTCTGCCGGCATGTTCGGGGCCATGGCCCAGCCCACTATCTTGCGTGAAAACAAGTCCAACACCACCGCCAGGTACAACCAGCCACTGCGAGTGCGGATGTAGGTTATGTCGGCCACCCAAGCCTTGTTTGGCGCCGTTGGGTCAAACTGACGGCCCAATATATTCTCTGCAATCGGCAAGTCATGGTTGCTATCGGTTGTGTGCACAAACTTGCGCTTCCAGGCCGAACGCAGGCCGTTGGCACGCATTAAACGACGGATTTTATAAAGACCGACAGCCATACCTTTGCCGCGCAAAGCATCACGCAACGGGCGGCTACCGTAGCAGCCACCACTTGCAGCAAACGATGCCTTGAGTTGCACAACGACAGGACAGCTCTGCCGAATAGGCGCCTCAGCGCGTTTTTGGGCCTCGTAGAAGCCGGATCGACTGACGTTTAATAAACGGCAGACATACGCCACCGAATAAGCCTTCTGTTGCAGCTGCCGAACCAGTCGATACGTTACTTCAGCTCGCGGGCAAAGAAGGCGGTAGCCTTTTTTAAGATGTCGTTATCCACCTTGAGCTGCCGGTTCTCTTGCTCCAGTTGGCGGATGCGCTGCTGTTCAGACGTCAACGGTTTACCGATTCCGGATTGTCCCAGTTGCTCGGCCTCGTACTGCTGCACCCAGCGTCGAACAGCCGTCTCACCAATATTCAGATCCCGGCAGACCTGCGGCACGGTCAATCCCTGATCCTTGATCATCTTCACGACTTGCAGCTTGAAGCTGTCGTCGAATGTTCTGCGTTTGTCGGTCATGAAAAACTCCTCGATAGATGCATTTTCCACCTATCGGGGTGTCCGGGGAAATTAGACCACTACACTGCAATGGTTCTACGACCGTGCGGGCAACAACACTCGCGAACATCAATACCTGCGCTACCTGCAGGAACCGCATGTGGCAGTGTGGAAACATGAATACGATGCCCTCAACCAACGCATCGCCACCACCCGACCGGACGGTCATCGCGTCAGTTGGTTGACCTATGGCAGCGGCCATTTGCTGGCTTTGAAGGTCGACGATCAGGAGCTTCTCAGCTACCAGCGCGACAACCTCCATCGTGAAATCGCCCGTGACCAAGGCAACGGCCTGCAACAACGCCAGGCCTGGACACCCAACGGCCAGTTGCAGGAACAAGCCATCGGTAAACGCGGCGATGCCCAGCGCTTGGTGGTACGCAATTACCGGCATGATGCCGCCGGCCAACTGACCCGTATTGACGACACCCGGCGCGGCGCTCTCAGCTACCGCTACGATCCGCTCGGTCGCCTGCTTGCCGCCCAGACCATCAATGGCGAAGAGACCTTCGCCTTCGATCCAGCCAGCAACCTGCTGGACCCGCAGGCACCGCGCCGTCCCAATCAATACGGCCCACCCAAGCTGCTGGACAACCTGCTGCGTGACTACGTCGGCACGCACTACAGCTACGACGAGCGCGGCAACCTCAAGGAGCGCCTGCACAACGGCAAGAAATCCCAGTTCACCTGGGATTTGTACGACCGTCTGATCGGCTACGCAGATGACCGACTGACCGTCAGCTTTGCCTACGACGCGCTGGGCCGTCGGCTGTTCAAGCTGTCCAAGGCCAAGTATCACGACCGTCGTGAAGCCGGGCCGATGTGGAACAAGCTGGAACGTGCCAAGCTCGACGAGCAATACGGCTGCGGCTACACCATCTACGGTTGGGACGGTGACTTGCTGGCCTTTGAGAGCCGTAACAACGACAAGAGCGAACGCCTGACCCACTACTTTTTTGAGCCGGGCAGTTTTGTGCCGGTGGCGCAGGCGGTGGAGCAACGCAGCATCCAACTGCTGCCCGAGCCGGCCTATGAGGACGCTTACGACATCGACCGCGATCCGCTGTGGCAGCACAAACCGACGCCGATCAAGTTCAGCGCACTCGCCTGGTACCAGTGCGACCATCTTGGCACGCCGATGGAGCTGACCGACGAACAGGGCGAT
>NZ_CAXAPD010000073.1:0-4076 GCF_963970515.1 Pseudomonas sp. RL_5y_Pfl2_73 | reverse complement strand
GGAAAATCACTGTCCAAATGCTCGTGGAATCAGTGTCCAAGTGACCGTGGAATGAGTGTCCAAGTCAGCGTGGAATCACTGTCCAAGTGTTCGTGGAATGGGTGTCCAAGTGCGCGTGGAATCCGCAACGATCAATGAGAATTTGCTGCTTTAGTGAGTCAATTGAGTCAATGCTGATGTGGACTCATTATGCAAATGAGCACAAAGGATTCGCGATAGAATATGGGCCAAATCAAAAAAACTCAATCGCATTGCAACTTTGGCCAGTATTCTATCGTGAAAAATTATTCGATATAAGCAAATATTTAACGCGCAATGGTTCTAGTCTTATTCCACTTTTGCCTGTACTTCACAAAGCTATCGATTGGAAATACGAGAAAGAATGGCGCTTGGTAATACCTGGTAATGAAGGTGAAAGCATCTCAATGCCACGCCCCAAAGCGATTTACATGGGCTCGAATGTGTGCCCAAGGGTTGAGGAAGATTTGACGACGATAGCCGTTGAAAGACGAATAAAGCTTTACAGGATGAGTCACAATCGCCACGAATTTAAAATGGATATGACGCTAGTGGCGAATCCAAAAAGCATGCAATAGTTTTAATGCATTTTGAGTTGAATGAAAATTCGATGTCTGCATTTGACCGGACAGCGACAGCGCGTCGTGATTGATCCACCCTTGTCCTCCCTCAACCTGGAGGATAAGCCATGAACACTGCTGCCATCTTCAGCCATCAGCCTTGGAACAAGGGAAAGTTTATCGGGCAGAAGGCTCCACTCAGACTCAGGGATATTTGGGCCATCCGAGTCAGACTTCAGCTCACTGATCGAGTACGAGACCTGGCCCTCTTTGACCTGGCAATCGACAGCAAGCTGCGTGCCTGTGACCTAACCAAACTACGGCTTCGGGATGTAGCTCATGGAGATCATGTATCGCCAAGAGCCATCGTGATGCAACAGAAAACCCAGCGCCCCGTGCAATTTGAGATCACCGAGCAAACCCGTACCGCTCTGGATGCATGGATCCATTTGGCCAAGCTAAGAAACGACGACTTCTTGTTTCCAAGTCGCCTGCACTGCTCAGAACATCTCTCCACACGGCAATATGCACGTATCGTCAAAGCCTGGGTGACATCCATAGGATTGGATCCGGCGCTGTACGGCACTCATACCCTGCGGCGCACCAAGGCGTCGCTGATCTACCGACGGACAAAGAACCTGAGAGCGGTTCAGCTCCTGCTTGGCCACACAAAGCTGGAAAGCACCGTTCGATATCTTGGGATTGAAGTCGACGACGCTCTCGAAATGGCGGAGCAGACAGAGGTGTAGCCCTCCAGCCAGCGACGGCTACGCCTGTGGCCGTCGCAATGGGGCCAGGAGCTGCCGGTGGACAGCTCCTTGGTAAATGCGTAGGTTCTGAGTCGGTCATTGCCGGCCTTGGAGTGCATACACGCAAGCTCCATCACTCACAAAAGAAACTAACACCCATATGCACAGGTAAGGAGTTTTCATGGCAAAACTAGATTTGACTTCAAAAATCGAGCGACTGGAAGCATTTGAAGAGCGCTTGATGGTTAGCTTTAAGAGCCTTTCGGCATTCATGGATGCTAACGAAGATGAGGATGATGACTACATAATGGTCGATGTCCGTGGGGAAATTCACGCGACAACCGGTACAAAAATTAAAAATGATATAACTGTGGTCATTGCTACCTATGATAATTCTGACCGTGTAATTGGCACTTCTGAGTCCACCTATTATTCAGAGGATTTTTTTGGTTTCGACACCTTCTCGGAAAGCGTGCACATCTCAGTAAGAAATATCGCCAAAATCCGAATTTATCCGAAAAAGGCTTAAGACATGCTTGAGGAAATTCGACGTTCTTTGCTAAGTGAAGCCAGGCTATCACCTCAGTTGCTATCTGATCTTGCAGGGCTAGAAAATTACGTAGCCGAGAGCTATGACTCAAGATCATTTATTGAACTACTTCAAAACGCCGATGATGCAGCCTCGTCGAATTTTCTCGTAAAAAAATTCCAACAGTATTTGATCATTGCTAATAACGGGCACGTATTTTCAAAGTCAGACCTAGAGGCGATCTGCCGCAGCGCGGCATCAACTAAACAACGCGGCAATAGTATTGGTTACAGGGGAATTGGATTTAAGTCTGTTGTGGGGCTGGCGCAGGAAGTACATATTATCAGTGGAAAATTAGAAGTCACTTTTTCTAAGAAACTAACACTAACTGACGTCCCCCAGGCAGCTAAGGTTCCCTTGCTACGCATTCCGCATCCTATTGACGCAGCAGTACGCAGTGAAACTCTGGATGAGATTCAGCGCTTGATGCTTCAAGGCTATAGTACCTTCTTTATTTTCAATGGATTGGTCGCAGAGTCAATTAATAATGAATTTATAAGCTTTGATCAATCCTCTTTACTATTCCTTAAAAATATACGCAAGCTCACCCTCGAAGGCAGAAGAACTGATGAGTTCGAGATATCTAGAGAAGTATGGGATGATACTTTTTTACTATCGACCTTGAGTAGTTCCTCCAGCATATCAAATTGGATTGTTGCGACTGAAAATTGCGTATCAGTTGCTTTTTATCAAGACCCACAAACAGAAAAAATAGAAGTTCTTTCTGAGAGTGATGCTGCCGTGCACGCCTTTCTACCAACCCATGAAGCTACCGGGCTTGGGATTAAGATCAACGGAGATATCAGTACCGATCCATCTCGCACTAGGGTGGTTTTCGATCAGCGGACAAAAGATGGCATAGCCCAAACTGCCAAATTAGTTGCGCGCATTATCATCTGTATATTGCATGATACGCCCTTGCCAGACTCCAAAGGTATGCTTGCAGCTCTTCTACCACTTGACGACCCGCGACTATACAAACTCCAAAGAAGATCATTCAAATCTGAATTTATCTTTGCAATCCAAGCAGAATGTGAAAAATTCATCCCTGGCTTTTCCTTAAAGCCTTCTTGGTTAAACCCCACTGACTTTCAAAAGATTAGCGAAACAAGCGGACTTATAGCAGCGCCAAAAATCATCAGTGACGTTGATGGCGCCGCCAACTTTATGCGCTACTTGGGAGCCAAGGAAGCAGGACTCAAAGATTTATCAAGTTCGCTACAAAACACCGCAATCACTAGAAATGGCTGCTCGGAAATAGTTGCCGAATTGATTAGGCTTTGCGATACAAAGCAGATTGAGCCAATAGTGATTGGTACGCAATGGCCTATTTTTATCGCAAACGGAAGAAGTATTTCAATTGACCAAGCCAAGCTAAAAGGCCTGGTGATAGATACCGACTTCATAGACTTAGTTGGAGAGCGCGGCACTGGTGCAAGCGGCCTGTCAAGGCTCATCAAAGCTGTAGCAGGTAGTGAAACTTCTTTAAAAATACTCCCCACTATTCCCGTCCAAAACAAACCGCTGGAACAATCAGAAAAACCTGGAATTTTACAATCTATTGCAGCGTTCCCCTCTGCGAATGGAAAAAAACCCAACGCTCTCAACTTAAAGAAGTGGCGCGGAGCAGAGGAGCAATTAAGAAATATTTTTGAGGCAGAAGGTTGGACTGCAATAGATGTGAGTCGTCAAAATATTGGTTACGATATCGAGTGCGAAAACAACGAGGGTGAGAAGCTTTTTATCGAAGTAAAACTGATAGAAACACCAACTCAACCATTTATCATGACCAGCAATGAAGAAGCTGTTGCCCGGCAAAAGGGAGACTCTTACCTGGTTGCAATCGTCAAACAATCAGGCGACAGCATCGAAGTGTCATTCATTCCAAATCCGACAAAGAATCTTGAACTGGTTCGACAGTGCCGACAATGGGTTTGGGAATGCAGCGGTTACCCTTACAATCCAGAAATTTATGATCTTCAATAAAAAACTCAGAGGATGATTGCAAAAATACTAGCTAAAGGGGTCGGAGTGGAATGGCACTTACTTAACGGCTAACTAACTGATACGGCTGCAAAAAATGAAAAAAGGCTGGCCTTGGTCTACGGTGATAGTTGCGAACACACACCGATCAAGCAAGGACACAGCCCGAGTGAATCG
>NZ_CAXAPD010000072.1:0-4359 GCF_963970515.1 Pseudomonas sp. RL_5y_Pfl2_73 | reverse complement strand
ATGGCAAGCCGGGTAGCGAGGCGATCTTCTACTTCCACACCAACCTGGCCGGGCTGCCGGAACAGCTGACCGATACGGACGGCCACACGGTGTGGCACAGCGAGTACCAGGCCTGGGGCAGGACGCGGGACGAGTGGCATGATCGGCAGGCAGGAGGTGAGCAGAACCTGCGCTTTCAGGGGCAGTACCTTGACCGCGAAACCGGGCTGCACTACAACACCTTCAGGTTTTTTGATCCGGAGGTGGGGCGGTTTACTCAGCCGGATCCGATTGGGTTGGCGGGTGGGCTGAACCTCTATCAGTATTCGCCAAACCCGATGGGATGGATTGATCCGCTCGGCCTCGAAACTATTCGCTTACGGCATTACACGAGCAATCAAGGATTAGAGGGAATAAAAAATAGTATGGTAATTAAGGCCGGCGACCAAAATTCCGTATTTGCCACCAAAGCCAAAGGGAAGCCGCTGAGCATGGCCGATGCAGCTAAAAAATTCAAAATAAGACCACACCACGCCCGAAACCATATTGACTTCGATATAGACACTGGAAGAGTAGAGTTCAGAAAAAACAATTTAGGCGTTGAGGAGTTCAAAATAAAAGGCGACGTCGTGCTAGATAAAAAAACAACCTCTTTCAACAAACGGTGCCCATAAAATGAGCAAGAAATGCAGAATAGGAATGTCAGAGCTCAAAAGTATTCTGACCCATCTAGAAGAAGTGGTGATTACTATTGACAAAATAGGTTCTGGATTTGAAGACAAAGAAACTACCGCACTAGCGCTGTTATTATTTTTCAGAGAAAAAGACGTCCTTGACAAACTAGCTGAAACAAGAAAAATCCTCCACCATAGTCTATCCGAAGAACTGGGCGTTGATGCATATGATAAATGGATTGAGAATGATACAACATATTGGAAACCACCATACGAAAAAAACAAAAATGAAATCATTAAACTTTTAGCCAACCTAGACTAAGACATTTTTTTGAAAAAACCTTCTATTTGCAATGTAGCCGTCTGAGGAGCGTATCCTTGAAGTTACTTTTTGGACATTTGGCTTTTTCAGATGATCATTCAGAATAACCAAACAAAGAAATGCACTCAGACCCAGGCAAGAACAAATCAACCTTGATGAGAGTGATAAGTTCCATATTCGAAGGGTTGCTCGAAGACAACTCATCTAACTACAAGAAAGAACTGAGCAAGCCCATTGACTCAAAGCTAGTGGCCTGAGCGGCTAATTCATTTATTTATCTGTCGGTCAGGAATATACAAAATTTAATTATCAACGCAGCTACTCCCGACGATGATCGCGATAGTACCCAATAGCCGCCCGCTGCACCTGAGCAATGAAAACCGCGAATGCTACCGCTTCGAGCGGGATGCGCTGGACCGGCTGCTGGCCCAGCAGGATCTGGATGGTAGCGGGCGCATTTACCAGTACGACCCGTTGGGCGAGGTCAAGGGTATCCACCATATCCCTGCACCGCTCGCCGAACCGGAGCTGGACGGCAAAGACGTGGCCGAGCCACACACGCCGCTGGAGCATTATTTCGAGCGCGACGCTCTCGGACGGTTGGTCCGAAAACGCACCGACGACGGGGTCACCGAGTACGCCTACGATAACGCCGACAACCTGTTGTCGATTGCCTTTATAAACAAACAAGGTGAAGAGCGGCGGCTCGACTATACCTACGATGTCCTCGGTCAACTGCTCAGCGAGACCAATAGCGCCGGAGAATTGAAATACGCTTACGACGCGCTGGGCAACCTTGAAACCCTGACCCTACCCGATCAGCGTCAGCTCAACCATTTGTACTACGGCAGCAGCCATCTGCATCAGCTCAACCTCAATGGCCGGGTGATCAGCGACTTCGAGCACAATCAGCTGCATGACGAGGTCTTGCGCACCCAGGAGGCCCAGACGCCCCCATGACAAAAAATGATCTCATTACGGGACTGAGACGCAGCGGGGTTACCCCACCAAAAGATTTTTTAGGGAGCTTATGATGAACAAAGAAAAACTATTCGACCTGAAGGAAGCACTCGAAATATCAGGCTGGTCACTAATAAATGAAAATGAAATGTTCTCTGCTGCAGACGACAGGATAGAGTGGCTACTAGTGAATGAGCGGACATCCAACAAAGAAACCTATACATTCCACCTTTTCAACGATCTTGGAAAAAGAACAGAAAAAATATCCGACATACTTTACGTAAGGAGAAGCAAAAATAATATCAAGCTATATTTCGATCAAGACAAAAACTGTTGGAAAAAAGAACTCAAGACATTCGTATACAGCACAACATAAAGATAAAGATAAAGATAAAGATAAAGATATCCCAGCTTCCCCAAAAAGAGCTAAAGCGTCACTGCGGAATTCAGTAAATCTATAAAAAACTAATAAACCATCAGAACCAAGAACTCTCAAGAGGGGGCGCACTGAGATTCCCAGCATTATGGCCTTATGAAGACTTTATTGATGCATTACTGGTCAGTCTCCCGGACGTAAATACCGACCATCCTTAGGAGAAGCACTCGAGTCAGTGTCGGCAAGAACAGGAAAAACATATCAAGGTCAACAAATATTCAAGATCACGAAAAAGACGCAAGTTGACGATGTAAAATTTAAGCCCGGCGACTACTATTATATGGATGGCATGCACAAGGATCATATAGAAACCTTCTCATCACAAAACTCATCAAAAGGCGTTTTCAATCTTGACGGCAAATACAACGCTGCAAAATCTACGCGCGCCGCAAACCGAATCGGCCCGGGCTGTTAACATCCCGACGGACTTAAATTCATGAATCAGCTAGAAAATGAAATTCTAAAAAACAAAGACGATCTATTCGAAGGTACATTTTGCTTTGAATTATTTGAGGAGAAGACGTTCAACGCCCCTTTGTTCGATAAATTGATAAGAGACATACAAACGGCATTGAAGTCCACAGATGTAAAATCTAGCGACAAGCTAAAAGAGTTTACAATTTGGTTCACCATGGGAACTATTCGCTGTGTCATATGCCACTACGACCCTAATGACTTATATAAAATAAGCGACTTCTCCATGGATGCATGGAACGAATCATATGAACCAAAATTAAACAATATGCTCTTGGCGCTAATAAAAACGTAGGCTCGTCTACAACGGAGTTTACCGCAGGGCAAACGCCTGGGTGTGCAGTCCGAAATCCTGCGCTTCAGCTACGACCCGCTCAGCCGTCTGTTCGAGGAAGTCGGACCACACCTGCAGCGCCAGTATCACTACGACAAGGCCGGGAATTCGGCATAGGGAACTCCAAAATAGAGCTTATTTCAATGATGAGCCAGGCAACCACTATGATTACTGAAATTAAAACCAACAGCAGTGAAAATGCCTTTCAGGATAATGATGTAATTCAGCTTGGCAGAGCTGTAAATTCAGATGAATGCAGTTTATCTGCAATTAGCTGGACGACGGCAGGGCGTTCACGGCAAATCCAGTTACACATACTGAAAACCCTGTACACGGGCTTTAAAAGTGCGATTCCAGAACAAAATATTTGGCTCTTTATGGGATCTTACTCATGGCAGCCAGATAATCGCATTACCCGTCACAGAAGGTTGTGGGGCAGTTTAAAAGCAAGAGGGGTCGAAATTTTTCATGGCAAGGATCATCAAGATCATCTTATTAAAGGAAGGGAAGGCATTAAGTTTTTTGGGGCGATAAATCTGTCCGAGCCTTCCCTAACATCTACACTATCCGCCATATTAAGCGAGCGCGCCTCTTATATTGTAGGCCTACCCAAGAATTGCGATATTTCTACTTTTTTAAATCCAGGATGGGCAGGTAAAATCACTGAAGATATAAATTTTATTTGCAGCATTAGCCATTCAAACGGCTTTGTATTGAAGCCAATTGGTGAGTTTGATGATGCAGAGCGCGGGTTTGTGTATTTAGGGCCATCGGATATTACGCGAAAAATTAATATGTTTAAAAATAACTGATAACGGCTACTTGGTGATATACCCCTTATTGCAAGGGCCACTTCCCAATTGCCGAATGCAGCGGCACCCATTCCGTCAACGGCATTCCCGTGGATTTGGATGACATGAAGACTACCTGCGGCACGACTTTGATCGCCAGCGGCTCCCGCGCTGCCGAGAACCGCTGACAACCGCAGTTCCTGCAATGAAACTCCACTAGCTTTTCACAAATAATCACAACAATAAGGAGGCACACATCCTACGACGCCCTCGGCCAACTGCTCAGCGAGACCAATAGCGCCGGCCTGTTGCAGTACGACTACGATGAACTGGGCAACCTGCAAACCCTGACCCTGCCCGATCAGCGTCAGCTCAACCATTTGTACTAC
>NZ_CAXAPD010000071.1:0-4427 GCF_963970515.1 Pseudomonas sp. RL_5y_Pfl2_73 | reverse complement strand
GCGGGTGCTGACACACCAGTGATAGCTACGGCCTCTTTCCCCGCGCGCACCCAATCTTAAGCCGAGCACTTGTTTGCTGCGCGACAGCGCAGCGTCGAAGACGCGGCGGGGACTCCCTCGCCACAAAGGCAAAACCCGCCATGTCCAGACCGGAGATGGCGGGTTTTGTCGTTTCAGCTCACCTCACACGGTGTCCACTTTCAACGAATGGTCATTCAACATGCCGTTGATGATGGTCGCCGTATCCGCCCCGCCCGCGATCATCCCGCCTGCGCCGGGTGTGACGCCGTAATGACTGGCGAGGTTGACGCCGGCCAGGTCGATGGTCTGGTTCGGCGTGGCGCCGGCAATGGCACTGATATCGATGCTGGTGACGACCGAAGCACCGCTGCCGCTCACGCTGAAATGCAGATAATCATCCAGTGACGCCGCGCTGCCGTTCTCCCCTTGCAACAGCTGGGACAGGTCGAGTTTGTCGACGCCGGGGGCGAAGTCCGTGATCACGTCGTGACCGCTGTTGCCTGCCTGCCATTGAAAGGTATCGGCACCGCTGCCGCCAGTGAGCGTGTTGTTGCCCAGGCCGCCGATCAGCAGGTCATCGCCGCCACCGCCATTGAGCACGTCATGGCCCAATCCACCGTTGATGCGGTTGCTGACGCCATCGCCGGTGAGGGTGTCGTTGAAGTTCGAACCCATCAGGTTTTCGATGCCTGCCAGTGTGTCGGTGCCGGCGCCAAGGGTGTTCTGCGCCGCCAGCAGGCCCAGGTTGACGGCGACCCCGGCGGTCGCGTGAGCATAGCTCGCGGTGTCGTTGCCCGTACCGCCGTCAAGCAGATCATTCCCCGCGCCACTGTAGAGCAAGTCATTGCCTGCCCCGCCGTGCAGGGTGTTGTTGCCCGAGCCCGCGCTGAGTATGTCGTTGCCGTCGCCCGCATTGAGGATGTTGTCACCGTTGCCGGCGATCAGCACATCGTCACCGGTGGTGCCCGTCAGGGTATGGCCCGCCTGGTAGCTGATGTCCACCGCCGCGCTGTCGCTACCGCCATGGTTGTCGCTGGCGGTGTAGCTGCCGTGGTAATCCGGTGTGCTGTCCTGCGCCCCCGCATAGTCAACGGTCAGGGTCAGTTGATAGTTTTCCGCCGCTTTGGAATTACCGCCGCCGGGATTGGGGATGTTGGTGACGTGGATCTGGTAGTTGCCATCCGCTGCCGCGGTGAAAGAAGCGCCATCGTTGATCGCAATGAATGGCCCGCCGTTGAGTGAATACTCCATCGCAATGCGACCGGCCGAAAGGTTGTGGTCCAGGGTGAGGGTTTCGCCCTGCTTGAGGCTGATGTTGAGCCGGTCTTCATCGTTGGCGTTGTTATTGGACACCATCCCCAGTGCACCGCTGACCACCAGCATCGCCGTCATGCTCGCGGTATTGGCGACGAAGGCACTGCGGCTGAGGTTGATCGACTGCACGTTGTTGCCGGTGAAACTGGCCGTGCCGGTGCTGCCAGTGAAATCCCCGCCTTTGGCGGTCCAACCGGTATTGAAACTGGTGGGTGAGGCGGTGAGCGGATCGCCGTTGGCGTCGCTGTCGTTGCCCAGCAGCAATTCGCCCGGTACCACGATGTTGCCTGACAGCACGTTGGTGATGATGTTGTCGTCCATCGCCACGGGAGGGCTGTTGGGCACGACGTTGATCACCAGGCTGGAACTGGCCAGATCGCCATCGTTGTCACTGACGGTGTAGCCGATGTTTTCGCTGATCAATACGCTCGTGGCAGTCTGGGAGGTATAGCTGAACGCACCGGTATCAAGGTTGATCACCAGGGTACCGTCATGGGCGGTGGCAATGCTCAACGTGTTGGTGGACGTATTGAAACTGCCGTGGTTGACCCCGCCGCTGGCGCTCAGTGCACCCTGACCGCCGTTGGCTGCGGGGTCATAGCTGTACGTAGTGCCATCGACCACCAGGCTTTTTACAAACCCGCCATCGGCGCCAAACGAGCCACCCTCGCCCAACAGGCTGCCGGTGACCGGTATGCCTTGCACGGTGCCAGAAAGCACCGAGTTGAGCTGGTTCAGGTCGGTCACCACCACCGCGTTGGTATTGGTGTGGGTGCTGCCGTCGTAGGCCAGCGGGTCGAGGTGGGCGTTGCTGACGCCGCTGCCCAGGCCGATGGCGTAGTTCTTGATGCCATTGGCGTCGAGGAAGGCTTTCCATGCGGCCTCATCTGCCGCACCGGTTTCCTGGCCCGAGGTGGGTTTGCCATCGGAGAAGAAGTAGCCGATGTTCTGCGCCCCGGTCAGTTGCCCGGACGTGACAAACGCAGTCTTGGCTACCGCCACCGCCGCGTCGTAGTTGGTCCCGCCACCCGCCGACAGGCTCGAGAGAAGCGACTTGGCAGTCGCCACGTCGACCCACACCGAAGTCTGGTCGGTGGCACTGCTGCTGAACGTCACGAGCTGGACTTTCACATCCCCCAGGTCATCGTATTTATCGAGCAAGGCGCTGATTGCCTGTTTCGCCAGGTCCAAGCGCGAAAGCCCCGGCACACCAGAGTCATCGGCCATGCTGCCGGACACGTCGAGCACGATCAGCAGGTTCGAATCGATCTGCACCGCCGTGACCGAACGCTCGGACGCAATGGCCATTGGCACGTCATCGACGATGCTGACCACCAGACTGCCGGTGGTGCTGTTGCCCAGGGAATCCGTGGCCTGATAGGTGAAGCTTTCGCTCAGCACGTTCGGGCCATCATTGGCAGGGGGCGTGGTGTTGGCTGGCGAGGTCAGGGTGTAGGTGTACGAACCATCAGGCTGGAGCAGCAACTGGCCGTAGGCGCCGCTGGCGTTGCCCACCAGCGTGTACGTGACGGCGCCAGTGGCACCGCTGACTGAACCGACCAAGGTACCGCTGGCGGTTTCGCTGGTAGCACTCGGGTCGCTGCCGGTGACGGTGCCAGGAGCCAGGTCCTGGCCGTCCTGGGTCAGGTCGAGGGCTTTTTCGTAGACCGTGATGTCGTGGTCGGTTGCTGCAACGAGGCAGCTGTTGTGCACGTCAATGCTGATGGTGGTGGTGCTTTCATCACCATCGGCATCACGCACGGTGTAGGTGAATACATCGGTCGCGCCGGGTGCGACGACAGAGTCGGGGTTGCTGTGGTAGACGGCGTTGCCATTGGCGTCCAGGGTCAGGTAACCATAGGTGCCGTTGATCTGGTTGTTGAGACCACCGACAGCGGAGGTTGAAGTGTCATTGCCGGCGCGTACACCGATCACCACGCCACCGTCTGCGCCAAGCACGTCGTTGCCCAGCACGTTGCCGTTGACCGTGCCGCCCTCCACCACCGAGGCGAAATCGGCATGGGCGTTGGGCACGTCGTCGACAATATCGATGACGATGGTGCTGGTGACTGTGTTGCCCAGCGAGTCCGTGGCTTGGTAGGTGAAGCTTTCGCTCAAGACGTTGGGGCCATCGTTGGCCTGGGGCGTCGTCGTGGCCGGCGAGGTCAAGGTGTAGGTGTACGAACCATCAGGCTGGAGCGACAGTTGACCGTAGGCACCGGTGGCATTGCCCACCAAGGTAAAGGTCACCGCACCGATGGCGCCAGTCACCGAGCCGACAAGGCTGCCGCTGGCGGTCTCGCTGGTAGCACTCGGGTCACTGCCGGTGACGGTGCCAGGGGCCAGGTCCTGGCCGTCCTGGGTCAGGTCGAGGGCTTTTTCGTAGACGCTGATTTCGTGGTCCGACGTGGCAACGATGCAGCTTTCGTGAACATCGATGGTGATGGTGGTGGTGCTTTCATCGCCATCGGCATCGCGCACAGTGTAGGTGAACACATCGGTCGCGCCTGGGGCACTGACGGTGTTGGGGTTGCTGTGATAGACGGCGTTGCCGTTGGCGTCCAGGGTCAGGTAGCCGTAGGTACCGTTGATCTGGGTATTCAAGCCGCCAAGCGCAGGAGTCGAAGTGTCGTCGCCAGCACGCACGCCGACCACGGCACCACTCGCGGCAGGCCCGTCGGCACCGCCTTCGTCGTTGTTCAGGACGTTGCCACTGACCGTCCCGCCCTCATCCACCGAGGCGGAATCAGCGTGAGCGGTCGGCAGGTCATCGACAATGTTCACGTCCAGATTCCCGTTGGCGGTGGTGCCGTTGTCGTCGGTGGCGACGACCGCAAATTGCTCGCTGAGGCTGTTGGCGCCGTTGGCGTTTGGATGGGTTTCATTGTCCAGCAGCGTGTAGCTGTAACTGACCACCCCAGTCGCAGCGTTGAAACCGGTGATGGTCAGGGTGTTGCCCAGCGCGGTGGTAATCGATTGTGGGAAACCGGCTGCCACACCGCCCGTCACCACGTTGATACCGCCCACGCTCAGGGTCTGCACACCGTCCAACGCAGTCACGGTAAAGGTGCCGCTTTGGGTCAGCGCCGGCG
>NZ_CAXAPD010000070.1:0-4483 GCF_963970515.1 Pseudomonas sp. RL_5y_Pfl2_73 | reverse complement strand
AATCTGGACCGATCAGTTTGGCCGGGTGAAGGTGCACTTCTACTGGGACCGTCACGACCAATCCAACGAGAACAGCTCGTGCTGGATCCGGGTGTCGCAATCCTGGGCCGGCAAGAACTGGGGCTCGATGCAGATCCCACGCATTGGCCAGGAAGTGATTGTGAGTTTTCTCGAGGGCGACCCGGACCGGCCGATCATCACCGGCCGCGTCTACAACGCCGAGCAGACCGTGCCCTACGACCTGCCAGATAACGCGACCCAGAGCGGCATGAAAAGCCGTTCGAGCAAGGGCGGCACGCCGGCGAACTTCAACGAAATCCGCATGGAAGACAAGAAAGGCGCCGAGCAGCTGTACATCCATGCCGAGCGCAACCAGGACATCGTGGTCGAGGTTGACGAGAGCCATTCGGTGGGCCATGACCGCAACAAGAGTATCGGCCACAACGAAACGGTGACCATCGGCAACAACCGCCTGCGCATCGTCAAGCAGGAGGACATCCTCTCGGTGGGCCTGCGCAAGACCGACAGCATCAGCCAGAGCTACGTGATTGAAGTGGGCGAAAACCTGCGCCTGGTGTGCGGCGAAAGCATCCTGGAGCTCAACGCCAGCGGCCAGATCAACCTGACCGGCGTGCAGATCAGCTTCTACGCCAGCGGCGATGCCGAGTTCAACACCGGCGGGGTGCTGCACCTGAACAACGGCGGCGGCCCCGGTGCCACGCCCGATGGCCAAGGCGTCAAGGGCAGCATCGACGCCAACATCAACGCCGCGTTCCCCAAGGGCTAACTTCGAGATTTATGCGCCATGACTTACCGCCTCAATGAATTCCAGCTCCAGCTGCCGCCAAGCGAGTTGCTGGACGCGACGATCAACATCCTCAAGTTCCCTGAGCTGGGCACCTCCTTGATCGTCAGCCGCAGCCTGCTGGCCGAGGGCGAGACCCTGCAAAGCAACCTCGACGACCAACTCAAGCGCTTGGAAAAACAGGTCCAGCAACTGCGCTGCCAACCGGGCGCCACCGTGCACGTGGGCGCCAAGCAGGAAGTCGAAGCCATCGAACTGCGCAGCCAGTTCAACAAGGGCAACGAGAAGGTCTTCCAATATCAGCTCGCCCTGGTACTGCCCGGCACCCGCAAGATGCTTGCCCTGAGCTATGTGAAAGCCGAGAAGCTGGGCGATGCCGAAGCCGCGCATTGGGCGACGATCAAGGGTTCGCTGGTATTCGACACCCAACCCTGACCCTTGTGGGAGCGAGCTTGCTCGCGATAGCGGTGGCCCAGCCACTGATGAGTGTTGACTGAAAAGGCCTCATCGCGAGCAAGCTCGCTCCCACAGGGGGTTGGTGGTGACCGGGAAGTGGAAGGCATCACCGATCAAAATGTGGGAGCGAGCCTGCTCGCGATAGCGGTGGGTCAGACGCTAGTGATGTTGACTGGTCAGACGTCATCGCGAGCAGGCTCGCTCCCACAGGGACAAACCGAAGCGGATCAAGCGCCAGAAATGGCATCAATGAGCATGCCGTAACCCACAAGGACAACAGGCGCAATGGAAGGCATCAAATTGCTTGAACACACTCTCATCAGCCACCTGAGCGACCTGCATGTCTGACGCGCTCTGGGCCGCCCGCCTGGGCGATGCACTCAACCACACCTCAATGATGGCCGACATCCTCGGCGGCGTCTTGGAGGTGGCGGCCAACATCGCAATCACCGCCCTGGCGACTGCCGCCGTGGTCGCCGCCACCGGCATCACCGTGGTGACCGGCGGCCTGGGTTGCTTCGTCCTGGGCTTGGTGGTGGGCACCATCGTCGGCCTGGCCATGAGCAAGACCGGGGCCGACAAAGGCCTGAGTAACCTATGCGAGGGCATCGGCAACGCCCTCTTTCCGCCCACGGTGCAGGCCAACATCCTCACCGGCTCCAAGGACACCTTCACCAACAACATCCCCTCGGCCCGCGCCGCCGGGGCGATTGAATCCCATGTCGCCCCGGCCGGCACCGAGCTTGAAGCCCCCGAGCCTGAAGAAGAACCCAGCTACCTGGACATGGCCGGGAATTTCTTCTCGCAGATGTGGCGCCCCACCGTCGCAACCCCCGCCCCTGGCGCGGTGCCCAAGCCGGAAGACCTGGTCATCTGCACCAAGCACCCACCCATGCCGCCGCAGTTCATGGCCGAAGGTTCGGACAAGGTCACCATCAACGGCCAGCCCGCCGTGCGCAGCGGCGACCGCAGCACCTGCGACGCGACCGTGGTGTCGGCCGGGTTGATTTCGCCCAACGTAACCATTGGTGGTGGCTCGGTGGTGGTGCGCGAGATCCGCAGCGGCAAGACACCCGGCGTGGGCCTGGCGGTCACCGCGCTGCTGATGCTCAAGGGCAGCAAGGGCAAGTTCTTCAGCAAACTGCCATGCATGCTGGTGGGTGGCGCGGTGTCCATGGCCGCCAGCAGCGCGGCGAACGCAGCCGCCAACGCCGCCATGGGTTCGTCGAACCCGGTGCATGCCGCCACGGGCGCCAAAGTATTGGGCGGTGACGAGGACCTGGATTTCGTCTTGCCCGGCATCCTGCCGATTGACTGGCAACGCGTGTACAACAGCCGCGACGAACGCCACGACAGCCTGTTCGGCGCCGGCTGGAGCGTCGCCTACGAAGTTTGCGTCGACATTCTCCCGCACCCGGACGGCGGCGAAACCCTGATCTACACCGACGAACAGGGCCGGCCCATCGACATGGGCTCCATCCCCTTGGGCGGCGCGGTGTTCAGCGCTGGCGAAGGCCTGGCCGTGCGCCGCCATTTGAACGGACAATTGCTGATCGAAAGCGAAGACGGCCTGTACCGCTTGTTCGAACCTTCGCCAGCCAACCCTTCGCACCTGCGCCTGAGCCAACTGGGCGACCGCAACGACAACCGCATCCACCTCGACTACGACGATGCAGGACGCCTGGCGCGGCTGCGCGACACCTTCGACCTGGTGCACGTCGAGCTGATCCGCGCAGGCGAACGCGTCACCCACATCGAGCGCCTCTACGCCGATCAAACGCGGGAAGTGCTGGTCAGCTACGCCTACGACGCAGCCAACACCCTCGCCGAAGTGCGCGACGCCACCGGCCAGGTGCAACGGCGCTTCAGCTACGACGCCGGGCAACGAATGGTCGAGCACCAGTTACCCAGCGGCCTGCACTGCTTCTACGAATGGGCCCTGATCGAAGACCAGGAATGGCGCGTGGTCCGCCACTGGACCGACGAAGGCGACGCCTACCAGTTCGACTATGACCTCAAGGCCGGCATCACCCGCATCAGCGACAGCCTGCAACGCGTCAGCACCCGGCACTGGAACAGTCAGCACCAGATCACCCAGTCCACTGACAACCTCGGCCAGACCTGGCTGTTCGAATGGAACGATGAGCGCCAGTTGCTCAGCGCCACCGACCCACAGGGCGGCCAGTATCAATTCAGCTACGACGACGCCGGCAACCTGATCAGCGAAACCGACCCGTTGGGCCGCAGCGAATCCACCCTCTGGCTCGAACACTGGGCCCTGCCGCTGGTGGACACCGACGCCGCCGGCCACAGCTGGAAATACCGCTACGATCAACGCGGCAACTGCACCGCGGAAACCGACCCGCTGGGCCATGTCACCCGCTACCGCCACGACGCCCACGGCCAGGTCGTGGAGATCATCGACGCCACCGGCAAAAGCAAAAAGCTGCGCTGGAACCCGTTCGGCCAATTGGTGGAACACGTCGATTGCTCGGGTTACCCGACGCGTTTCAGCTACGACGCGCGCGGCTACCTGCAGACCATCACCGACGCCCTCGGCGAGCGCACCCAATTGCGCTACGACGCCCAGGGGCGTCTGCTCGGCAGCCAATTGCCGGACGGCCGCACCGAACACTACCAGCGCGACACCGCCGGCCAACTCATCGGCTACACCGACCCGACCGGGCACACCACGCGCTACCAACACAACCGCCGCGGCCAGGTCCGCCAACGCACCGACGCCCAGGGCCGGCAAGTGCAGTTCGCCTACGACAGCTTCGGCCGGCTGCAAGCGCTGACTAACGAGAATGGCGAGAGCTACCGGTTTGCTTGGGATATCGGGGATCGGTTGATCGAACAACAGGACCTGGACGGCAGCGCCAAGCGCTACGACTACGACCGCCTCGACAACGTCGCGGCGGTGACGGCGATGCCTGCGCCGTACGGCACGGGCCTGGCGCTCATTCCCGAAACACCGCCGGCGCCCATCGTCCATCGCCTGGAACGCGACGCCGTGGGCCGGCTGATCGCTAAAGTCACCGACGATGGCCGCACTGAATACCTCTACGACCCGCTGGACCAACTCACCGCCGTCACCTTCACCGACCTGCAAGGCAACGCGCAAACCCTGAGCTTCGCCTACGACGCCCTCGGCCAGTTGCTCGCCGAAAACAGCGCCGCCGGCAGCCTGCAACACCACTACGACGAACTCGGCAACCTGAT
>NZ_CAXAPD010000069.1:0-4777 GCF_963970515.1 Pseudomonas sp. RL_5y_Pfl2_73 | reverse complement strand
TGGGCCGGCGCATCGAAAAAACCGAACACGACAGCAATGGTTACCCGCTGGGCGAAACCCGTTTCACCTGGGATGGCCTGCGCCTGTTGCAGGAACACCGCCACCAGCAAACCAGCCTGTACCTCTATGAAGACGACGGCTACGAACCCCTGGCCCGCGTCGACGGCAGCGGCCCGCTGCAAAAGATCCGCTACTACCACAACGACCTCAACGGCCTGCCGGAACAACTCACCGAAGCCGACGGGCACAATGTTTGGCAGGCGACGTATCGGGTGTGGGGCAATACGCTGGAAGAGGTGCGCGAGCCGTACTACATCGAAGAGCAGAATTTGCGGTTCCAAGGGCAGTACCTGGATCGGGAAACGGGGCTACATTTCAATACGTTCAGGTTTTATGATCCGGATGTGGGACGGTTTACTACGCCGGATCCGATTGGGTTGGCGGGTGGATTCAACCTCTATCAATACGCACCGAATCCTATTGGGTGGGTGGATCCTTGGGGTTGGGAAGTTTGTCGACTCAGCGCCTCACAGAAGAGAGCGATGGGTCCTGCGCCTAAGGGTATGGTGAAGCCGCACTACCATCATATCGTCCGCGAAAAAGCTCCGAAAAGCTGGAAAGCGCAAAATCGAAAATACATTACCGACTCGCAAAAAATTCTGGCCAAACACAAAATCGGCCTGAACGACGATCCGCGCAACTTCACTTGGGCCCAAAATGGTGGGGGAAATCACTCGGTAGCCAGCGCGAAAAAGGTTTATGAAATTCTTCAGAAAGCGGACATCGGTGGGACGGCCAGTGTCGAAAACGCATTGAAAAAAATGGGTGATCAAATGGCAAAAGGAATTTTTTAAATGACCAACCCAGAAGAAATTTATGAGAAGAACATCGAGACTTTATCCGTCATTCATGCCGACATCGCCTCGGGAAATGAAGCCTCGCTAAAAAAGCATCTGGAGGAAAATCCCGCTCTATTGCACCTGCCCCTGTATGGCCTTGAGGGGCAGGAGACGTTACTGCACATGGCTGCCGAACAGGGTCAAACCGAAGTTTGCCGCTTATTGGTGGCTTTAGGTATCGCACTGGACCAACCTGCCGCGAGTTCCGGCAACAGCACCCCCCTTGCCGCCGCCGCCGGCAACGGGCATCTGCAAACATGCCAATGGTTTCTTGAGGCTGGTGCCTTGGTAGACGGTTGGCCTGACAGCATAACCACCCCGCTGATTGACGCGATCACCTCCGGGCACCAGCACATCGTCAATCTTCTTATAGAACACCATGCCGACATCAATCGACTACACACCCGGCTGAATACCGCGCCGTTGGACATCGCCAATACCTGGGGATTTACAGACATGGCGGCCGTCTTAAGAAATGCCGGGGCCGTCAGTATCATGGACGTTATTGAGAACCCGGCCGAAGAATTCGGCGGACCTATAGCCACTTTCGTGCACAACACAGCAGGTTGGGTTTTACCCGCGCAACTAAGTCCCTTCAGTAATGAAGCGGGGCTGGAGCTGCGTATCAGCTGCATCGAGGGTAAGAACAAGTTCAAGTTACTCTTCACCATCGGACTTTTTGCCAAAAGCCCTCATACCGAATTATTCGTATGCTTGCCCGGCGACTGGCCTCTCACGCAGCAAGGTTTTCCCCCGCACAGTCCTTGGGTTTTCCCGGTTGAGTTGCTCTCCCTGCTCGCTCGCCACACGTTCAATAACGGCCCCTTGTCGGAAGGCCAGATCATTTCAAAAATAGATAAAGACTTCGCCCAGCTCAGCTGGCCGAGCGATACCGACGCGCTGTTGGTCGTGGACAAAATTTGGAACACCACCGAAGAACCCGTGGATGAACACCATGAGGACTCGGTAAAGCTCTACGTTCTGGTTCCCTTCAAGCTGCCGAAGAAAGGGCTGCCTGAGGGCGACGCTTTAGCCTCGCTCTTGGAGAAAAAACGAAAGGCGAGCTGGAAAAGTATCGCGTTGACTTCACCGCTACAAAGTTAACGCGTAGAGGATCAATCTGGAGGGATCGGAGATGTAACGTGCTGCCGCCATCGCGAGCTCGCTCCCACAGGGATTGATGGTGGCGCCCGGTCAGTGATCTCTCGGGATGAACGACACTCTCTCGGTCCGAAAGGATCACCACGCCACACCGCCCCGGCATCCAGTCATTGTCGACAAGCCGCCAAAGGCTCGCTCCCGACAGATAGAGATAGGACCCCGGTGATTTTATTGGCCCGGCAGAAAGCCGTAACAGGAACGTCTATGAAAGGCTTGGCAGATGAAAGCCCGACGCTGGCAGACGAAGTAATGCGCATCATGGCGTCGGGTAATGAGCTCGATGAGCAAAACAAAAAAAATGAAGCTCAAGCCCTGTACCAAAAAGCTTGGGAATTGCTTCCTGAACCGAAGCTGGAATGGACACCTTTGTCAGCCTGGGTCACAGGTTCTTTTTTCAACCTGCATTTTGACAATGGGGATTTCGAGGCTGCTAAAGACTGGGCACAAAAGACCTTGGATGGCCGGGAATCGGATATCGATACAGGGCCGCTGATTAACCTGGGAATGGTCTATTTTGAGCTGGGAGACCACGCGCAGGCTTATAGGTACTTTGATGACGCCTACAGCTTCGGCAAAGCTCGAGCCTTTCAAGAAAGACCCAAAAAATATCTGAAGTTTTACTTGGAAAAAAGGCCTGACCAAAGCATGGCTCTAGAGCCCTCGGTTTCTAGCCCGGACAAGCTTTGACATTTATATGGCGATCGAGCCAACGGATGAGCATGAAGTGATTGCCCCACGAGACTCGCTCAGGTCTACGTCATGAGTGTGGAAATTCGCAAGTACCTGGAAGCGGAGTTACTGGCGGCGCTGAAGCAAACAACGTCACCCCACCTTGACCTGAAGGCCAGCAAAAATAAACTTGACCTGCTCGCTGCCAAGGAAAAGCTTGGGGAAATCTACGTTCAACACTTGACCAAGGCCGACGGTTATTACGCGGGGTTGGAGATCTATACGTGCGAGGCCTTCAGCTTCTGTAAAGAGCAATCTCCACCCTACGAGAGCCGGCTGCTGAATTCATCATTTTTGTCGAAGAGCTCCTTGTCGGAGGAAGCAAAACAGTTAGGTGACGAGCTGGGCGGCATCATCAGAACTCCGTCCCCTCAAGCCATCAGCGCAACCGTCAAAAAAATAACCGAACGGCTCGAGAAATTTTACCTGCCCAAGGCAGAGCACAGCGTTCTTGGCTCCCCCGCATTAATCGATGACGTGTTGGCCGAGCCGGATAACTATGCGTTTCCATTCCTGACGATTGTCTTTGCAGCGCACAAAAACAATCTGAGCCTGGATTCGGATGTGCTCAAGAAAGCCCTGGCGACTAAATCAATATTTGGGAACAAGCCGTTCGATCTGGCGCTTGCGAACAAATTACTAGGCGCAGGTTAAGCGCAAATTCCCGTGGCGAGGGAGCTTGCTCCCGCTGGGCGGCGAAGCCGCCCCAAAAAGGCCGGCGCATTCCTACAGAAAAACCGCTGCGCCATTGAGCGAGAGCACGCTCCCTCGCCCCGAATCCTGGGCATTACGAAGGCTTGTTTATTCTCCCCCCACAACACTTCCACCAAGCTACGAATCCTTGCGCCATTGCCTACAACTACGCCAGAATCCGTCCGCTTGTGCGCCTTGCCCATGGGTTCTATCGTTTCCCTGCCACTGCCCATCAGTGGTCGGGTTTAGTAGCCCGAGGTTTTCCGCAAGATGCATGAGCTATCCACTCAGGCAGGTGTTCCAATTCCTGTCCTTGATGGTGGCTGTGCGCAGGGCGCTTCGGCGCGCCGGCAATGCTGGAATCCCCGGTCTACTAACCTGCGTACAGCCGCCACCCTTCTTTTAGTAGGGAAAGGGTCGCGGCCTAACTCGAGGATTCCAGCTTATGTTCAAAATAACTCCAAACCCTCCGGAAACGGACAACACTTCCGCGCAAACCAAATCCAAAGCCAAAAAGCACGACGAAACCACCAAACGCGTCTTGGATCACTACCTGTTACCCAAACCGGAAAAACCCGAAGATGCATCCAAACCGGGCCAGCTCTTCACCGTGGCAAAAAACGCCGACAACGAATGCCTGCTCGCCAACCTCAGCGAAAACCTCGCGTCAGCCGATGCGATGATCAGCAACCTGGCCTTCGACCTGGAAGGCCCCCGCCGCCACATCGCCCTCGGCATCCAGCAATTGATCGAACTGAGTTCAATGCTGGCCAACCGTGTGCTGGATAACGTCGACCCACGCTAACCGCGACACCACCAACCCGTGGCGAGGGAGCTTGCTCCCGCTGGGTGGCGAAGCCGCCCCAAAACAGGCTGACGCATTCTCCAGATAAACCGCATCAGCCGGTTTACGACGGCTGCGCCGCCGAGCGGGAGCAAGCTCCCTCGCCACGGATCGCCTACACCTCAAAAGCAGGCGTGTAACCCGCCTTCACCGACCTGCAAGGCAACGCGCAAACCCTGAGCTTCGCCTACGACGCCCTCGGCCAGTTGCTCGCCGAAAACAGCGCCGCCGGCAGCCTGCAACACCACTACGACGAACTCGGCAACCTGATCCAGACCCAACTGCCCGATGGCCGCTGGGTCAACCGCCTGTACTACGGCAGCGGCCACCTGCACCAGATCAACCTCGACGGCCAGGTCATCAGCGACTTCGAACGCGACCGCCTGCACCGCGAAGTGCTGCGCACCCAAGGGCAAATCAGCACCCGCAGCGAATACGACCGCAGCGGCCG
>NZ_CAXAPD010000068.1:0-5054 GCF_963970515.1 Pseudomonas sp. RL_5y_Pfl2_73 | reverse complement strand
CGAAGAGTTCGTCGGTTTTGTCGGGGTGGATCAGTCGCACCAGTTGCCCGGCGCGGTACTCGTAGGTGGTGACGTGACCTTCGGCATCGGTGAAGCGGCTGAGCTGGCCGAGTGCATCGTAGTCCCACTGACTGATTTTGCCCGAGCAGTCGGTGTAGCGGATCAGTTGGCCGTCGGCGTTGTAGGCCAGTTGCTTGCTACCGCCGTTGGCATCAGTGATGACCACTGGCAGGTTATCGCTGTTGTAGGTGTACTGGGTTTTGTTCTCCAGGGGGTCGATGGTTTCGATGATGTTGCCGCGTTGATCGTAGTTGTACTTCCACAGCCCGCCTTCGGCGTCACGGGTTTTGACACGGGCAGGGGCATTGGTGCGATCAAGCCAATGCCGGTGTCGTCTGGTTGTTAAAGAAAGGGGTTGCCGGTCAGCGGTGAACGGCGCTGCGGGAGCCGCTGGCGATCAGGGTGGCGCCGCAGGTGGTCTTCATGCCATCCAAGGCTACGGGGATACCGTTGACGGAATAGGTGCTGCTGCCTTCGGCGATCGGGAAGGGGCCTTTGCATAAGGGGCACATCACCATGTGGCCCTTGCCAGCCATCGGTTTACCGTTGAGGTTGGTGTGGGGAATGGATTCGGTGACAACACCGCCGTGGTCTGTTGTGTCTCCTAAGCGAACGACTGCTTTCATTTTATTTTGTCCGACTTCTGTTTTTTAAGTACTCGGATAGAGGTTTTCGCGTTTTGCTGGTCAGTGGATTTTGGTTGAAGTCCTTGTGCAGCATGGTCTCCGCAAAAAATGCACGCATTGGAAATACGTGAAAACTTTTCTTCAGGCACTTAGTTGAGTGGTTCTTTGTATGTTTGCGTGCTGGTTCGCCTGTGACTCGCATTGTGGTTAAGTTATTGTCTCGTAATCTATTGGTATTGTAATTGACGAGTTTTGTAGAGTGCGCATCAGTTTTCTTAAGCTATCTTTAGTGTGTAAGTCAAATTCTATTTGGTCGTGCGATACGGTAATTCTTTCTAGTGATGTAAAATAAGTTTCTAGCCTCCATTCGTCAGCTGTGTATGGGGCTGATTCCAGGCCTTTGTGAACATCGATTTCTTCTTTTGTTTCTGTATTTGTAAAGCAGATGCCTGCTCCATGTTTTCTGAACTCCCATGTTTTTCCGTTAATTGTGACTTTCCCATGTTTTGGCCATTCCGTTTGTGTCTCTGGCGCCTTGAGAAATTCTGCTATCAGCATTCCTTGAGTGTTGGAAAATTTTTTAAGTATTTCAAAAAATTGATATAGGGTTATTTTTTTCATTGACACCTCGACTCATCTCTATCGTTTTGAAGTTTTTTGGCGGTTTCTGGGTCAATGCTGTGAACAATTACCGGAACTTGGCCAATGCGAGCCCTCGTGGCAGCTTGGGCTCGATGGTGTCCGTCGATTATTATGAGGCTGCCATCAACGTTAGCAACGTCAATTGGATAGCTTTCATCATATCCGTCTTTTCTCATTCTCGAAGTGAGTTTGTCCACCCTGTTTCTAGACATTTCTGCTCTTGTTTGTCGAGACCGCAAGTTCCTTGGATCTACTTGCAGTGGTGAGCTCGGGCAAGGGGAACAATTACATCTTGTATCTCCCATCTTTTTAGATAACCCAAGCGCATCAACCCACTCTACCGGATTCGGCGCATAGGAATACACATTGAAGGCACCCGCAAACCCAATCGGATCCTTGCCGATAAACCGACCCACTTGCGGATCATAGTACCGATAGCGGTTGTAGTGCAGCCCGGTTTCGACATCGAAGTACTGCCCCTGAAAGCGCAACGGATTGCGGATGTCGGTACGTTTGGCGGTCTCGCTACGCTGCTCCTTGGCTAGCCCCCAAGCTTTGTAGACCCCGGTCCAGGCGATATCGCCCTGTTCGTCGGTCAGCTCCATCGGCGTGCCGAGGTGGTCACACTGGTACCACGCCACTGCGCTGAAGGTCACAGGCTTAGGTTTGTGTTGCCACAGCGGATCGCGGTCGATGTCGTAAGCGCCTTCATAGACCGGCTCGGCCACCAGTTGGATGCTGCGTTGTTCCACCGCCTGAGCCACCGGCACAAAACTGCCCGGCTCGAAAAAGTAGTGGGTCAGGCGTTCGCTCTTGTCGTTGTTGCGACTTTCAAAGGCCAGCACATCGCCGTCCCAGCCATAGATCGTGTAGCCGCAGCCGTACTGTTCATCGAGCTTGGCGCGTTCCAGCTTGTTCCACATCGGCCCGGCTTCGCGGCGGTCGTAGTACTTGGCTTTGGACAGCTTGAACAGGCGCCGGCCCAGGGCGTCGTAGGCAAAGGTGGCGGTCAATCTGTCATCTGCGTAGCCGATTAGACGGTCGTACAGGTCCCAGGTGAAATGGGATTTCTTGCCGTTGTGCAGGCGTTCCTTGAGGTTGCCGCGCTCGTCGTAGCTGTAGTGGGTGCCGACGTAGTCACGCAGCAGGTTGTCTAGCAGCTTGGTTGGGCCGTATTGATTGGGACGGCGCGGTGCCTGTGGGTCCAGCAGGTTGCTGGCTGGATCGAAGGCGAAGGTCTCTTCGCCATTGATGGTCTGGGCGGCAAGCAGGCGACCGAGCGGATCGTAGCGGTAGCTGAGAGCTCCGCGCCGGGTGTCGTCAATACGGGTCAGTTGGCCGGCGGCATCATGCCGGTAATTGCGTACCACCAAGCGCTGGGCATCGCCGCGTTTACCGATGGCTTGTTCCTGCAACTGGCCGTTGGGTGACCAGGCCTGGCGTTGTTGCAGGCCGTTGCCTTGGTTGCGGGCGATTTCACGATGGAGGTTGTCACGTTGGTAGCTGAGCAGTTCCGTATCGTCGACCTTCAAGGCCAGCAGATGGCCACTGCCATAGGTCAACCAACTGACGCGGTGGCCGTCCGGGCGAGTGGTGGCGATACGCTGGTTGAGGGCATCGTATTCATGCTTCGTGGCCGGCATGGCGGGCGATCAGTCGGCCGAGTGGATCGTACTCAAACTCGGTAACGCGGTCGCCATCAAGGCGGCGGGTCGGTTGATTGCTGCCGTGATCGTAAAGGTAGTGGGTGGTCTGTTGGTCGAAGCCGGTTTCCTTGATCAGGCGACCGGCGGGGTCGTACTTGAAGCTGGCGCTGCTGTTGTTTTCGTTGCGCAGTTCGATCAGTTGGCCGAGGCGATCCCAGCGGTAGTCGAGGGTTGTGCCGTTGGCATCAAGGCGCTGCTGGATTAATCCGGCCTCGTTATAGTGCCAAGCGGTGTGCTGGCGCAGAGCGTCGGTGTGGGTGAGCAGGCGACCTTCGGCGTCGCGTTCGAAGTGCTCTTCAGTTTTGTCCGGGTGGATAAGTCGCACCAGTTGCCCGGCGCGGTATTCGTAGGTGGAGACATTGCCTTCGGCGTCGGTGAAACGGCTGAGATGGCCCAGCGCATCGTACTCCCATTGGCTGACCTTGCCCGAGCAGTCGGTGTAGCGGACCAGTTGGCCGTCTGCGTTGTAGGCCAGTTGTTTGCTGCCGCCGTTGGCATCGGTAATGACCACGGGCAGGTTATCGCTGTTGTAGGTGTACTGGGTGGTGTTCTCCAGCGGGTCGATGGTTTCGATGATGTTGCTGCGTTGATCGTAATCGTACTTCCACAGCCCGCCTTCGGCGTCGCGGGTTTGAGTTGGCATAGGCATTGGCGCGATCAAGCCAATGCCGGTGACGTCAGGTTGTTAAAGAACGGGGCGCCTGTCAGCGATGTACGGTGCCGCGGGAGCCGCTGGCGATCAGGGTGGCGCCGCAGGTGGTCTTCATGCCATCCAACGCCACGGGAATGCCGTTGACGGAGTAGGTGCTGCTGCCTTCGGCAATCGGGAAGGCCCCCTTGCATAAGGGGCACATCACCATGTGGCCCTTGCCAGCCATCGGTTTACCGTTGAGGTTGGTATGGGGGATGGATTCGGTGACAACACCGCCGTGGTCGGTGGTGTCGTCGAGTCGAATTATCTCTGTCATTTCATTGTGCTCACTCTGCTTGCGAGTAATGGTCTAAAGTCGAGCATTGATTTGCAGTGTCGAATAAAAATTTTTCATCGCCTTATGGCTGTGTTTGGTTTTTTTTAGCGAACTGCTCAATATCATCCAGAGCATCTCTGGCGTGTCCAGAGAACTCTTTGGTCTTTAAAAGTTTATTTAGTAGTGGGATGGTAGTGCTCATATTTATTGTTCTGTGCATTCGTGCTACATGCCCAAGGCATGTAATGGATAACTCCGTGATATTGGAGCTTTTTTTTGAATTAATTTGCTCGCTGCATTTGTTTTGAATCCAATCCGGGTCGTTTATGTTGAATGTCATGTACATGATTGCATCTATGATTGTTTGCTCATCATCAGATTTAAGTAATAGTTCTATTTTGTCTTTGTCATGAGCCTCTGGCATGGTTATCTCCTTATTTTTCCTTTGCTTGTGACTTGTTGTGCTCTTTTTAGTGCGTTTTGTTGATCGGTGTGAAGGTCACACCAGCATCGAACATGCCCATGAAATTCCTCGTCGTCATTGGGGAGTGTTTGTGTCCTGTCCAGGACAACTAGTTCATTATTTTTAACGTCAACTCCAACTCTCCGAGGGGAGGAATCTTTGACTTGAATAGAGTTGTCCAATGCGGCCTGCCCATTTGAGGGGGCTCGACTTTTGACTGAATTATCTGCTGCCCCATGATATGGTGCGTCTTTATAGACTCTTGATAACCCTAGCGGATCAATCCAATCAATCGGATTCGGTGCATAAGCATAGACGTTGAGTCCACCCGTAAACCCAATCGGGTCCTTGCCAATAAACCGCCCGACCTGTGGATCATAGTACCGATAGCGGTTGTAGTGCAGCCCGGTCTCCACATCGAAGTACTGGCCTTGAAAGCGCAACGGATTGCGGATGTCCGCGCGTTTGGCGGTCTCGCTGCGTTGCTCCTTGGCCAGGCCCCAGGCCTTGTAGACCCCGCTCCAGGCGATGTCGCCGTGTTCGTCCGTCAACTCCATCGGCGTGCCAAGGTGGTCGCATTGGTACCAGG
>NZ_CAXAPD010000067.1:0-5111 GCF_963970515.1 Pseudomonas sp. RL_5y_Pfl2_73 | reverse complement strand
TCGGCACCCACACCGATTGCCCAGTGATCTACCAACCCATGAGTGGCGGCGATGCCCCGGAACCGGCACTGACCCGCTTCCACTACACCGAACAGGTGCGCACCGCCGTGCAGGTGCAGCGCGACTATACCTTCACCCATCCGCGCTACAACCAGCAGCACACCGCCACCGGCGACCAGGACCTGAACAACCAACACAAGGACTACGAACGCTACAACTATCCCGGGCGCTACAAGCGCGACATCGCCGGCAAGCCCTTTACCAAGACGCGGCTGGCCGCGCTGCGCAACGACGCCAAGCTGGCCCATCTGGAAGGCGACGACGCGCGCCTGCAACCGGGGTTGGCGTTCGACCTCAACGATCATCCACGCGAAGACTTCAACGACCGCTGGCGCACCATCGCCATCCAGCACGAAGGCAAACAGCACACCAGCTTGCAGGAAGAATCGTTTGGTAGCGGCCTCGGTACGGCTTACTCGTTGAAGGCCAGCGCCATCCGCTGGACCTCGGATTGGAAGGCGCCGTTGCGTGACAAACCCTGCATCGACGGCCCGCAGATCGCCACGGTGGTTGGGCCACCGGGGGAAGAGATTTATTGCGATGAATGGGGACGGGTGAAAGTGCAGTTCCCGTGGGATCGTTCGGATAAAAACAACGATCAGAGTTCGTGCTGGATTCGTGTGGCCCAGGGCTGGGCGGGCGCGACCTGGGGGGCGATGGCGATTCCCCGTGTAGGTCAGGAATTGATCATCAGCTATCTGGATGGCGACCCTGACCAACCCATTGCCACGGGGCGCGCCTACCGACAGACCAATCTGCCTCCGTATGAGCTGCCCAAGCACAAGACGCGGATGACTATCAAGAGCCGAACCCATAAGGGCGAAGGTTTTAATGAACTGCGCTTTGAGGATGAGTTGGGGCAGGAAGAGGTGTTTGTCCATGCTCAGAAAGACCAGAACACAGTGGTCAAGAACAACCAGACCCAATCGATTGGCGCTGACCGAAACAGCCAGGTGGGCCAGGACGAAACCATCACCGTGGGCCGCACCCGCATGCGGGTGGTGAAGGCCAATGACACGCTGAAAGTAGGCGGCAGCAAAAGTGACTCGATCGCCAACGAATACACCGTCGAAGTGGGCAACGCTTTACGCCTGAAATGCGGCAAGACGGTGATCGAACTGCAGGCCAACGGCACGCTGAATATCACCTGCGAGAACTTCAACATCACCGGATTGCAGTCCGGCCAGATCAACACCCCCGACGGCATGCTGGATCTCAACGTGGAAGGCGGCACTGCTGCCGCCTCCGCTGACGGACGAGATGCCAGCGCGCTCAAAAATGAGGTCAACAGCCATTTTCAGGAGGGCTGAGACCTCTGATGACTGACCTGCACTTCCCCAGCTAAGGAACACCTGAATGGCCAGATACCTGACTCAGGATCTCAACGTCGACCTCGGCGATGAGATGCCCGAAGACACAACACTGAACATGCTCCAGTTTCGCGAGCGGCAAACCACCTTGGTCATCGCTCGTAGCGCGCTACCAGAACACCAGACCCTGGATGATGCCTACACATTTCAACTGGACTTGCTGCACAAACGGCTCACCGCGTTGACCTGCACTGATCCCGTGACCGTTTTTATTGGGAAAGACAAGCAAGTCGAAGGTCGTGAAGCAGCACTCCAGTTCACGCACGGAAATCAGCCTATGTATCAGCTCCAGTTGGCCTGCCAACTGCCTGGGCAACAACGCCTGCTGGTCCTGAACTACAGCAAACACAGCGCGCTTACCGAGGCAGATATCAGCCATTGGCGCGTGATCAAAGACAGCCTGCTCTTTTCCTGATCAGGCCACTCAATCCATTTGCATACACGCCACAGCAAGGAGCACACACCAATGGCGCAGAACGTCCATGCCGCCAGGGAAGGAGACGCGATCCTTCACCCACCACTGGCTGCCGAACTGATGAGTGCATTGGCAGAAGCGGTTGTCTACGCCGCCGCGACCGCTCTCGTTGCGGCGGCGATTGCCGGCACCGTTGTCGCGGTGGTGGGCACGGGCGGTGCGGCGGCCGTCCTCGTCCCTGTGATTGCTGGAGCACTGGTAGGCGGTGCCAGCATGATTCCCATCGGTGACAAGAGCACCGGTGAAGCCATCACCGGCGGGGGTGAATCCCTTGCCAACAGCGTGTTCCCGGCAGAGCCATTCGGCAAGATTGAAAGCGGCTCGCAAGACACCCGCGTCAACGGAAAGGCCGCAGCTCGGGCCGCAGGGCGCAGCACAGGAGGCAGCGGCGCGGACGCCTCCGAAGAGGAGGCAGAACCGTCATTTCTGGACAATGTCGGAGCAATGGCGATGTCCGCCGCGCCCATGCTCTTACCTGTGCTCGGGCTGGGCATGGCGATCTACGACATCTTCAATCCTCCTCTCACCACACCAGCAGCCCCGGGAACAGAGCCAGCAGACCAGGATAAGGTCACCTGCGAACGCCATCCCCCTATGCCCGATACCTACATCGCGCAAGGGTCCAGCAAGGTGTTCATCAACGGACAGCCGGCCGCCCGAGCCGGCGACAAGACCACGTGCGATGCAACCATCGACAGCGATGCCAATGTCTCTCCCAACGTGCGCATCGGGGGTGAGCCGCTGACCGTGCGGGATATCCGCAATGGCAAAAGCAAGATTGCGCAGTTCACCGGCATGGTGGCCGGCATGTTGATCTCGCGCAAAATCAAGCTCAGACCGCGACCGAAGGGCAGCCCCAAACCGTGGTGGCGCATTGGGGGATGCAAGGGCAACCCTGTGATTGTCTCGACCGGAAGTAAAGTCCTGGGTGGTCCAGAGGATCAAGATTTCACATTGCCTGCTTTGCTTCCTATTGAATGGGCCAGAGGCTACGACAGTAACGATCTACGCAATGACGGCTTGTTCGGCATGGGCTGGAGCGTGCCCTATGAAGTGGAAATCCTGCGTGTGCCTCATCCCGAGGGTGGCGAATTGTGGATCTATGTCGACGACGAAGGCACCCGCCTGGAACTGGGTCGGCTCAAAGCAGGTGATGCTTTTGTCAGCGTGCTCGATGGGCTGACATTCTTTCAATTGGAAGACGGGCAGACCGTGGTGGAGGACATCTACACCGGTCTCTACCAAGTCTTCCAGAGTGACCCGCACAACCCGAAACGCTCGCGCCTGATTAAACTTGGCGATCGCAACCTAAACACGTTGGGGCTTCTCTACGATCAAACAGGCCGGCTGCACTACGTGTGCGACGATTTGAGCCAAACTACCGTTCGGCTGAGCTATGACACGCAGCACCCGAAGCGGGTCAGCCAAGTGGAACGACTCTACATCAAGCTTGGCAATGATCCCCGGATCGAACACACCGAAGTGCTTGCCAGCTATCGCTACACCCAAAGCGGCCAGTTGCAGGAAGTACTCGATGCCACAGGCCAAGTCCTGCGTCGCTTCACTTACACGGCGCAAGGCTTCCTCGATAGCCATACACTGCCCAGCGGCGCGACCCGACAGTATCAATGGCAACGTTTCGAAGTTCCCGCACAACGTCCTCAATCGGTGCGCGCAGACGGCAGCCTCTGCAAATTTCCGCCCCTGCTCGAACCTCAACCTGATCATGAGTGGCGCGTCATCCGCCATTGGGGCAGCGATGGCGAGGACTATCGCTTCGAGTACGACCTGGAAAAAGGCGAAACCCACGTCACCGACAGCCTCGGTCGCCAGGACCATTACTACTGGGGGCCCTTCTATGAGATCTACAAACACATCGACCCCATGGGGCACTGCTGGCAGGAAGACGTGCTGGGCGGCCAACTGCTCAAGAGCATTGACCCGCAGGGCGGCGAATGGCAATACGGCTACGACGAACTCGGCCGCCTGATCGAAACCCGCGACCCGCTGGGCCGCTGCGAAAGGATCCGCTACACCCGCCACTGGGCGTTGCCACTGCGCATCACCGATGGCGCCGGGCGCACTCAACGCTTCGGTTACGATGGCCAGGGTAATCTGCTGTGGGAGCAAGATCCTCTCGGTCGAAAGAGCCAGTACCGGTATAACGCCCAGGGCCAGGTCGAATGCATCACCGACCCTTTAGACAAACACAAATATTTGCGTTGGAACGTTCACGGGCAACTGCTCAACTACCGTGACTGCTCCAACCACGAGACCCACTACCGCTATGATCGGCGTGGCCTGCTCAGCGAAACCATCAACGCCCGCGGCGAGCATACCCACTATCGGTATGACGCCCGCGGCTACCTGATCGAAAGCCAACGCCCCGACGGCCGTATTGATCGCTACGACATCGACGCCGCCGGCCAGTTGACCGCCTACACCGACCCGGCCCAGCGCATCACCCGCCTGCGTTATGACCGCAGTGGCAGGCTGATCCAGCGGGTCGATGCCCTCGGCCACAGCGTCGAGTTTGGCTACGACGCCTATGGCCGCCTGCTGCACCTGAGTAATGAAAACCGCGAACACTACCGCTTCGAGTGGGACGTGCTGGACCGCCTGCTGGCCCAGCAGGACCTGGATGGCAGTGGACGTATTTATCAGTACAACCCGTTGGGTGATGTCACCGGCATCCACCATATTCCTGCACCGAATGCCGAGCCCGATCTGGACGGCAAGGACAGCGTCGAATCACCCACCCCGCTGCAACACCACTTCGAGCGCGATGCCCTGGGACGGTTGATCCGCAAACGCACCGACGATGGGGTCACCGATTATGCCTATGACAATGCCGACAACCTGCTGGCGATCAGTTTTACCGATAACCAAGGCGACCAACAGCGACTCGACTACACCTTCGACGCCCTCGGCCAACTGCTCAGCGAGACCAATAGCGCCGGCCTGTTGCAGTACGACTACGATGAACTGGGCAACCTGCAAACCCTGACCCTGCCCGATCAGCGTCAGCTCAACCATTTGTACTACGGCAGCGGCCATCTGCATCAAATCAACCTGGGTAGCCGGGTGATCAGCGACTTCGAGCGCGATCAACTGCATGACGAGGTCTTGCGCACCCAAGGCAGTCTGTTGACCCGCACGCGCTACGACCGCAATGGTCGCCTCAGCCAAAAGGCCCTGCACTACCA
>NZ_CAXAPD010000066.1:0-5361 GCF_963970515.1 Pseudomonas sp. RL_5y_Pfl2_73 | reverse complement strand
AATCTGGACCGATCAGTTTGGCCGGGTGAAGGTGCACTTCTACTGGGACCGTCACGACCAATCCAACGAGAACAGCTCGTGCTGGATCCGGGTGTCGCAATCCTGGGCCGGCAAGAACTGGGGCTCGGTGCAGATCCCGCGCATTGGCCAGGAAGTGATCGTCAGCTTCCTTGAAGGCGACCCGGACCGCCCCATCGTCACCGGTCGTGTGTATAACGCCGAACAAACCGTGCCCTATGCGTTGCCCGCCAATGCCACGCAGAGCGGCACCAAAAGCCGTTCGAGCAAGGGCGGCACGCCAGCGAATTTCAACGAAATCCGCATGGAAGACAAGAAAGGCGCCGAGCAGCTGTACATCCATGCCGAGCGCAACCAGGACATCGTGGTCGAGGTGGACGAGAGCCATTCGGTGGGCCATGACCGCAACAAAAGCATCGGCCACAACGAAACCGTACGCATTGGCCAAGACCGACTGCGGGCAGTACAACGCAACGATGCCCTGGTCGTCGGCGGAACCAAGAGCGACAGCGTCGCGACCCAGTACCTCATGGAGGCGGGGTCGCAGATTCGACTGGTGTGTGGCAAAAGCGTGCTGGAGTTCAATGCCAGTGGCGAAATCAATATCTCGGGCACCGCGTTCAATATCTACGCCAGTGGCAATGGCAACATCGACACCGGCGGCCGTCTGGACCTCAACTCCGGTGGCGCCGGCGAAGTGGATGCCAAAGGCAAGGGCATCAAGGGTGTGATTGATGCGGCGGTAAAAGCATTGTTCCCGGCAAAGGCCAAACGCTGAGGTTCATGGCAGGAACGTTGTGGGAGCTGACGAAGGCTCGGGCCGCGTTCGGACGATCTTTTGATCTTTCGCTTGAGACTCAAGTGTCTGGGGAAGGATCGCAGCCTCGTTGCACTCGACAGCTCCTACAACGCAGCCCAGCGGAAGCAATATCACGCGTTCGTAAGCATGTATTGGCCAGGCTGCGTCCACGCGACTCGCAAGTACTTGCCGCTCAGCAGTTGCTCGTCACGGAGATATTCGAACACTTCGCAGGGACACCATTCCTTGCCCGCCGAAAAGGCCACCCGCAAAGAACGCAGCTCATCGAAGACCTTAGCCTTGCGCTTGTCGTCCGCGACGCGCAAAAGGTAGATATCTTGTTCTGCCGCATTCGAAAACCCGATGGCACGCAGGGGAGAATCCAGCGCGTGATCCATGATTCGAACACGAATCGAGTCACCGTCGGCTCTTTCCACGTAGGCCTTCAGCACATCATTCATCACTCAGCGATTGACCGGCACGAAGTCAGGGCCGCCCAGCTGATCCCGGACGCCCAGAGCGGTGCGCATCAGCGGCGCCCACAGGCCGTTCTGGCTGTTCCAGCTGCCGCCCGCCCACCGCGTGTCCTGGACGAGCTCAGCCTTGTTGAGCTCAAGCTGCCGCTGGAGGGCCAGCGCCACCGCGCCCATATCGACCTCGAACAGGTCGGCATAAAGCCCCTCGGGTTGTGTCTGCTTTTTGCTCAGGCAAAGCCGGTAGTACCAGACCCACACCGCGGCGACATAAATCGCCCGATTACGATCAGGATAGCTCGCGAGAATCTTGAGCAAAGCCGCCACTAGGCGCTCAGGGAACTGGGGGTCGCGGGTCTGTTGCCAGTAACGCAGCACCCGCAAATCGAAAGCCGCGACGATGTTCTGCGGTTCTTCGTTGTCGTTCTGGGCTTCTTGGAAGTAGAACCGCTCGCCGACAAGGAATTTGTCCAGCTCGTCATTAGCCAGGGCCAGTTGCCATACGTTGTCCAGGTTGGCACTCATTGGATTCTCACTACCTCCGTGTAGGCGAGCCCGCCTCACCTTCCTTGCCCTTCGACGATCAGATGGCGGTGCCGCGATTCGTTCCCGGTTGGACAATCAATAGCTCGTCCAACTCACGCTTTCTGCAACGCGCCACAAACGGTAGCGCGGCGTCCGGGTCACGCCTGAACAGCTCAAAAGCCGCCTGATTGATTTCATAGTATTCCTCGTAGTCGGCCATGCCGTTGCTGACCGGTATGGACACATAGAACCGACCCGAGTCTTGTTCGATGCCCACGGAAAACATGTGCTCGCGACTGACCAGAACATCTTGAAATTTCATGACTTGCCTACCTCTACCGTCATAGCGGCGTCCAACTGAAGTCTTTGGGCAAAATGCCCCCGGCATCGATGACCGCCTCGCTGGCACCGGTCGGCAGCTTGCCGCCAGGAATCCAGAACTCGTTAGCACCGGCCTCGTTACCTGAAGGAATCCGCAGGTTCATGTCTTTAGGCGCGGGGATATCGACCCGCACCAGGGTACTACTTTCCAGGGTATTTTCTGGAAGCCCAAGCGCCTTCTCCAATGCCCTCTTGTCGCCCTTGGCATTGGCAATCAATTGATCGGCTTCAGCCTTGGGCATCAGGAACGTCGTGCCGTCGCGCTGGGCGATGCCGTACTTATCCAGGTTGTTCTTTGTGGTGAAGCGTGAGGCGCCGTTTTCGAACTGGCCCAGGTGTTCTTTCACATACTGCGGTGACAGGTACGTGTCGGCGTCGGGTCGAGCCCCCTTCGGCATGGCCAGAATGTCGGCCTCGGTCACGCCCGGCTTGTACTTGGGCGGCGGCAGTTCGGCAGGCTTGGCCGCCTTCGCCATTTTCGGACTCAGCCCCAGCATTGCCATACCGGCGACACCTTGCAGCAAGTCCCGATAGCCTGGCCCCAGACGATCACCTAAATCGCCTAGCAGCTCCATGCCCCCCAGGATCAACCCGCCCACCACCACGAATTCGACAAGAACGGCGATACCTGCCATGGCGGCCATGACCAATGCCGCACCGGCCGCCAACAACCCCAATACCTCCAACCCGGTGTGCATCCAGCCTTCAAGATCCAGGACAAACGCCACCGACACCGTCGGCCCACCGATGAACGTATTCGGGCTGCCGCTCTTGATGTGAGCACCGCAGACCATTTTGCTGTGCAGGCGCGCGGCCGGTTTGCCGTTGATGAAGACCGTGGCGCTGCCTTCGGCGATCAGCACCGGAAAGGGCCAGATCGGATGGTTCAGCGGCAGCCCGGTGCAGGAAGATGACGTGTCTTCGCCCGCCCGCATGGCATTGCGGTCGTTGATGTAGACGTTGAAGCTGCCCACTATCAACGCCCCCGTGGTGGGCTCGGGCAGGTTGAAGATGGTGGAGAGGCCCTTGACGATCTGGAACATCGACAAACCGCCGGCCGCAATCGAACCGGCCATGATCGCCAGCGCCACGCCGCCGGTGGCGACCGTCGCGGCAACGACCGCGGCACCGATCAAAGCACCGGCCACGGCGCCGGCGACCATTGCGGCCAACCCGAACCCGTGGGCTATTTCATCACCCAGACGTGCTGCTGCCTGTGCATCCATTGCGCGCATCTACCTTACTGATTCGTATGACTGCTCAGTGGGACGTGTCGATGCTCAGACAATCGGCGGCTGTGGCTTGAACGAATGCATCGCCAGCTTCCAGGCCGGCTCGTGATAGGCGAAATCAGTCGGTGTGGTGGTCAAGGTGGTGATCAGCACCGAGGGCTTACGCTCGATGAACACCTGGCGCAGCATCAGGTCGCGCCCCTCGCGTTGCCAGGTGTAATCCAGCAACGTGGTGGTGTGCCCTTGCAGCACCGTGTCCCAGCGCTGCACCAGCTTGAAGCCCGGCAACTGCTGCTCCGCGCTTTTGAGTTGGCGGTCCACGTACTCGGCAAAAGGAGCGTCGCCCTGGCTGGCATCGCGGCTGATGACGAAACTGGCTTCTTTAGCAGGACCGACTGCCGGCAGCTTGAAAATATTGATGCTCTGGTCCTGCCAGGTATCGGGGATTTCGAGATCAGCTTCTTGAATGCGGTAAGAGGTCACAGTAATCGCTTTCCATGGACGTGAGGTGACGCGCGAAGGGGCAGATATTCAAGTAATGCCTGGTAACAATCAAGAACCGGGTTCCTCTACCTCACGTAAGGCACTACATTATGCGATCAGCGTCACTACTCTAGCTATCAAGCGCCCCGTAGGAGCTGCCGAAGGCTGCGATCTTTTGATCTTTCGCTTTAGACTCAAGGGTCTGGGCAAAGATTGCAGCCTCGCGTTGCTCGACAGCTCCTACAGGAATGCAAGGCATCAACAAGGGATAATTGATGTTATTCAACCAAGCCTCACGCCTGGCCAAGATCACCAGCCCCCTCGGACCTGAGGTGCTGTTGCTCAAGGACATGGGCGGCGGTGAAGAATTGGGGCGGCTGTTCAACTACGAGTTGCAGTTGCACTCGCTGGACAACGCCATCGACCTCAACCAGCTGCTCGGCAAGCCCATGAGCGTGAGCCTGCAGCTCGATGGCGGTGGCGAGCGCTACTTCCATGGCATCGTCGCCCGTTGCAGCCAGAACGTCGACCAGGGCCAGTTCGCCAGTTACCAGGCCACCCTGCGCCCGTGGTTTTGGCTGCTGACCCGCACCTCCGATTGCCGGATTTTCCAGAACCTCACCATCCCGCAAATCATCAAGCAGGTGTTCCGCGACCTGGGCTTTTCCGATTTCGAAGACGCCCTGAGCCGGCCTTATCGCGAGTGGGAATACTGCGTGCAGTATCGCGAGACCAGCTTCGATTTCGTCAGCCGCCTGATGGAACAGGAAGGCATCTACTACTTCTTCCGCCATGAGCAGGGTCGCCATGTGCTGGTGCTGGCCGATGCCTATGGCGCCCACACCACGGCCCCTGGCTACGGCTCGGTGCCCTACTACCCGAAGAACGAGCAGCAGCGCGAGCGCGACCACATCCACGACTGGCACCTGGCCCAGGAAGTCCAGCCCGGTTCGCTTGAGCTCAACGACTACGATTTCCAGCGCCCCAGCGCGCGCATCGACGTGCGCTCGGCCATGCCACGCCCACACACCGCCGGCGACTATCCGCTGTATGACTACCCCGGCACTTACGTGCAGAGCCAAGACGGCGAACACTACGCCCGCACCCGCATCGAAGCCTTGCAGAGCCTGCACGAACAGGTCGAACTGGCCGGCAACGCCCGGGGCCTGGGCTCGGGGCATCTGTTCAGCCTCACCGGCTTCACCCGCCAGGACCAGAACCGCGAGTACCTGATCGTCGGCGCCCGCTACTACATTTCCCAGGAAAGCGGCGAAACCGGCGGCGGCGCGCCTTCGGCGCAGTTCGAAAGCAGCCTGACCTGCATCGACGCCCAGCAAAGTTATCGTCCGCTGGCGACTACCCACCGCCCCATCGTCAAAGGCCCGCAAACCGCGTTGGTGGTCGGCCCCAAAGGTGAGGAAATCTGGACCGATCAGTTTGGCCGGGTGAA
>NZ_CAXAPD010000065.1:0-5559 GCF_963970515.1 Pseudomonas sp. RL_5y_Pfl2_73 | reverse complement strand
TATCGCACTGGCGACCTGGGCCGCTACCTGCCGGACGGCAACATCGAATACCTGGGCCGCAACGACGACCAGGTGAAGATCCGTGGTTTCCGCATCGAGCTGGGCGAGATCGAAGCCAAGCTCGCCCAGGCGCCAAACATCAAGGAAACCGTGGTCCTGGCACGTGAAGACGTGCCGGGCGACAAACGCCTGGTCGCCTATTTCACTCAGAACTCACTGGACGAAACCGTAGACATCGAAACCCTGCGCGCGCACCTGCAAACACAACTGCCTGACTACATGGTGCCAATGGCCTACGTCCGACTGGACGCACTGCCCCTGACACCGAACGGCAAACTCGACCGCAAGGCGCTGCCGACACCGCAGCTGGATGCCGTCATCTCCCGAGGCTACGAAGCCCCCCAAGGCGAAACCGAAACCGTCCTGGCGCAAGTCTGGCAGGACCTGCTGGGCCTGGAGCAAGTCGGTCGCCATGACCACTTCTTCGAACTGGGCGGGCATTCGCTGCTGGCGGTCAGCCTGATCGAGCGGATGCGCCAGGCCGGCCTGAGCGCCGATGTGCGCGTGCTGTTCAATCAACCGACCCTGGCCGCGCTGGCAGCGGCGGTGGGTCATGACGGTGATGAAATCGACGTCCCGGCCAGCCTGATTCCACCGGGTTGCACCCACATTACCCCGGCGATGTTGCCGCTGGCCGCGTTGAGCCAGGAAGCCATCGACTGCATCGTGGCGGCCGTGCCGGGTGGTGCGCGCAATGTGCAGGACATCTATCCGCTGGCGCCATTGCAGGAAGGCATTCTCTACCATCACCTGTCGGCCGAGCAGGGCGATCCCTATGTCTTGCAGGCACAGTTTTCCTTTGACGGTCGCGAACGCCTCGACGCTTTCACCCAGGCCTTGCAGGGGGTGATCGACCGCCATGACATCCTGCGTACCGCCATGGCCTGGGAAGGTCTGGACGAGCCGGTGCAGGTGGTCTGGCGCAAGGCATCGCTGGGTGTGGAGCAAGTGCTCCTCGGTACTGGCGATGGCGACATCGCCGGTCAATTGAAGGCTCGCTTTGACGCCAGCCAGCATCGCCTGGATATCCGTGAGGCGCCGTTGATGTGCATCCGCTTTGCCGAGGATGCGCTCAACCAGCGTTGGGTGGCGAGCTTGCTCTTCCATCACATGGCGCTCGACCATACGGCGCTGGAAGTGGTGCGACATGAGATGCAGGCACACCTGCTGGGCCAGGCCGGCCAGTTGGGCGAGGCGGTGCCGTATCGCAACTACGTGGCCCAGGCCTGCCTGGGCGTCAGCCGTGAAGCGCACGAGGCGTTTTTCCGCGACATGCTCGGTGCCATCGACGAGCCGACGCTCCCGTTCGGCCTGCAGGATGTACGCGGCGATGGCAGCCTTGTCGAGGAAGCCCGGCAGGGTCTCGCGACTGATTTGAGCCGACGCCTGCGCACCCAGGCCCGCCGCTTGGGTGTGAGCGCAGCAGCGTTGCATCACTTGGCCTGGGCCCAGGTATTGGGCCGGGTCTCGGGGCGCGAAGAGGTGGTGTTTGGCACGGTGCTGATGGGGCGGATGCAGGGCGGCGAGGGCGCCGACCGGGCATTGGGAATGTTCATCAACACCCTGCCGATTGGCGTGCAGGTCGGTGCGCAAAGCGTGCGCGACGGTGTCCTGGCGACCCACGCACGGCTGACCGGCCTGTTGGGTCATGAGCATGCCTCCCTGGCGTTGGCCCAGCGTTGCAGTGGCGTCATGGCACCGACGCCATTATTCAGCGCGTTGCTCAATTACCGCCATTCGGTCGCCGAGCCCATCGCGCTGCACACCTCGTCCGCCTGGGAGGGTATCGAGGCCCTGGGCGGCGAAGAGCGCACCAATTATCCGCTGACGATGAGCGTCGATGACCTGGGAGAGGATTTCAGCCTGACGGCGTTGGTCGAATCCCGGATCGGTGCCCAGCGCGTCTGTGGTTATATGCAAGTGGCGTTGGAAAGCCTGGTCGAGGCCCTGGAGCATGCTCCGCAGACGCCGTTGCACCGCCTGGCAATCTTGCCGCCGGCCGAACGCAAGCAATTGCTTGAAACCTGGAATGCGACCGGGGCGACGTATACCCATGATCTGCTGATCCATCGGCAATTCGAAACCCAGGCCGCGGCGCACCCGCAAGCGATGGCGGTGGTGTACGTCGACCAGGCATTGACTTACTGCGAACTCAACGCCCGGGCGAACCAGGTTGCGCACCGTCTGCTGGCGCTGGGCGTTTGCCCGGACGACCGGGTGGCGATCTGTGTCGAGCGTAGCCTGGACATGATCGTCGGCCTGTTGGGCGTGCTGAAAGCCGGGGCCGGCTATGTCCCCGTTGACCCGGCCTACCCGGCGGAGCGTATTGCCTACCTGTTGCAAGACAGTGCACCGGTTGCGGTGTTGGCGCAGACCATCACTCACAGTTTGCTGATCGATGCCTCGGTGCCGGTGATCGATCTCGACAGCGCCGATTGGCAGGACGAATCCGTTTCCAACCCCGAGGTGTCGGGGCTCGAAGCCCGCCACCTGGCGTATGTGATCTACACGTCCGGTTCCACCGGCCTGCCCAAGGGCGTGATGGTCGAACATCGCAACCTCAGCAACCTGGTGGGCTGGCATTGCCAGGCCTTCGACGTGAAACGTGGCAGTCGCACCTCCAGTGTCGCCGGTTTCGGTTTCGATGCGGCGGCCTGGGAGATCTGGCCTTCGTTGTGTGCGGGAGCGACGTTGCTGTTGCCGCCGGCCCATGCGGGCAGCGAGGACGTCGGCGCACTGCTCGACTGGTGGCAGGCCCAGGCGCTGGACGTGTGCTTCCTGCCCACTCCCATTGCCGAATACGCGTTTGGCCGTAACCTGGGGCACGATCAACTGCGCACCTTGCTGATTGGCGGCGACCGCCTGCGCAAGCTGCCGGTCGATCTTCCCTTCGAACTGATCAACAATTACGGCCCCACGGAAACCACGGTGGTGGCCACCTCGGGGCGGATCGATGCCTCGCAGGCGGTGTTGCATATCGGCAGACCGGTAGCCAACACCCAGGTCTACTTGCTCGATGCCCACCTGCAACCGGTTCCGGTTGGCGTGGCGGGTGAGCTGTACATCGGTGGCGCCGGGGTTGCGCGGGGTTATTTGAACCGTGCGCAGTTGACCGCCGAGCGCTTTGTGAAGGACCCGTTCAGCACCGTGCAGGACGCGCGCATGTACCGCACCGGTGACCTGGGGCGCTATTTGCCGGACGGCAACATCGACTACCTGGGGCGCAACGACAGCCAACTGAAGATTCGTGGCTTGCGCATCGAGCTGGGTGAAATAGAAGCCAGGCTCGGCGCGTGCGTCGGTGTGCGCGAGGCGGTTGTCGTCGCGGTGGGAGAGGCCCCGGATGACCAGCGACTGGTGGCGTACTACACGGCGCACGACAGCCTGGATCAAGGGTTGACGGCCCAAAACCTGCGCGAACAATTGCAAGTGCATCTGCCCAGCCACATGGTGCCGGCGGCCTATATGCGCCTGGACGCCTTGCCCCTGACGCCGAACGGTAAACTCGACCATCGGGCCTTGCCTATCCCGGACAGCGAGGCCTATTCGGGGCGTGGGTATGAAGCCCCGCAAGGCGAGGTTGAAACGGCGTTGGCGCGGATCTGGTCCGAGCTGCTCAAGGTCGAGCGCGTCGGCCGTCACGACCATTTCTTCGAGCTGGGCGGGCATTCGCTGCTGGCCGTCAGCCTGATCGAACGGATGCGCCAGGCAGGGCTGAGCGCCGACGTCGGCGTGCTGTTCAGCCAGTCGACCCTGGCGGCATTGGCGGCGGCAGTCGGCAGTGGCCGCGAGGTCCGTGCCCCGGTAAACCTGATTCCAGTGAATTGCGAACACATCACGGCGGACATGTTGCCGATGGTTGACCTGGACCAGGACGCCATCGACCGGATCGCATCGACGGTACCGGGCGGCGCCGGCAATGTGCAGGACATCTACCCCCTGGCACCTCTGCAGGAGGGCATTCTTTACCATCACCTGGCCGCCGAGTGCGGCGATCCCTATGTGCTCCAGACTCAATTCGCCTTCGACAATCGTGGACGCCTGGAAGACTTTTCCCAAGCCCTGCAAAAGGTCATTGACCGTCACGACATCCTGCGCACGTCGGTGCTGTGGGAAGGGTTCGAACAGCCAGTGCAAGTCGTCTGGCGCAAGGCACTGCTGATCCAGCAAGAACTGATCCTGGACCCGGCCGTTGGAGATGTCGCGGCGCAGTTACATGAGCGTTTCGACTCGCGGCAGCACCGCCTGGAGATTACCCAGGCACCGATGCTGCGCCTGGTTTATGCCCACGATGCCGATAACGATCGTTGGCTGGGGATGCTGCTGTTCCACCACATGGCCCTGGACCACACCGCATTGGAGGTGGTGCAGCAGGAGATGCAGGCGCATCTGCTGGGGCAGGCTGGACAGTTGGGCGTCGCGATGCCGTATCGCAATTATGTGGCCCAGGCCCGATTGGGCGTGAGCGCTGAAGCCCACGAAATATTCTTCCGTGACATGCTCGGTGACGTCGACGAGCCAACGCTGCCGTTCGGCTTGCAGGATGTACAGGGCGATGGCAGCGACATCGAGGAAGCCCGCCAGGCCGTCGAAGCCGGCCTGAGTCGCCGGCTGCGGGCCCAGGCACGTCTGCTTGGGGTGAGCGCGGCGAGCTTGTACCACCTGGTTTGGGCGCAAGTCCTGGGCAAGGTGTCGGGCAAGGACGATGTGGTGTTCGGCACGGTGCTGCTGGGCCGGATGCAGGGAGGCGAGGGTGCCGACCGGGCGCTGGGCATGTTCATCAACACCTTGCCATTACGGGTCAGTGTCGGACAAACCGGTGTGCGTGCGGGCGTGAAAGCAACCCATGCTCGCCTGACCGCATTGCTGGGTCATGAACACGCCGCATTGGCGCTGGCACAACGCTGCAGCGGTGTGCAGGCACCGACGCCATTGTTCAGTGCCTTGCTCAACTACCGTCACACCGCCGTGGCGACCTCGGCCGAGGCGCTGTCAGCCTGGAACGGTATCCAGGTGTTGGGCGGCGAAGAGCGTACTAACTACCCGTTGATGTTGTCGGTGGACGATCAGGGCGAGGCGTTCAGTTTCACCGTCATGACCCCCGCGCGCATTGGTGCGCAGCGGCTTTGTGGTTATGTGCAACACACGCTGGAAAGCCTGGTCGCGATGCTTGAACAGCAGCCGGACCTGCCCTTGCAGCAGGTGTCGATCCTGCCGACGTCGGAAAGCGAGAAGTTGTTGGTGACGTTCAACGCCACCGAGGCGGACTATCCGCGACAACAGACGATCCATGGGTTGTTCGAGGAACAGGTCCAGCGTACGCCGGATGCCGTGGCGGTGATTCGCGGCGGGCAACGCCTGAGCTACGGGGAACTGAACGAGCGGGCCAACCGCCTGGCCCATTACCTGCGCAAGCAGGGCGTAGAGCCCGATTCGCGGGTGGCGATCTGCGTCGAGCGCGGCATCGACATGGTTGTTGGCTTGCTGGCGATTCTCAAG
>NZ_CAXAPD010000064.1:0-5739 GCF_963970515.1 Pseudomonas sp. RL_5y_Pfl2_73 | reverse complement strand
CTGCAACCGGGACTTCAGACTAACAATGCGAACCTGCGTCGCTGCGCTCCGACTGCCTGTCCAAGTGAGCGTGGAATGAGTGTCCAAATGATCGTGGGCTGAGTGTCCAAGTGTCGTGGAATCCGCACACAGCCCGCCGTCGAGCGGGTTTTGCGTCTAGCAGAAACGAGAAAGCCCCGATTTTGATCGGGGCTTTTGCGTTGCGCCGGATAATAGAGAGGGCGACCTCAGGTTGTGCGCGAACACGTCCTGAGGCCACCAGAGTGCAGAACCAGCCGCAAGGCCCGCCACTGCGCGAGCGAGCAGGGGGACAGGCCACGATTATTAGATGGGCCGATTACAAGTGAGCTCAAATCGGGAGCCGTCCCCGGCTTTTATTCGCCGGTTGGCGTGATTTGAGTTTGTGGGCTATTCCTTGGTGTTCCGACATTGGGTCAGTTCAAGGCGCGAGTCATGAGCAATCAAGCGCAAGCTGATGTCTTGGAACGCTTGCTCTCGATCAGCAAATCGAGCGAAGTGATCATTGCGGCATACGAGACTTTCGAGAATGCCCAGGCCATCACTGATGGCTAGCGCAGCCACGTGTTGCTAAGCGGCCAAGCGATCCACCCGCCAATTTCTTCTCTCAAGGACGAGCCATGTTAACGGTCAACGAGATCCTTGTTTTCGACTGCACCGATGAGGGCGTGGAGCAACTGGTACGGGAGAGAAAGATCCGGCCTTTCCGCAGCAAACAGCTCAAGACGACATTCTGGAGCACGCAGGTGGCGCCACGGCTCGCCGCCGACGAATCGGTGCTGCTCCTGCCAACGTTCAACGATTGGGTAGCAGCACCCATTGCGAGCGGCAATGCCCGCGGGCAATTCGTCTCCGTGTCTTCGAACAGTCCGTTCGGGCCTGCCGGGCGCCTGGACGGTGAACCTACCAGTCTGGCATTGCAAAGCACGCAGGAAAAAACATTCACGTCGATTGACACACTGATCATCGCGCTACGAGGGCATGTTGCAGCCACGGATAACAGGCAAAAAGAAGAGCGCCTGGCGCTCGATGTCCTCGCCAACGTCAAGATGTTCGAACGTTATGTGCTGGACCGATTAATAGGGAATATCCAGTAGGCTATCACCAGCAGACGACGCAACTGCCCTGAGGGCGAGTCGTACTACGGCCCCGGCGCGACACTGGATTGGACCCGGGACATTGTCGACGCCCTCGCAACCGAGTTGCCGCTGACCCGGCTGTATAAAAAGGTCGCCGCTATCCACGACTTCTGCCGCTGCAACAGATTCGAGACGCCAAATCGAGGCACTACCCGAGGTATGCGCATCGAGAACGAGAAATACAGCCTTGCGGAGGACAACCCCTGGATCGCCAACCAGCGCAGCCTGAACAACTCCATCTGGGCAGGTAAATCCGGCTCGGCGATGGATATGGTTTACGCCGCCAGGCAAATGGGTATCGAGGACGATGATAGCCTTGCCGCGCTGGCGTTCTGTATTGTCGCCTTCTTTCATTTCATGCCGACCAGCCAGAGTTCGACCCACACGTACCACGAGGTCATGACCGGCGCGACGAGCGTGCATAAAGGAATCGAAACGTTCTACAAGGCTGCGGAAGTTCCCGGTGGGCAGGACGTGTTTCGCCAGTTGCAAAGCCGACCCAGTCTCTGGAAACCAGACGACAGCGTCCAACGCTGCCCCGGCTGCAATACCGCCTTTGGTGTATTCACCCGTAAGCACCACTGTCGAGCGTGCGGCGGCATCTTTTGTGATAACTGCAGCAAAGAGACGAAGGTGGTACCAATGCCGGCTATCCGGCCGGGCAAAGCGCCCGAGACAGGGAATCTGCGCGTCTGTAAATCCTGTGCTAGCGGCTGATTGCCGCCGGAAAACAGGGCAGGCCACGATCTGATGATGAGTAAACTCAACGTCATGGGCTGTCCCGGGTTCGCTGGCCTGTCTGAATGGACATTCATCGACGTCAGTTCAGGATCGAAAACTGCTTGCCCCGCTATTGCAGCGGAACATACACATCAGTTTGCCAGTGATCCTGCGGTGTCTCGGGATAGATGCTCAGGTAATGGAAGAACAGCGGTTGGTCACGAAGTTCCTCTCCACTGGCAGGAAGCCAATCGCGGTAAATCGGATAGATCGTTTCGCCGATGTGATCCGGTGATCCCACATGTCGTACCACGACGCAGCGACCGCCGGGAATGACGATTTCGCGCACGCCGAACTCATTCGGCGCCACGGCCTCGTGAATCTCGCCGCAGATTGCGAAGCGGAATGCTTGCGCAGGTGTCGTATCGGGGTTGCCATAGGGAATGCCAAAGCTGCGACTCGACGCCACCGGCGACTGTCCGCTCTGCTTACGCCACTCGATGAACTTGCGCACGCTCTCATTGACGAGCCCGGCGGGCCCGCAGTGCTCAAATGAAGCGACCCTGACTTCAGGGAATTGCACGATTCGTATTTGCATGATGATAGTCCTGGAAAAATGAGGGATTGCGAACACCGCATTCCAGACCTGCCAATTCGGCTCTTTCCTGAACGCACTCGGCGTCATACCGAACGCCCGCCTGAACGCCCTGCAAAATGCCTCCGGACTTTCGAAGCCGGCACCGAGTGCGGCCTCCAGTACCGAGTGATCAGCGACGGCGGCTAGGCGATGCGCCGCGCGTCGTAGTCGCATCAGTTGCACATAACGTGAAACAGGCACGCCTACGAACGCGGTGAATTGTCGATGGAAGTGAAATGCCGAAAAGTTCGCCACATGGCTCAACGTATTCACCGACAGATCACCTTCGAGATTCTCGTTAATGTAGGCGAGGACGGCGTTGAAGCGTTTTGTGTAAGCGAAGTTGGTCGACATGTCAGACACTGGGAAAAGGCTCCTGGAAGTACGGTCGGCAATAGAGTCGACTATAGCGACGTGAACGCGCCTAGCCGTGTTTGCTCAAGGCACCTTTGAGTTGGCACATGCAATCTCTTCCAAGGCGATGTGAAGGTTGGGGGGGCATTTCAGGTGACCACTTCTGGCCGTTCCCTGCTGGTGCTCACTACCTCGCGTGCTGGTCAAGTCGAATGAGAAGGGAAAAAGGACGATGCACCGGTGGCACCCGGCGCCTACATAATCTGTGCAGGCCATGAGATTCGCCGAACTGTCGGTTCCGACGAGCACGGCATCTTGCTATTGGCGAATCGGACAGTTTACGGCGGCGTCTTGCTGCGTTTGTGCGCTGCGCAAGGAGTCCCTGAGTCTCAGGGCATATGGCGGGCTGGCGGTTTAATTACGCCCCCTTCGAAGCCGTTTTCCCTTTGGACACACTCTGGGTTAGTTGCTGTCCGACTCTAGATAAGACAGCCGTCTATGCAAAAGAAGGGGAAATGTTAGCTCTCTATCTGGCCCCGCATTTCGAGCTGCCTCCTCTCAATTACAAATTTAACTGGCCAAAGCTGGAAGTGGCAGTGCTCTAGCCCCAGGGGGAAGCGGGGATGTGGAAAACTGGTACAGACCACAATTATTATGGGACGGGCTGATTACAGATAAATTCAACATCGTGGATTGTCGCCGGTTTCTAGGCGTCGGCGTACCTTTGGCGCGCAAAGAAAGGCCCGACTGGGGAGGCCGGGCTAAAAGGGTTTCACTAGGAGCTGAGATGAACATGGGCGCTCGGCTGTGAAAGGGATGTGAAAGATTGCGTTCAGTACGAGTTAAAAGTTGTGGCCTGTCCCTGGCTTCATGAACTGGCACGGGAGGCTGAGGCGAAAGCCCTGTTCAATGCCTTGTATGCTCTAAACAGGGCGCTCGACAGGATCAGGGTTGGGGAGAGTCTCAGGGTTCTTCGTTGATGCCTAAAGAGAAATGGTGGCACGGCCACGAGATGAAAGGGACTGATTGCACGGGACCCAAAGTCGTGGTCTGTCCCCGGTTTCTGCAGGTTTCTGCAGGTTTCTGTGATAGGTGGTGGCAATTTGGTTTAAGTTAGGGTATATCAAGGAACCGGCATGGAGCCGGTTCAAGGAGAAGTATGAGACTTACAATTGACCAGATCGAAAACGCTAATCTGGCTTGGGTTCACGACGTCTTTGTGCAAGAGGGTGAATTGAAGGACCCGGGAACCACCGCCTTTCACAAGTTAATTGTCGCCAAGCTACCGGAGTCAGTGAAAACGTCCCGGGTTGAGGAGACGACTCTTAAGGTGGTTCTTACTGAGGTGGGCGATGACGTTCTTGAGGAGATTCGGGAGAAACTCCTAAGTAACTCAAGTCTCTCCGAAAGCTTCAAAGCGATTCGAGAAGGCACTTGGTACAAGTCCACCATGACTATTTCTCCGGCTCGTTAGATGTCTCAGGGCTTGGTTCTGACGCTAGGCTCCCGCCGCTACAATATCTTTCCGTCTTGGGGTAGATTTCGAAGGCTTATTCCGTCGAGTAGGCTCCGTTCTCCGTGACTGATGCTGGCAACTTTTGGAAAACGTGTAAGTATTTATTATAACTGCATCGACATGGAGTGTTATTTTGAACATCACGAGACTTCAAGCGGATATAGGAAGTGGGTACACAAACGAAGTTGTCAGACGATTAAACGCTTTTGCCTACACGCCTATTCCAGTACTGACTGCTCTTGCAGAAGAGGCTCTTTCAGAGAACTGGGGAAATGATAACCACGTCCTGAAAAAATACCTTGGTGCGACTATTGCCTGGAGCATCGAGCAAGGTGCAGTGACGTTTTCTGATGACCAATTTTATATAACAGCAGGACACCTTCAAACCAGATATGGTACGCCACTATATTTGGTGTTTACAGCTGGCGATCGAGGCGCCCCCTGGAAGTTGATCAAGGCTGGATCTCACATTAGTGCGCCGTCTCTTCCGCCGCCACCAGTCATACCTCACGGAGATGAGATCCCCCGAGGCGTGGAAATTGTAATGCAGCATGACCATATGCTGCGCGAGAACGCGGACCGCGTTGCTTTTCTAAAAGACGCTCCGCCAGTGGCTCAAATGTGCGCTATTTCTGGCGCTATTCAATGGTCTATGAATAGGCAGCTGCACTTGCCATATTGGTACTATGGCAAGATGAATTACTTGGTGCCGCTTTATTTGAAAGATAGGGAGAATATTACCGCTGCTCCTGATCTGGTTGCGCCAATTCAAATTTCAAATGATCAGATTCTGGTCCGCACAGTGCTAGAGCCACATATGCCATATGCTAACGCGCGTATCGGTGTGAGACGTCACGATCAACTGCCACATTGGATGCTCAGCACATGGAACGCCCATTCTGCAGACATCAGGGCAGAGGATGAATAACGGTGGCTGACAATCTCGTTCCCTGAATCGTGCGCAACCGCCCGTCGCGATTTTCTATCAAACATTCGTGCTGCGTTTTCGCTGATCATGATTTCGTGGCGCGTTTTCAACGCCTCTCGCGCCTTTTTGGGAGGAAAGCGGAAAAGGAGAGAGGCCACGGTTATGAGGCTGGCCGGCCAAAGGCTAACTCGAAATCGTGCTCCGTCCCCAGTTTCTCCCACAAGGTCACCTTGACATGGTGGGGGGGGCGTTGGTGCGAGTCCAATCGCGCCTACCAAACAAAATCCGCTCTGCTTGAGGTCTAGGGAAACGCTGAAAAAGACTTCCTGATTTGGCAAAATTACCGGACACCAGTCGCCGAGCTTTTCAATGATGAAACAGATGACCTTCGCCGATGCCGAGTACGCCGGCAAGCGCAAGCAGACCC
>NZ_CAXAPD010000063.1:0-6228 GCF_963970515.1 Pseudomonas sp. RL_5y_Pfl2_73 | reverse complement strand
CTCACGGGCAATTGCTGCCAGTGGGCGTGCCCGGGGAGATCCACATCGGCGGTGTCGGTGTGGCCCGCGGTTACCTCAACCTGCCGCAACTCAGCAACGAGCGCTTCATCGCCGACCCGTTCTACGGGAAGGCCGACGCCCGTTTGTACAAAACCGGTGACATCGGTCGCTGGCTGCCGGACGGCACGCTGCAGTACCTGGGGCGCAATGACGATCAGGTGAAGATCCGCGGGTTCCGTATCGAACTGGGCGAAATCGAAGCCAAGCTCGCCCAGCACGGCGCGGTGAAGGAGGCTGCGGTGCTGGTCCGTGAAGACGTACCGAGGGAAAAACGCCTGGTGGCCTATTTCACCCAGTACGCGCCGGACGAAGCGGTGGAACTCGATGCGCTACGTACGTCGCTGCTGGCGCAACTGCCGGCCTTCATGGTGCCGGTGGCTTATGTACGCCTCGATGCGATGCCGCTGACACCCAACGGCAAGCTCAACCGCAAGGTGCTGCCGGCCCCGGACCTGGAGGCTTTCATCACCCGGGGCTACGAAGCCCCTATTGGCGAAACCGAAATCACCCTGGCCCAGCTGTGGGCTGAAGTGCTCAACGTAGAGCGCGTTGGCCGTCACGATCACTTCTTCGAACTGGGCGGGCATTCCTTGCTTGCCGTCAGCCTGATGGAGCGGATGCGCCAAGAGGGTATGGAAGCGGATGTGCGGGCGTTGTTCGAGCAGCCCACGCTCTCGGAATACGCGGCAACGACAGAAAAAATGGAGATTGTCCTGTGAGTGTGATCGAACTGTTGGCGACACTAAAAGAAAAAGACGTACAGCTTTCAGTCAAGGGCGATCAGCTTGTGGTACGGGGCCGCAAACAGTCCCTGAGCGAGCCGGCGGTGCTGGCCATGTTGCGCGAGCACAAAGCCGCGCTGATCGCGTTGATCCAGGCCGGGCAATACGATGACCGCAAGGCTGGCGAAATCGACATCCCAGCCAATGCCATTCCCGTCGGTTGCGTGCAGATCACGCCGGACATGCTGCCACTGGTGGCCCTCGACCAGCCGGCCATCGACCGCATCGTGGCCACCGTGCCGGGCGGCGCGGCCAACGTGCAGGACATCTACCCGCTGGCGCCGTTGCAGGAGGGGATTCTTTATCACCACCTGACCGCCACCCAGGGCGATCCCTACCTGTTGCAGGCGCACTTCAGCATCAGTCGGCAGGAGCGCCTGACGGATTTTGTCGACGCCTTGCAAAGCGTGATCGACCGCCACGACATCCTGCGCACCGCCATCGTCCGCGAAGGGTTGCAGGAGGCGGTGCAGGTGGTCTGGCGCGAGGCCCGACTGGGGGTCAAGGACATCAGTAGTGCCGACCTCGCCGAGGGTGACGTCATGGCGCAACTGCAGGCGCGCTTCGATCCTCGGCACTATCGCCTGGACGTCAGCCAGGCGCCGCTGTTGCTGCTGGTGGTTGCCGAGGACGCAGCCAACCAGCGCTGGGTCGCCATGCTGCTGTTCCATCACATGGCCCTCGACCACGCAGCCCTGGCGGTTGTGCAGAGTGAGATGCAAGCCTACTTGATGGGGCAGGCCGGGCAATTGCAGCCTGCCGCGCCTTACCGCGACTATGTCGTTCGGACCCGACAGGTCGGCCAGCGCCAGGCTGACGAGACGTTCTTCCGCGAGATGCTGGGCAACGTCGAGGAACCGACCTTACCCTTTGGCCAGCAGGATGTGCTGGGCGATGGCAGTGCCATCGAAGAAAGCCATCTGACACTGGCCCCGGACCTCAGTCGCCGTCTGCGCGCGCAGGCCCGTCAGCTCGGCGTGAGCGCGGCGAGCATTTTTCACCTGGCCTGGGCGCAGGTACTCTGCAGTGTATCGGGCCGCGAGGACGTGGTGTTCGGCACGGTGATGCTCGGTCGCATGCAGGCCGGCGAAAGCACGACCCGGGCCCTGGGCATGTTCATCAATACCTTGCCATTGCGTGTGGGTGTCGGTGCACAGAGCGTGCGCGATGGGGTGAAAAGCACCCACGCGCGGTTGAGCAGCCTGCTCAGTCACGAATACGCCTCCCTGGCCCTGGCGCAACGTTGCAGCGGCGTGGCGGCGCCGGCGCCGCTATTCAGCGCGCTGCTGAACTACCGTCACAGCGCCAGCGCGGCGCATGTCCCCGCGGCTGACGTCAGCCTGGCCTGGGATGGGATGGAAGCCCTGGGGGCGGAAGAACGCACCAACTACCCGCTGATCCTCTCGGTGGACGACTTTTCCGACGACTTCGCCTTGTCGGCGCAAGCCACTGCGCTGATTGGCGCGCAACGCATCGGCGATTACATGCAGGCCGCCGTTGAAAGCCTAGTCACCGCCCTGGAGTCTGCGCCCGGAGCGATGCTCAACAGCCTGTCGTTACTGCCAGAATCGGAGCGTGAACGGGTGCTGTTTTCGTTCAACGACACCGACCGTGATTATCCGCGCGAACAACCGATTCATGCCTTGTTCGAGGTCCAGGCCCAGGCACGTCCGGACGCGCCGGCAGCGGTGCAGGATGGGCAAGTCCTGACTTACCGCGAACTGGACCGCAACGCCGGGCGTCTGGCCAGGCATCTGCTCGACCTTGGGCTGCAAGCGGGTCAGACCGTGGCGATCCTGCTGCCGCGCTCGCTCGATCTACTGGTCAGCCAACTGGCCGTGCTCAAGTGTGCGGCGGTGTACCTGCCGCTGGACATCAATGCCCCTGCCGAGCGCCAGCAGTTCATGATCGAGGACAGCCACGCCGTGCTGGCCTTGACCCACAGCCGAGAAGCCTTGGCGTCGCACGTGCGTCGGGTGGACCTGGACCGTGTCGACCTTCCCGAGCCGGCGGCCCGTTGTGGCCAGCAACCCGCATCGAGCGAAGCGCCGGCGTACATCATGTACACCTCAGGTTCCACGGGGACACCCAAGGGCGTGCTGGTGCCGCATCGGGCAATCAGTCGGCTGGTAATCAATAACGGTTTTGCCGACTTCAACGAACAGGACCGGGTGGCCTTCGCCTCCAATCCCGCTTTCGACGCCAGCACCCTGGAAGTCTGGGCACCGTTGCTCAATGGCGGTTGCGTGGTGGTGGTCGATCAGGACGTGCTGTTGTCCCAGGAGCGCTTGCACGGGCTGTTGCTCGAGCAGGCGGTGACTGTGTTGTGGATGACGGCGGGGCTGTTTCACCAATACGCCGACCACCTGATGGACGTGTTCGCCCAGTTGCGCTACTTGATTGTCGGCGGCGACGTGCTGGATCCGGCGGTAATCGCCCGCGTCCTCAAGGACGGCGCGCCGGCCCATCTGCTCAACGGCTACGGCCCGACGGAAGCGACGACGTTCTCGACCACCTACGAAATCAAGGCCGGTGGCGAGGGCAGCGTCCCGATTGGCCGTCCTTTGAGCAACACCCGGGTCTACATCCTCGATGCGCAGCAGCGACCCGTGCCCCAGGGCGTGGCCGGCGAGCTGTACATCGGCGGCCTGGGGGTCGCCAACGGCTACCTGAACCGCCCGGACCTGAGCGCCGAAAAATTCCTCCTCGACCCGTTCAGTCATAACCCCCAGGCCTTGATGTACCGCACCGGCGACCTCGGGCGCTTCCGGGAGGACGGCAATATCGAGTACCTGGGCCGCAACGACGGCCAGGTGAAGATCCGTGGCTTTCGCATCGAACCGGGGGAGATCGAAGCCCGCCTGGCGCAACACGCTGCGGTGAAAGAGGCGACGGTGCTGGTGCGTGAAGACGTTCCCGGCGAAAAACGCCTGGTGGCTTATTTCACCTTGCATTCAACGGATGACAGCGCGGACATCGAAGCCCTGCGTGCGCATCTGCAAAGCCGCTTGCCGGACTATATGGTCCCGGCTGCCTACGTGCGGCTCGATGCCTTGCCGCTGACCCCCAACGGCAAGCTCGACCGCAAGGCCTTGCCGGCTCCCGACCAGGCTTCGATCATCAGCCGAGGCTACGAAGCTCCGGTGGGCGAAACCGAAATGACCCTGGCCCGACTGTGGCAGCAAGTTCTCAACGTCGAGCAGGTGGGACGCCACGATCATTTCTTCGAGCTGGGCGGCCATTCCCTGCTGGCCGTCAACCTGATCGAGCAGATGCGCCAGGTGGGTTTGAGCGCAGACGTTCGCGTGCTGTTCGGTCAGCCGACCCTCGCGGCGCTGGCCGCAGCGGTGGGCGGCGGCAATGAAGTTGCGGTCCCGGCCAATGGCATCACCCCCGATTGTGAGCGGATCACCCCGGCCATGCTGCCGCTGGCGACATTGACCCAGGCGGCGATCGACCGAATCGTCGCCACGGTGCCGGGTGGTGTGCACAACGTCCAGGACATCTACCCGCTGGCGCCGTTGCAGGAAGGTATTCTCTATCACCATGTCTCGGCGCAGCAGGGCGATCCCTACGTGTTGCAGGCGCTGTTCGCTTTCCAGGACGAGGCGCGCCTCGAGGCCTTCGCCCAGGCATTGCAAGGCGTCATCGACCGGCACGACATCCTGCGCACCTCGATCATGTGGGAGGGGCTGGAGCAGCCGATACAGGTGGTCTGGCGCAAGGCGCTGTTGAGTGTCGAGCAACTGCGGCTGGACGCGTCGGACGTCGATGCCGTGACCCAACTGCATGCACGTTACGACTCTCGTCATCATCGCCTGGACATTCGCCAGGCCCCGCTGATGTGCTTGCGTTATGCCCATGACACGGCCAACCAGCGCTGGGTGGCGATGCTGCTGTTCCACCACATTGCCCTGGACCACACGGCGCTGGAAGTCGTGCAGCAAGAGATGCAGGCGCACCTGCTGGGCCAGGCCGGCCAATTGGCCGCCGCGCTGCCGTACCGCAACTATGTGGCCCAGGCGCGCCTGGGTGTCAGTGAGCAAGAACACGAAGAGTTCTTCCGCGAGATGCTCGGTGATGTCGACGAGCCGACCCTGCCGTTGGGGTTGCAACAGGTGCAGGGTGACGGTTGTGGCATCGAGGAGGCCAAGCTGGCATTGAACGCCGGTTTAAACCGCCGCTTGCGGGCGCAGGCGCGGCGGCTCGGCGTGAGTGCGGCCAGCCTGCACCATTTGGCGTGGGCACAGGTACTGGGACGTTTGTCCGCGCGAGAGGACGTGGTGTTCGGCACGGTCCTGATGGGGCGGATGCAGGCCGGCGAGGGCGCCGACCGGGTCCTTGGCATGTTCATCAATACCTTGCCGCTGCGAGTCAAGCTGGATGAGCAGGGCGCGCGCGCCGGGGTCAAGACCACCCATGGGCGGCTGACCGCATTGCTCGGTCACGAACATGCTTCGCTGGCCCTGGCGCAACGTTGCAGCCGCGTGGCCGCACCGGCCCCGTTGTTCAGTGCGCTGCTGAACTACCGGCACAGCGCGACCGGCTCCGCTTCAGCCGAGGCCATGAGCGCCTGGCAGGGTATGGAAGTCCTGGGCAACGAAGAACGGACCAACTACCCGCTGACCCTATCGGTGGATGACCTGGGCGACGGCTTCATGCTGAGCGCCCTGGTGGCGCAAGGGATTGGCGCGGCGCGTATCTGCGCCTACATGCACACGGCCCTGGAAAATCTGGTACAGGCCCTCGAGCATGCGCCCCAGACACCACTCAACCGCCTGGAGATCCTGCCGGAAAGCGAACGTAACCAGTTGCTGGAGGATTTCAACGCCACCAAACGCGCCTATCCCCACGAGCAGACCGTCCTGGCGCTGTTCGAGGCCCAGGCCGCGCACCTGCCGCAGGCAATTGCGGTGGTGCACGGACAGCGGCAAGTGACTTACGCGGAGCTGAACGAGCAGGCCAATCGCCTGGCCCATCACTTGATCGGCCTCGGCGTGCAGCCGGATGACTGCGTGGCGATCCTGCTGCCACGCTCCATCGAGCTGCTGGCCAGCCAGTTGGCGATTCTCAAGTGCGCGGCAGCCTACGTGCCGCTGGATCGCAACGCCTCGCTGGAGCGCCAAGGGTTCATGCTTGGCGACTGCCAGGCCAAGTGCCTGCTGACGTTCAGTACCGAGGTGGTTCCTGAAGGCGCGCGGCGCATCGACCTGGACACGCTGGACGACCAAGGGCTGCTGCACAACCCGGCATTGGCGCAGTCCAGTGAATCGATCGCCTACATCATGTACACCTCGGGCTCTACCGGTACCCCGAAAGGCGTGCTGGTGCCGCATCGGGCGATCACCCGGCTGGTGATCAACAACGGTTATGCCGATTTCAACGC
>NZ_CAXAPD010000062.1:0-6337 GCF_963970515.1 Pseudomonas sp. RL_5y_Pfl2_73 | reverse complement strand
GCAGACGACGGAAGTTGAGAATCGTGGTTTCGTCCGGGACTCGCTCCAGACTCAGACCCGAAAACTGGCGCAGGATGGTCGTCTCATACAACGCTTCCTCCATCGCCGGATCGCTGTAGCCGAACCAATTCTGCATCAGATGCACGCGCAGCATCGACATCAGTGGATAGGCCGGACGACCACCTTCGCCCTTCGGATAGTGCGGCTCGATCAGGAACAACTCCTTGCGGGTCTGTTTGCGCTTGCCGGCGTACTCGGCATCGGCGAAGGTCATCTGTTTCATCATTGAAAAGCTCGGCGACTGGTGTCCGGTGATTTTGCCAAATCAGGAAGTCTTTTTCAGAGTTTCCCTAGCCGCCTACGGCGAATCTGGCCACGGGGTTATTGATCGAACTGCGGATGATGATGCAAATCTCTTGAGGCTATGCTTTTAGGCAGATGCGCTGTCCATGGTTTAGGTCGATCTGAGGGCGCACACGGCTCAACAGGTAGCAGTGGCCCACCGGTAAATTTGGGTCGATTGCTGCCGTTTGCGACGGGCGGCTTTCGGCCGATTCTGTTGAAAAAGTCGGATTTCGCCTCGCCTGAACTCAGGCACGACCACCACCGGAGAACCTACTCACCACATTGAGTGGCTCTCGGCCCTTCGTTGACCTTTGCTGCTCTGTTAATGGGTTAGTTTGAGGTTTTAGGGTGGCCCTTGAGATGAAAACTTGGCCAGCCGTCTCAGGTTCTGCACCGCAGCGGCCAGCGTGAATTCGTCCGGCGCGCCACTCATGCCACGTAGCGGCAGGCGATCCAATTTCAGGATGCGTTTGAGGTGGGCAAACAACATTTCGACCTTTTTACGTTCGTGGCGAGAGCGCGCGTACTCCGGCGTCGCCGCGATGCGTCGAGCCTCATCACGAGCGGCTGATCGGAAGATGATGGTGTCGGCTTTTGTGACGTGGGAACGCTCGTTCTTGAAGGCTCGCCATTCGCTGCGTATACGTTGCCGGCTGGGCAGCGATATTCCTCAGCATCCTCATTCCAGGGGAAATCGTTACTCGAAAAGCTGTCGTTCTTGCGCTCGGTTTTGTCCCACACCGGCACATGCGGTTCGATATCTTTTTCCTCCACCTTCCCGGCCAGCATCGGCGCTGTGCCGTAAGCGGTGTCGCCAATGAGGCGCTCTGGCTTGATGTCGAACTGCGCTTCGACCCGATCGATCATCGTTTTGGTACTCTCGACTTCTGCGGTTCGATGAGCCGGTGTGGGCTCCACATCCATGATCACGCCGTGCTCGGTATCGATCAGATAATTCGTGGAGTAAGCGTAGAAAGCTGGGCCTCCTGGAGCAGCGATACGCCAGGTTCAAATGGGCCTCTTCACACAACCGCCGTTCGGAGCGGACGCCATAGCAGTAGCCGACGATCAGCATACGGATCATCAGTTCAGGATCAATCGACGGACGCCCAATCGGGCTATAGAAATCGGCGAGGTAGTGACGCAGGTCGCTCAGATCGAGACACCGATCAGTGCTGCGCAGAAGATGATATTTTGGGATGTGGTCTTCAAGGTTGAACGAGTAAAACAGCCGATCCTGCCCACTTGATAGCTGTCCCATCATGCTGCGTGCTTCCCTGCTGGCCGATGCGGAAATTTTGCAGGAGGCCAGCCAGGGGAGCTACTTTTTCAACAGAATCGGCCGATAGCTGCCTGTCATGCCGGTCCAGTCCAAAAGCTTTGGGATGAGCGCTGTTAACGAGGTTCGCTGCTGCCTGCTACCACATCAGCACATCAGCACATCAGCACATTCAAATTGCATCGGATTTCAGTCCCTGCACCACGGGAAACCCGCGCAGCTTGGCCGACCACGTCACCACCAGCGTGGTCACCAACAGCACCAGTAGCGCAGGAGGGAATGCTTCTACGCCGAGTCGGTCGAGTAGCAGACCTCCCACAATGCCCCCGCCAGCAATTGCGGTGTTCCAAGCAGTCACGAGCATGGATTGTGCGACATCTGACGCATTGCCAGCAGTTTGGGCCAATGCCGTTTGAAACAACGTTGCGGCGCCGCCAAAGGCTAATCCCCACGCGCCAATCGCTACGAAAACGGCAACGGGTTCAGTGGCTGCTATACCCAGCACCATTGCTGAAATCCCAAACAATGCGGTACTCGCCAGGGTCAGCGCGCGCAGGTACTGGTCGATTAACACCCCAACAATCCAGATGCCCAGCAGCGATGTGATTCCGAAGACCAGCAGTACTACATCCGTCTGCGCCCCCAGGCCGGCCACCTGCAGAAACGGGGCGATGTAGGTGTAAAGAATGTTGTGCGCAAGGACGAACGCCAGTACCACGAAGAGCACGGGGCGAATGCCCGGCAGTGTGAATACATGGCGCAGCGACAGACGTTTTTCTTCAACCTTTCCGGCGAAGTCTGGCACGTTGAAGCGCATCCATGCCATCAGCAGCACGGCCAGCAGGCTCATAATGCCGAAGCACATGCGCCATCCCAGGACGTTGCCCAGAAAGGTTCCGGCCGGGATGCCCAACGAGAGCGCCAGGGGTGTGCCCACCATCGCAATCGCGATGGCGCGGCCTTTGCGGTGTTCGGGCACCAGGCGCGCGGCATAGCCGGCCAATAACGCCCACAACAGCCCCGCCGCAACGCCGGCCACAAAGCGCGCCGCGATCGTCAACGTGAAGCTGGTCGAAAACGTCGTGACCGTGTTGGCAATGGCAAAGCCGGCGATGGCAGCGAGTAGCAAGGGACGGCGACGAAATCCTTGTGTGGCCGCTGTTAACGGCATGGCGGCCATTAGCGATCCAATGGCATAGGCGGTGACGGTTTGCCCGACCCATGCCTCGGAGACGGCCAGCTCCTGTGCCATCTGCGGCAACAGACCAGCCGGCAGTGCTTCGGTAAGGATGGTGATGAAGGCGGCCATTGCCAGCGCCAACAAGGGTGCATAAGGCATACGATCCTGCACTTGCGAGTTCATTGGCCTAGCTCCGCGACGCCGTATACCGCGTCCCGCAGGTCGGTTACGAACCGTCCCGACATGCCCTCGTACAACGTGTTGGTGAAGGCGACGACACTCAGCTTCTGCTGTCGATCCACACACCACGAATGGCCATAGGCGCCACCCCAACGCCAGGTGCCTGGCGACTCGGGGGTGACCGCCAAGGCCGGATCGCGCAGTATCGAGAACCCCAGACCAAAGCCGAACCCCGGTGCAGCGGGCAATTCCCGGCCGCCGGTTTGATCGAGTGCCATCTCCTCGACGAGTGCCGTGGACAGCAGCTCACCGCCGCCGCGACGCAATGTTTCAAGGAGGCGCAGGAAGTCCTCGGCTGTTCCGGCCATGCCGGCACCACCCGACGCAAACGCCTGCGGGTTGAAGATGCGGGCGGGGCTGAACGGGATGCCGATCGCCCCCTCGAACGGCGAAACGATTTCGCCTTCGGCCAGTGCGCGGGGCTCGGGAGTCGCACTGACATAGGCGGTAGGCACGCGCGATGGGTCCAACGCGGCAAAGCCGGTAGCGGTCATGCGCAGCGGATCAGTCACGAGCTGGCGCACCGCATCAGCCAGTTGCTCGCCCTGCACCCGCTGAATCACCGCCCCTAGTACATCGGTTGCCACCGAATAGCCCCAGGCCGTGCCGGGCTCGTACAGCAGCGGCACGCTGGCGATGCGGCTCAGGTTCTCGGTGAGGCTGACGGTGGACGCATCCATACCGTCCGAGACACCGGCCTGTGCATAGGGGCCATGCGCATCGGCTTCGAAAAAGCGATAGCCAAGCCCCGCCGTGTGACTAAGCAAATGCCGCACCGTGATGTGGGCAAAACGCCCATCAGCCAACTGTGGCCGAAACTCGGGCAACCACCGTTCAACGCTGTCATCCAGACCGAGACGGCCTTGCGCTACCAATACCAGGGCCGCCGTCGAGACAATAGGTTTGCTGACCGATGCCAAGCGAAACACCGCCTCTACGCTCATCGGCAATCGCTTCTCGCGGTCGGCCCAGCCGGCCGCCTGGCGATGGACCAACTCGCCATCGCGGGCCACCAATACTACCGCGCCAACCAGTCGCTGCTGCTCCAGCGCTTGCTGGACCGTTGCGTCAATGCGCGCGGACAATTGACGTGAAAGCGTGCCCGTGGATAAAGCGATTTCGGGGAGGGTCATGCGCAGTTCCTTCTGAGAGTGGAGAGCCCCACCACGATAGAAAGTCTAGGATTAAAGAAAAATTGGGGTAGAGTTCCATTTTATGCGGAGCAGAACGTCCGCAATGGAGGGCAGCATGGACAGCTTGAATGGCTTTGTGGTGTTTGTGCAGGTCGCCGAAAATCGCAGTTTCGTGGCGGCCGGCCGAATGCTGGGGGTGTCGGCGTCGGCCATCGGCAAGAGTGTGGCGCGGCTGGAAGAGAAGCTCGGTGTTCGCCTGTTTCACCGCAGCACGCGCAGCGTCACGCCGACTGCCGAAGGCATGCTGTTTCTGGAGCGCAGCCGTCGGATTCTGGCAGAAATCGAGGCAGCTCAACTGGAACTGTCGCAAGCTAGCGTCGCTCCACGTGGACGCTTGAGGGTCAGCCTGCCCTTGGTCAGTTCACTGGTACATCCGGTGCTCGGCGACTTTATGCGTGAGTACCCGGCCATTGAATTGGACCTAGACTTCAGCGACCGCCTGGTCGATGTGATCGAGGAAGGTTTCGACGTCGTGGTCAGAACCGGCGTGCCTACGGATTCGCGTTTATCGGCGCGTAAGCTCGGTTCATTCTGTTCGTTGCTGGTCGCCTCGCCGGACTACCTGACAGCGCGTGGTACGCCAAAAGTACCAACCGATCTGCTGCAACACAGCTGCCTGCACTACCGTTTCCCCAATAGCGGCAAGCTGGAAACCTGGGCCTTGCGTCGTACTGCTGAGGAGCCCGAGTTAGCCTTGCCCATTTCGATGATCTGCAACACCATCGAAACCCGTTTGTGCTTTGCCTTACGGGGGCTGGGCATCGCCTACCTGCCGGAGTTCTCAGTCAGGCAGGCGCTCGCCGAGGGGCAGCTGTGGACCGTTTTGCCAGAGCACACAGAGCGCAATGGCGAGTTCCATTTACTATGGCCGGCCAGTAAACACCCCTCTCCCAAGGTGCGGGTATTCGTCGACTTCCTCTGTGCCCGGGTATTTCCGGCTAGATGATTCTCGGATTTATTTTCACTACTCTAAACGTCCGCTTCTGGCCGCTTTCTGCCTCTCGCGACTGGTAGAGAACGGCCAAAAGCAGTCGTTCGAATGCGTTGAGATCAGAGGCGTTTCTGAGCGCGATAGCACCTGCCCAAATGTCATTTCCCTGTCCAAGCATCCAGCGTGGATGGAATGCCAGTAGCAGGAGTGGATTTAGCCATAGTAGCGTTGCGCCTCTACGATCCCGATCGGGTGAACGTGTAACGGAGCAGTGAAATGGATTTTGTAGAACGCTTGAACGCAATGTCAGCGAAAGTCAATCAGCTAGCGTCGACTATACAAACGGAGGAAGCAACGAAAACTGCTTTCGTCATGCCGTTCATTCATACCGTGCTGGGCTATGATGTATTCGACCCTTCCGAAGTCGTTCCAGAATACGTCTGCGATGTCGGCACGAAAAAAGGAGAAAAGATTGATTACGCGATTTTGAAAGATGGCCAAATCCAGATATTGATCGAAACAAAAAAAGTCGGCGAGCCGCTCAATATCAACCATGCGAGCCAACTTTTCCGATACTTTCATGTCACCACTGCACGAATTTCCATTCTTACAAATGGCAGGTTTTATAGGTTCTACACCGATCTTGATGCACCAAACAAAATGGATGAAAAGCCGTTCCTAGAGATCGACCTGCTTAATATTGATGAGCACGTAACCCCTGAACTTCAAAAGCTAACGAAGTCCGCTTTCGACGTTGATTCGATCATCAATGCCGCAGGCGAACTGAAGTACGTGGGAAACATAAAAAAGGAAATGGCTACTCAGTTCACCCAACCTGATGATGATTTCGTTCGCTTCTTCGCATCGCGAGTCTACGAAGGGGTCATAACTCAGAAAGTTCGAGATCAGTTTACTCTGCTTACAAGGAAAGCCGCAGCCCAGTTTCTCAGTGACCAAATCAACGACAGGTTGAAGTCGGCGATGAGCAAAGCCACATTTCCCACGCCCGCTGAATCGGTCGTCGCTGAAAATCAGGCTGAAACCCAAGAAGAGCCTGAAGATCGTATTCTGACTACGATGGAGGAGCTGGAAGGTTTTCATATAATCAAAGCGATTGTCCGGACCGTCATAGATGCAAAGCGCATAGCCAGCAGAGACACCCAGAGCTA
>NZ_CAXAPD010000061.1:0-6460 GCF_963970515.1 Pseudomonas sp. RL_5y_Pfl2_73 | reverse complement strand
GCAGTATCCAACTGGTGCCCGAGCCGGTCTATGAGGGCGCTTACGACATCGACCGCGATCCGGTGTGGCAGCACAAGCCCACACCTGTGACCTTCAGCACCGTGGCCTGGTACCAATGCGACCACCTCGGCACGCCGATGGAGCTGACGGACGAACACGGCGATATCGCCTGGACCGGGGTCTACAAAGCTTGGGGGCTAGCCAAGGAGCAGCGTAGCGAGACCGCCAAACGTACCGACATCCGCAATCCGTTGCGCTTTCAGGGGCAGTACTACGATGTGGAAACCGGGCTGCACTACAACCGCTATCGGTACTATGATCCACAGGTGGGGCGGTTCATTGGCAAGGATCCGATTGGGTTTGCGGGTGGGCTGAATGTCTATGCGTATGGACCGAATCCAGTTGAGTGGGTTGATCCGTTTGGGCTGGCTAAATCTGGACGCTGGCAACCCGTAGGAAATGGCAGAATTCGCATTGATCCCCCTCACGTAGAGAACACAAATCAACAACCCCATGCTCACTGCGAGTGCAAATCTAGACGCAAAGAAATCGTCATAAACCAAGATGGCACCCAAAGCCATGGATCTCGCGGAGACATCTCGGGCCTAACTCGCACTGAAAAAGAATTTTTGAGAGATAAAGGTTTTGATGTATGAAAAAGCTAAACGCCTTCACCATTCACGGAACTGCCATCAATTCCAGCCATGAGCTAAAACTTGATGAGATATCAATTGTAGCTGATGCCAACACACTCGAATTGATCGGATTTTTTTTTATTAACGCAGCCAAAGAAATGAAAGAAAACAAACTTGAGCACCTGCACCTTCAGGATGTAGCAAGCAATTTCTCATATGACAAGCACGTAGACATTATTATTTTGAATAAAGATGTAGTAATGACCACGTCTAATTGATGCCTGCTATTCGCAGGACACCACAGACAAAAGCAGCTCGGTGATCGAGTCCATCACGTACTTCGGACTCAACTTCCAGTGGAAGTTGATGGCATCAGGATCGCCTGCGGCGCAACCCTGATCGCAGTAACTTTCACTGTACCGTACATCCGACGCACTGCTCTTTAACAACTGGACATCATCGACATTGGCTTGATCGCGTTAAGGATGCTCCGATCAACTTGCCGCATGGCGGTGGTAAGTCGAAATTTCCTCGGGACGCACCGCTATTTGCCAAAAAACGACCGATGCTTCGTGTATTGAGGGCTATTTCGTTTGGTCTTCCGTGTTAAGCACGCAACTCGCCCATACCCATCAGCTGTTTTCGAGCCATCCACAGGTTTGACAGGGCGAACAGCGTGGTCAACTGAGCTGTGTTTTTCATCAGTCCACGAAAACGCACTTTAACGTAACCAAACTGCCGCTTGATCACCCGAAACGGATGCTCAACCTTGGCCCGTGTCTGAGCTTTGCAGTACTCGATCTTGCGCTTGGCTTTGTACAGCAGGCTGCGTTTATTCAACTTGGAATAGGTGCTGCGGCGAGCTGCGATTTGCCAGATCACTTCACGATTTTCATGCTCTTTACGCTTCTCGACACCGGTGTATCCAGCGTCCGCATACACCGCGTTTTCTTCGCCATGCAGTAGCTCGGCGACCTGTGTGACATCGGCCACATTGGCGGCCGTGCCATGGACGTGATGAACCAATCCCGACTCTGCATCGGCGCCAATATGGGCCTTCATCCCGAAGAAATACTGATTACCTTTCTTGGTCTGATGCATCTCGGGATCGCGCTTGCCTTCCTCGTTCTTGGTGGAACTGGGGGCATGAATAATGGTGGCATCGACGATAGTGCCTTGGCGCAGCGACAGGCCTTTTTCTTGTAAATAACCGTTGATGACCGCGAGGATCGCAGGTGCGAGTTGATGCTTCTCCAGCAAGTGCCGGAAGTTCATGATCGTAGTGTCTTCCAGGATCGGCGCGCTCAACGTCAGGCGTGCGAATTGGCGCATGGGCGTGATTTCGTAGAGCGTTTCTTCCATGGCCGGATCGCTCAGGGAGAACCAGTTCTGCAACAGATGGATGCGCAATATGGTTTCCAGCGGATACGGTTTACGGCCACCGCCGGCCTTGGGGTAGAACGGCTCGATCAGCCCCAGCAGGCCTGTCCAGGGCACGACCTGATCCATCTCGGCGAGGAAGCGTTCGCGGCGTGTTTGCTTACGTTTTCCGGCGTATTCGAAATCGGAAAAGCTCATCTGGCTCATGGCCAGCTCAGATCAGGTTGTCAGGCGTATTTCAGCACAGTTGAAGACTTGTTCGGAGATTCCCAAGGTGTATATCACGGACCAAAGCCCAAGTATCAAAATCCCGGTCACCACGACCTTTCATCAGGAAATTTCCGAGGCGGCGGATCCAAAACATCAGTGATACCAAATAATGCAGAGCAGCTTTACAAGCGCGCAATACCTGATGCAGATGGAAAGCACTGGTATGCCATGGATGACAATGGCGTTGTTCACCGATTCGGAAATAGCAATGATGGTAACGTTCACTGGAATGGAGACTCATCGCAAGGGCGGGGCGTTCCACTCCCACCTGAAGTTGAAAGGAGATTGAACGTTATGAAAAAAGACTGCATTTGCGGAGTTAAGAAAAAATGACAGCCTCATTTGTGAAACTAGACACATTCCTTTCAAACGACAGAAAGTATATATTTTCTAGATGTCAATTCGTGTTCACCTCAACCACTATTGGTGACCTCTATCAAATAATTTTGACAAATACACTTATTTGCGCACTTGAAGACCTGACCACCCGTCTAAACAAATACAAGTTAACAGCTTGCAATTCAGACAATGTAGAAAATGAATTTACAGCTCTTCTAGAAAACAATATTCGAAGCTCATGTCTACCGATTGGAGTTGAAAATTTTGACGGCGATCTGGCAGCTTTTTTTGTCATTGAAAATGTGGAAAAAATGATTCTCAAGCCGTGGGGGGCAAAAAACCTCTCACTTGAAAGCATCAGCCTTGGTCAATACAAAAATGAGATAGCAGCCATCACAATAAAACTAGAAGATCAAAGGAGACGCCTCACTCCAAAGCTCTATTATTGAGTGAATTAAATTTCATTAACAGCCGACTACAGGTGTTATCAATATGAAAAACATTGTTCGACTCAACGACGTAACCGACCACGGCGGTTTGGTAATCGAATCCATCCCCCACACCAACCTCAACGGTAAACCGATGGCTGGCAAAGGCCACATGGTGATGTGCCCCTTATGCAAGGGCCCCTTCCCGATCGCCGAAGGCAGCAGCACCTATTCCGTCAACGGCATTCCCATGGCATTGGATGGCATGAAGACCACCTGCGGCGCCACCCTGATCGCCAGCGACTCCCGCGGCTCCGTTCACCGCTGACCGGCAACCCCGCTCTTTAACAACCGGACAACACCGGCATTGGCTTGATCGCACCAATGCCCATGCCTGCGTCAAACCCGCGACGCCGAAGGTCGCCTGCTCAAGGAAACTGGCTTCGACCAACAGACCACCCACTATCTCTACGACCACGGCAGCAACCAACCGACTCGCCGCCTTGATGATGACCGCGTTACCACATTTGAGTACGACCCACTCGGCCGCCTGATCGCCCGCCATGCCGGGCACAAGGAAGGCCTGGAATGGCAGACCGAAACCTTCGCCTATGACGGCAACGGTAATCTGCTGCTCGCCGAGTACGTCGCCTGCAAACTGCAATGGTTCTACGAACCCCGCAGGCAACAACACTCGTGAGCATCAATACCTGCGTTACCTGCAGGAACCGCGTTTGGCCTCGCCAAAAAGAAAGGCGGATCAGGCGGAACCCCAAAGCAAGCTCAAACCAAAGTTAAAAGAGATCAAGCACCGCCTGAGATTGTACGAATTGACGCACCGAAACAGAGCGTACCCAACAGTCAGTGGCATGCACATTGCGAGTGCGGGTCAGGCTACAATCTTGATGGAACAGTTCATGACAAAGGCAAGGGCGATGTAACCTCTTCCAATAAAACAATCGACAGGCTAAACAATCACGGCTGGGGAATACCGAAAAAATGAAATTTACAGACTTATATAACTCCATAATCAACCAAGAGCCATATAACGATTTGGATATATTTTTTGAGAGCCACGATAGTTTTGAAGAAATCCCACTCACATCAAGGCTCAGCAGAGCAGACCTGCTTTCAGAGTCACTGGGAAAAAACAATATTCTAGATTTCCTGATCGGACTTTCCGTATTCCTGCTAAACACAATAAATACTTTATCGCGAACAAGAAACATAAAAAAAAACGAGCTATTCATCGCAATAACGTTCACAGACTTTGGCGACACCTGCAAAAAATCAATGCATCATTCCAAACATATTCATTCATCCAAATCAAAACGAAGCCAATGACTTAAAAAAGCACTTAAAGCAAAACCACCCCAACAAAAAATCTATCGAACTCACAACAATTCAAGAGCACTTCTCAACATGCAACTTTAAAGACAGCTTCATATTTTATGAAAGTAGGTTTTTTGACCAAGCTTGCAATGAGGATATCGTAAGGATATATGCCATCCCTAAGGATGGTCTGAAATAGACGGATGTTTTCCGGCTATCGAGCCGTCAGTACTTTTCAAAAAACGACCCGCGTCGAAATTTGATCAATTTTCTTCATTTTTCAGCCCTTCCGGGCGCAGCAAGGCGCTTCGCAGCGCCCATTTGCTGTATTACACGCGCACCTCTCCTGTGCCCGCCAATAAATGTCGACGCGCCATCCACAGGTTTGACAGGGCGAACAACGTCACCATTTGCGCGGTGTTCTTGGGCAGCCCCCGAAAACGCACTTTTTCATAGCCAAACTGGCGCTTGATCGGAATATCTCCCAACGAATTTTCTGCCCAGTGTGCGGAAGTAAATGCAATCTCCCGAGCAAAAAACAAAGGAATAGACTTGAAGGAAGCCACAATTTCAGTAGCAAATGTGCGTGAAAAAAAAAGCAGCAGCGGCATTCACGGAACCAGCAAACCTCCATGTTCGGTTTGCAATCCACTTTTGAAGAAATTTGACATGAACCTATTAGAGAGATGCAACAAAAATGGACAAGTCAAAGATACTATTGAAATTCAAAAACCTCCCCACCCAAGACATCCAGCTGTACGGATCTCTATGCCTCAAAGCATATTGCGAACAAAAAGAACTGTCGCACCCTGCCATTTTCGAGCTACTCAATCATCTTGGGATGATGCACTCAAGTAAAAACCTACCTGAATGGGACAGCAAAGGCGCTTTATTGGCACTGAATGGAAGAGGAGATGACATACCAACAGACCTAGAAGACATGTTAATACAGAAAAAATCCACCGATTTCACCTCTCTTGTTGACAACGTAGTGGAGATAGGAATCGTGGATCTGTATGAAGAAAAAACAAACCTGCCTATTCAGTTCCTAGAACGAGCATTGGCCATATTGGAAAAGAACAACACCCCATTACCATTACCCAACAAACAATTAAGCTAGTTTACCCACCAAAACACAATGACAAAAAAGGCACATGGCAAACAGATCATATTCCAAAAAAACCACTCTTGGTAAATCTCACAAAAAAGCACTTCATGACTATGAGTTACATTACTCGACAACCAGAGTGAACATAGCGAAATGAAAACGATAGTTCGCCTCGGCGACACCACCGACACCACCGACGACGCTGGCGTTGTCACTGAGTCCATCCCCCACACCAACCTCAACGGCCAGCCCATGGCCGGCAAAGGCCACATGGTGATATGCCCCTTATGTAAAGGCCCCTTCTCGATCGCCGAAGGCAGCAGCACCTATTCCGTCAACGGCATTCCCGTGGCATTGGATGGCATGAAAACCAGCTGCGGCGCGACGCTGATCGCCAGCGGCTCCCGCGGTGCCGTACATCGCTGACAGGCACCCCGCTCTTTAACAACCGGACAACACCGGCATTGGCTTGATCGCGCCAATGCCTATGCCAACTTCAAACCCGCGACGCCGAAGGCGGCCTGTGGAAGTACGACTACGATCAACGCGGCAACATCATCGAAACCATCGATCCGCTGGAGAGCACCACCCAGTACACCTACAACAGCGACAACCTCCCCGTAGTCATTACCGATGCCAACGACGGCAGCAAGCAACTGGCCTACAACGCCGATGTCCAACTGATCCGCTACACCGACTGCTCAGGCAAAGTCAGCCAGTGGCAGTACGATTCTTTGGGGCAGCTAACCAGCTTTACCGATGCCGAAGGGAACACTACTGCCTACGAATACCGCGCCGGGCAACTGGTGCGACTGATCCACCCAGACAAAACCGACGAACTCTTCGAGCGCGACGCCGAAGGTCGCCTGCTCACCCATACCGATGCCCTGCGCCAACGCACCACCTGGCACTACAACGAAGTCGGGCTGATCCAGCAACGCCTGGACGCCAACGGCACCAGCCTCGAC
>NZ_CAXAPD010000060.1:0-6601 GCF_963970515.1 Pseudomonas sp. RL_5y_Pfl2_73 | reverse complement strand
GCACCTTCGTGCAGAGCCTGGGCTGGCGGCTGGTGGCGGCCTCCGGCGATATCGACATCCGGGCGCTGAAAGACAACATCAACGTGTTGGCCAAACTTAAGGTCACCGTGACGGCTGAGCGCATCACTCTGAGTGCCAAGGAAGAGATCGTGATTCAGGCGGCGGGGAGTAGCACCACCTACAACGCGGGTGGGATTACTCATGCCACCCGTGGGTTGTACACGGCGCACGCCACGGACTTCATTTACAAGGGAGCGAAGAGCCAGGCGGCGGCGTTTCCAGAGGAGCCCAAGGCCGGGAAAGGGAATTTGGAGTTGTTTCAGCAGTATGCCAATGGTCATGCGTTCAAGGGCGCGGAGTACCAGGTTGACGATGCCCTGGGCAAGGTCATCAAGGGCAAGCTGGATGGCAATGGTTTTGCGGCCGTAGCAGGGTTGGCACCGGGTCCGGTCAAGGTGCTGTTTGGTCGCGATAAAACAGAGACCGCATCCGCTGCCCCTTTTGACAATCAAGACTCATCAGCTCACGCCAAAGCTGGCGCACGCCCACCCGCTACCGCAATGCAACAGGCTTTAAACAGCCTGTTCGCCGCAGAAGCCAGCACTACAAAAAACACCCCGCCCAGCCCTGCCTCCCTCACCAAAGAGTTGAGTGGTACGGCCATCCAAAAGCTCATGCCATTACCAATGGGTGGGCTGTTGAACACACAACTCAAGGAAAGGGAGAACCACAATGGATAATAGATGTGGCGGAGTGGTTGCTCCCACGAACACGTTTACCGAAGAGGATGTCGTAGAAGGCACAGAAATGCTGGCCAAATGGCTCACCACTCTCACCGGCGATGTTGTCAACTGGCGGGCGGTCATTACGGTCGGAGAAATGCTGCCGGTTGCCGGATCAATATTCGCAGCCACCGATGCCGTTGGTGACATCATCGGGCTCGCACGAGGCAACAGCGAATACAGGTCCGACATTTTTAACTGGGTGAGCCTTGGCATCAATCTGTTTGCAATAGTCCCGATCCCCGCCATTGGCCCAGCCCGCGCAGTTATGCGCCCCGCATTAAAAGCGGTCAGAACCAGCCCCAAGGACGGCATTGCGCAAGCTCTTATAGTTTCAATTGAAAACGCCCTGGCAAACATTTGCCCTGGAGATCTTGAGGAAACCCTTAACAAAGTCCAGAGCACCCTGCAGAACATCCTTAAAGATTTTGCGGCAAAAATTGTCGAGGTATGCAAATTCCTGGCAAACCTCATACGGTCTGTCGCCAACGGAACCGTACAAGACGTTGCGCTCAACGTGCTGTTCCCAGGCATAAGCCTGATAGTAAATGCCGCCGACTACATAAAAAGAACTACGGGCCTCGGGTACAGCAAGGAGGACCTGGGCTTCGGTGTTGATAAGCAGAAGTTGATAAAAATGCTTGAACCCGTTGCGGTCAGCATTGAGCAGATTGGCGAGATCGCTGGCGACAAAATCAAAAAAATAGGAATGACTACCGAACCCGGCAGCATCGCAGTGATTGTCAATGCACTTGTCTTGGCCGTAGGAAAACGAAAACGAGCACCCAATCAGGCCAATGTCAGCCCTGCCAGAACCAATGAAAGCAGAAAACAACAACCCCAGAATGGCAACGAGGCCAGCCCTGCGCAACGCCCGGCCCGCGCCGACGCCAATTGCAGAAAACAAGGAACCGCCGGGGGAACCGGATGCAACATCAGCTTTGCCATGGGCAGCGAGACGATTGTCCACACCGACTTCCAGCTCGCCGGCGTTTTTCCCTTGGAGTGGAACAGGATCTATCGCTCATCGCTCTCTGCATTCGACAATAGTCCGTTCGGTGCACGTTGGATCACGCCATTTGCCAGCCGGTTCGACCTAAACGAGGATCAGCTCACCTACCATGCGACTGACGGGCGCAGCCATAGCTATTCGTTGCCGAAGGTTCAGGGACACCACTACGACCCTATCGAAAGCGTGGTAATTGCCCGCGTCAGCAAAACTCAGTTGACACTCCTGCGGGGCCACGAGAGTCAGGAACACTATCAGCGCGCTGGGGACCAGTTTCGGCTGACTGCAATTGCCCTACGCGGTGGTGCGCGCATCGCCCTGCACTACGAGCATCAACACGCGGGCCGAGCAGTGCTTTCGGATCTGGTCACCTACCAGAACGATACCCCGCAACACCATATTCACACTCACACTGATGAGCACGGTCGCATCACTGCCCTATGGCTGATGCACGAAGGCCAGCCCCACCGCCAACTGGCCGGCTATGACTACGATGAACACGGCGACCTGATCGCAGCCCGCGATGAACATACCGCTCAGTGGGACTACCAGTATCAGCATCACTTGATCACCCGTTACACCGACCGCACCGGGCGCGGCATGAACCTGCAATGGCAAGGCGAAGGCCCTGATGCCAAGGCCATACGCGAATGGGCCGACGACGGAAGTCAAGACACCCGTCTGGAGTGGGACGAGAACATCCGCCTGACCTACATGACCAATGCACTGGGCCAGAAAACCCAGCACTACTACGACATCCTCGGCTACACGTACCGCATCATCTACCCGGACGGGAATGAGGAGTGGTTCTACCGCGACGATGCCAAGAACATCACCCAGCACATTCATACCGACGGCAGCACCGACAGTTACGCCTACGACGAGCGTGGCAACCTGCTCCAGCACACCCGCTCCGACGGCAGCAGCGTCCATCACGCCTACGACGACCAGGACCAATGTTTCAAAACCCGCGATGCCGAAGGCGGGCTGTGGAAGTACGATTACGATCAACGCGGCAACATCATCGAAACCATCGACCCGCTGGAGAGCACCACCCAGTACACCTACAACAGCAACAACCTGCCCGTAGTCATCACTGATGCCAACGGCGGCAGCAAGCAACTGGCCTATAACGCCGACGGCCAACTGATTCGTTACACCGACTGCTCGGGCAAAATCAGTCAGTGGGACTACGATGCACTGGGCCAGCTCAGCCGCTTCACCGATGCCGAAGGTCACGTCACCGCCTATGAATACCGCGCCGGGCAGCTGGTACGACTGATCCACCCAGACAAAACCGAAGAACTCTTCGAGCGCGACGCCGAAGGTCGCCTGCTCAGCCACACCGACGCCCTATGCCAGCGCACCACCTGGCACTACAACGAAGCCGGGCTGATCCAGCAGCGCCTTGATGCCAACGGCACCACCCTCGATTACCGCTGGGACCGCCTCGGCCAACTGATCGAATTGCGCAACGAAAACAACAGCACCGCCAGCTTCAAATACGACCCGGCCGGACGCCTGATCAAGGAAACCGGTTTCGACCAGCAAACCACCCACTACCTCTACGACCACGGCAGCAACCAACCGACTCGCCGCCTTGATGGCAACCGGGTCAACGAGTTTGAGTACGACCCGATGGGCCGCCTTATCGCCCGTCATGCAGGGCACAAGGAAGGTCTGGAGTGGCAGACCGAAACCTTCGCCTACGACGGCAATGGCAATTTGCTGCTGGCCGAGAATGCCGCGTGCAAGCTGCAATGGTTCTACGACCGTGCGGGCAACAACACCCGCGAGCACCAATACCTGCGCTACCTGCAGGAACCGCATGTAGCGATCTGGAAGCATGAATACGATGCCCTCAACCAACGTATCGCCACCACTCGGCCGGACGGCCATCGTGTCAGTTGGTTGACCTATGGCAGCGGCCATCTGCTGGCCTTGAAGGTCGATGACACCGAGCTGCTCAGCTACCAACGTGACAACCTGCACCGCGAGATCAGCCGTGACCAAGGCAACGGCCTGCAACAACGGCAAGCCTGGACGCCCAACGGTCAACTACAGGAACAGGCGCTGGGTAAACGCGGCGACTCCCAACGCCTGGTGGTACGCAACTACCGGCATGACGCCGCCGGTCAACTGACCCGCATCGACGACACCCGGCGCGGCACGCTCAGCTACCGTTATGACCCGTTGGGTCGACTGCTCGCCGCCCAGACCATCAGCGGCGAAGAGACCTTCGCCTTCGATCCAGCCAGTAACCTGCTTGACCCGCAGGCACCGCGCCGCCCCAATCAATACGGCCCAACCAAGCTGCTAGACAACCTGCTGCGCGACTACGTCGGCACCCACTACAGCTACGACGAACGCGGCAACCTCAAGGAGCGCCTGCACAACGGCAAAAAATCCCACTTCACCTGGGATCTGTACGATCGCCTGATCGGCTACGCAGATGACAGATTGACCGCCACCTTTGCCTACGACGCGCTGGGCCGACGGCTGTTCAAACTGTCCAAAGCCAAATACCACGACCGCCGCGAAGCCGGGCCGATGTGGAACAAGCTGGAACGCGCCAAACTCGATGAACAGTACGGCTGCGGCTACACCATCTACGGTTGGGACGGTGACTTGCTGGCCTTTGAGAGCCGCAACAACGACAAGAGCGAACGCCTGACCCACTACTTCTTTGAACCGGGCAGCTTTGTGCCAGTGGCGCAGGCTGTGGAACAACGCAGTATCCAACTGCTGCCCCAGCCAGTCTATGAGGGCGCTTACGACATCGACCGCGATCCGGTGTGGCAGCACAAACCTAAGCCGGTGAGCTTCAGCGCCGTGGCGTGGTACCAATGCGACCACCTTGGCACGCCGATGGAGCTGACGGACGAACACGGCGACATCGCCTGGGCCGGCATCTACAAAGCTTGGGGTTTAGCCAAGGAACAGCGCAGTGAGACTGCCAAGCGCACAGATATCCGCAATCCACTGCGCTTTCAGGGGCAGTACTTTGATGTCGAAACCGGGCTGCACTACAACCGCTATCGGTACTATGATCCACAGGTCGGGCGGTTTATTGGCAAGGATCCGATTGGGTTTGCGGGTGGGCTCAATGTTTATGCCTATGCACCAAACCCGGTGGAGTGGACTGATCCGCTAGGGTTGAAGGATGAGCCATTAGCACCGGGAAGTGAAAAAAATCCGCTCGCCACTTCTAGGGCCGCTCGACGTGAATCTATGAGACAAGCAGGAATACCCACAAGCCAACAACCTATTAGTCAGTCAAAAAATAAATCTGGATGGGAGTATCGCTATGAAACACCTCAACCTGGAGGCGGTAAAGGACTTGCATCAGTACAACAACAAACGATGGATGTTAGTCATCCGGACAAACCCCATTGGGAATCTGGAAAAGTCAAACTTGATGACGACGGAAATCCAAGAATGAGCAGGCACGGACGACCGCAGATTCGTAATGGCAAAGGAAAAGCCTTCTATGAAAAGGAGTGTTGCTCATGAATATCCCCCCTTACGAAAGAGAGTTATTATTTAGAAAAGCTCAAGGAAACAAGATACTAGAGAAATTTAAAAAAAAAATAAATAGCATTTTTTTGAATGAATACCGAGAGGAGTCTCGAAAAAGCCTCCCTGAGACGGACCAAATTATTGAGAATCTCAGATCAATGCAGCCAACTCACTGCATAGAGAGAACTTATGAGTCCCTTGATGAGTGCTTTAACTTCATTGCAACTCGGCTTGCACAAAAAGACTTCTACGCACTAATTGATGAAGACTGGAAATACTGCGGAGCTGTACTGATAGAACCAAACACCAAATTAAATAATAACTTTAATTTTAATGAAAGCACTAGCGACGAAATAAGATTTATTGCAGTAGACTTTTCCTCCCAAATATCTGTGGACTACTTCGAAGACTCTGACAATCATATATATGAGTGCTCTATAAAAGAATACGCAACACCAGAGAAGGCACCTTCAACGCCCTGAATTAAAAAGAAGAATGTGCATGAACCTAATCATTAGGCTCGGGGACACCACCAACCACGGTGGTGTTGTCACCGAATCCATCCCCCACACCAACCTCAACGGCAAGCCCATGGCGGGCAAAGGCCACATGGTGATGTGCCCCTTATGCAAGGGCCCCTTCCCCATTGCCGAAGGCAGCAGCACCTATTCCGTCAACGGCATTCCCGTGGCGTTGGATGGCATGAAGACCACCTGCGGTGCCACCCTGATCGCCAGCGGCTCCCGCAGCGCCGTTCACCGCTGACCGGCAACCCCGCTCTTTAACAACCGGACAACACCGGCATTGACTTGATCGCGCCAATGCCTATGCCAACTTCAAACCCGCGACGCCGAAGGCGGCCTGTGGAAGTACGACTACGATCAACGCGGCAACATCATCGAAACCATCGATCCGCTGGAGAACAAAAGCCAGTACACCTACAACAGCGACAACCTCCCAGTAGTCATCACCGATGCCAACGGCGGCGCCAAACAACTGACCTACAACGCAGACGGCCAACTGATCCGCTACACCGACTGCTCAGGCAAGGTCAGCCACTGGGACTACGATGCACTCGGCCAGCTCAGCCGCTTCACCGATGCCGAAGGTCACGTCACCACCTACGAGTACCGCGCCGGGCAACTGGTGCGACTGATCCACCCCGACAAAACCGACGAACTCTTCGAGCGCGACGCCGAAGGTCGCCTGCTCACCCATACCGATGCCCTGCGCCAACGCACCACCTGGCACTACAACGAAGTCGGGCTGATCCAGCAACGCCTGGACGCCA
>NZ_CAXAPD010000059.1:0-6949 GCF_963970515.1 Pseudomonas sp. RL_5y_Pfl2_73 | reverse complement strand
CGGGCTGATGTGGCGTTGGCAATGATCAATAAGTTGTACGGCATTGAGCGTGATTTGAAAGACGTGACGGATGATCAGCGCTTTGCCGGTCGTCAAGCACAGAGCTTGCCGGTGCTCACCCAGTTAAAAAGTTGGCTGGAGAAAACCCTGCCACAGGTCACGGCACAAAGCGCCTTGGGTAAAGCAGTCCATTATCTAGGCAATAACTGGAGTCGACTGGAGCGTTATATCGAAGCTGGATTTTTACCGATCGATAACAACGCCGCCGAACGAGCAATCAAGCCGTTTGTCATCGGGCGCAAGGCATGGCTGTTTAGCGATACGCCCAAAGGCGCGGCAGCCAGTGCGCAGCTCTACAGTTTGATCGAGACCGCCAAAGCGAACGGCCAAGAACCCTATGCATGGCTGCGCCACGTGCTGGAACGGTTGCCGCTGGCTGAATCAGTCGAAGACTTTGAGGCACTACTGCCTTGGAATGGGAGGGCATCATGAGTATCAATATTGACCACTTGAGCGTCGATGAATTAGTGACGTTGAATCACCACATTATCGAACGACTGAAGATGTTGGAGTCGTTGGAGGCTCACAAGTCGATGATGCAATTCCATCCGGGCGCGCGGGTAAGCTTCGACTCACCCAGTGGTGAACGCCTGTCCGGCACCGTCATGAAGTTCAACCGTAAGACCGTCACGGTGGTGACCGACACCAGTCAGCGGTGGAATATTTCACCGCACTTGCTGTCACCGATCAAAAACGTGCAGGCGGGGACGGTGGTGGATATCAGGCCGAAAAAATGAAGTAACGTGCCGAGGAGGGGCTCCGCGTTCGCTTGTGGATAGTCTATCGTGGCGAGAGTATGAGCAAGGTCTGCTCACAAGGCTGACAGCCTTACACGACAAACTGCACAGTGGCCGCTATCGCGCCCAGCCTGTTCGGCGGGTATTTATCCCAAAGGCAGATGGTAGCGAGCGTCCGCTGGGCGTAACCGCATTGGAAGACAAGATCGTCCAGACCGCAGTCGTGCAAGTGCTCAACGCAATTTATGAGCAGAACTTTCTCGGACTCTCGTATGGTTTTCGCCCAGGTCGAGGGCAACACGATGCATTGGATGCGTTATCGGTAGGAATACAGAATTCGCGTGTTCGTTGGATATTGGACGTGGATATTCGAGCGTTCTTTGACACCATCGATCACGAATGGATGATGTGCTTCCTGCAACACCGAATTGCGGATAGGCGAATGTTAGCGCTGATAGTTCGATGGCTGCGCACAGGTGTTCTCGAAAATGGAAAGCGCATTCCTGCGAAGCAGGGCACGCCGCAAGGTGCGCCCATTTCACCGTTGCTTGCCAACATCTGCCTGCACTACGTGATGGACTTGTGGATCAGGCAATGGCGCGAGCGTACTGCACGAGGTCAGATGATTGCTGTGCGATACGCAGACGACAGTGTGCTTGGATTTGAAAAGCATGAAGATGCATGGAGTTTTCGCCAGGCGTTGGAGGCTCGACTAGCCCAGTTCAACCTGACACTGCATCCAGAGAAAACACGTTTGCTACGGTTTGGCTGGTTCGCGATCGAAGATCGCAAGAAGCGCGGGGAAGGAAAACCGGAAACTTTCGATTTTCTCGGGTTCACGCATATCTGTGACAAAACCAAGAACGGGATGTTTGTGGTTAGACGCGTGACCATCGCCAAGCGTATGAGAACGACAATCAGGGAGATACGGGCGCAGTTACACAAGCGCAGACATGAGCCCGTCCCGGTAATCGGACAATGGTTGAGCCGTCTGTTTAAAGGTTACTGCAACTACTATCACGTACCCGGTAACACACGGCGACTGGATGCCTTTCGCCGTGAAGTGATCGGTGCGTGGAGGCATGCTCTTAAACGGCGAAGTCAGCGGCACCGTCTGAACTGGGAGCGCATGGCTACGTTGGCCCGGCTATTCATACCCTATCCAAGAGAGCTACCAATGCATCCGCATCCCATAACCCGCTTCGGCGTCAAAACCCAAGGCAGGAGCCGTATGCGGTAATTCCGCACGTACGGATCTGTGCGGGGGGTGGCAGGTGACTGCCATTCCTACCGCGACCGATTGATGTGATCGCGAAGCCGTCGACTGGGTGGCAAGCCCGATCGGGTACAGCGGCGATGATATCCGCGACTTGATGCTGGAAAGCGTGGAGAAGCGTTTTGCTGATCAACTGCCCACCACGCCAGTTCAATGGCTAAGCGACAACGGCTCGGCGTACACCGTCGAACAGACACGCCTGTTTGCTCGACAGATCGGCTTGCAGCCGGTGACCACCCCGGTGCGCAGCCCGCAGTGCAACGGCATGGCCGAGAGCTTCGTGAGGGCGCTCAAGCGTGACAACGTGGCGCACATGCCCAAGCCGGATCGAGAAACGGCGTTGCGTAACCTGGCAATTGCCTTCGAGCACTACAACGAGCAGCATCCGCACAGCGCCTTGAACTATCGCTCTGCGAGGGAGTTCAGGCGCTTAGCGGTAGCATCAATTTAATGGGGGCTTGGTGTTCGGTTTGGTAGGGGCAAGTCCAATGGTAGTGAATTAATCCTGCGTTGCTGCCTGCCTTAAGGGTGGCCGGATCACCGTGGAATCAGTGGCCGGATGTTCATGGAATAGGTGGCCGGATGGCCGTGGAATACGTACTACGCCTGGGCTTATTACGCGCACGACCATTTGGGAGAAAAAAACGACGCCAAGGCAGACTTCATGAAGTTCTCGCAGATCGTCAACAAACAGTACGTGCGAGAGGAGCACAAGGCCAAGCTCGCCGAGTACAAGATCTCCATGCCTTGATGTAAGAGCCGGTCTAGCGGCGAATGCACTGGGAGCGACAAGTGGAAGGGTAGATTTATTTTTAACTGAAATAGATCTGTCCTTTTTTTCTCTTTGTTCTATAACCCTTTGAAATCCGACAGAACAAACGACGTACAGGCCGTAAGATAAACCTCAACCCTCTCCAGCGACGGCATCACCTCGCTACACGACTCGGCGCGCTCCCCGTGAGCCTCTCGAATCAGGCTAACGGTATATCCGCCCTCAACCCGCCGCAGGGTGCCAACATATTTAACTGCATGACCCTGTTCATCACTCAACGACGTAGCGACGAGATCCTTCTCCGGCAAGGCCTGCTCCGCTCGTATCATCATCGCCTTACGCTTGGCAGCGTAATCCTTCGCGGCGAGCGCGCCGATAATCGCGACGGCGATCCAGAAGAGCATTTCCAGATTGCTCACCATTCGCCGTTTCGCTTCGTGGGTTTCGGTCAGCCAACTGCCTATCGCTGCGATGATGTCATCCATGGATTGCCTGCGTAGGAGTGTGTTCTGCCTGTTAAGTCTGCAATGCGGAGCGTGGGAACGAACGCTGCGGTTTATAGAATATCTTTCACGTAACCGTTAAGCGCGATGAGCGGAGCGTAAAGATCGTCCATCTTCTGTACTGCGCTGAAATCCGCAGCCAAACGATGCAGTTCTCGGCCCAGCACTGTACCCACCCCACCAATCGCCCCCAACGCCAAATCCAGGCATCGCCCGATTTCGCCCTGAATCCCAGCCACATCGCCCCGCCGTATCAACAACTCAAAGACCTCGCGGTCGCAGCTGCCCATCAATGGATCATCCCGCAGAATCGGGCTGTGGCCCTCCGTCTCATAAGCCAGCTTGAGGGAGTAAAGAGCGACCGTTTCCAGCAGCAATTCCATGGGGTGAAATCCTTAATGACTGGGTGAGGAGGGGGGGGGGCGCTGGGTTGTTGTGTTGTTCCTGGGGAGGGCGAGGACAATCAGTCGCAATCCGCAGCCAAACCACTTTCCTACAGGCGAAAAAAAAGACCTTGAACTTCAAGGTCTTTCTTTAAGATGGTGCCCGAGGGAGACTCGAGAGTTCCATATTTTCCGCGCCTTGCAGACGGATTATAAAGCTTGGGATACAAGGAGGGATACACAAAGAGTTTTGCTGACGCTCGCCGCTGTGATCCCATCCATGCTTCAGGTGTCGAGATTATCCCATTCCTCACCGAGAACCCAGCGGAGAGCAGATAGTTTCCCGTTGAGCATTCCCCACTCGAAGTCGTCCCAGGGGCCGAGGTCCGGATGCCTGCCCTCGACTTCCTCCGCCGCTTTTAACGCACCCGCCCAGATGTGCTCGTGAATTTCCGAACCGTTGGCTCTCTCTGTACCTTCAGGTATGAGTTTTATGCGACCGGTCTCAATACCCTCTGCTCTCAGACAGTGTCGGCTGTACCAAATTTTGTCAGTGAGTTCGTCCAGCGTTTCAAGTATCTCGAACAGCCCTCGGGTCTCTTCCTCCCAGCCGTTCTCGATTTCAAAATCTAAATCACCAGGCGTGAGCAGATCGGCTAGTGAGGCATTGGGAGTGATGAAGAATTGAGACGACGGCTCAGCAAATATTTCGGAGAAGTCCGGGTGGGGCTTGCGATGGTCGCCATCAGAGAAATCCGTGTAATTGGTAGTTATGAATCGGAAAGTCTCAAAGTCGTGAAGGTTAGCGCGTCGGAACTCGTCGAAGACCTCAATGAGGGCCGCATCGGCCATGCTGTTCTTGCTCTTATGGAACGGAGCCAGTTTGCCAATTGCTCGGTTAGCAGCTTTGAGCTTTGCTGAGTCAGAAACTGGAGGGGCGACGGCCTTGGCGAACAGGTCTTCTACACGGTGAATAGTCATGTAGTTCGCTTCCGAGAGTATCGGAAGCCTGTGTTTCACATCGTCAATCGTATTGATTGCCTGGAGTTTATCCGCACCGCCGAAGGCCTCGACGATTTCCCTGACCAGTCTGCATTCTTGAGTGAGTCGCTGGCGTGTCTGGTTTGCCACTCGATCTTTATTTCGTTCGTACTCTTCTTTTACGAGATCAGGAACCAACAGCGTGATGATTTCTCGGTCTACCAAATACTCTATGAGGCCTAGGATCGGTATCTCGCTTTTCTTCGAGGAGATCTCCAGCCATACACATGTGTCGATCATCAAGAGGTGCATCCCTGTACTCCATGGCTGGTGGCAATAAGTGCTTGCTTTGGGGGCAGGATGGAATCCTAGCCCAGAAAACTGCCGGGGACCCTGAGATTTTCTTGCGCACACGGGGTCGGAAACCCGCGGGATCTTGATAGCGACAGAGACTGCACCTTACTGAAATTTCAACGTTGAAATTGAAAGGATCCTGACGAAAAAGGGGATCGTTACCGCAACGGTAAAGGTGAGCCATTGTGTTGTTGATAGCGAACGGTTGAACCCGGTCAACCTTGGGGATGGTGTCAACCTGTCAACCGACGTAGAAAACTCGGTCGCTAACAAGATGCTGCGGGTTCTTTACCCCGTACCCATTCGAAATGCCCAGGGTCCCCGGCAAGCTACCAAGCGATAGGGCAAATGCAGAGGTGAACCACCAGTTCACCAGGTTCACCTGTTCACTAAGCTGTGCACTTTTTCGCTAACACGATCACGCGGGTTTCCGACCCCGTGTCTTAAAGAAACCTCAGGGTCCCCGGCAAAATTTGGAACTGCTCCTGACGTTCGCTGGTGGCATTGATGCTTCCGGGGAGCGGGGGAATACGCATCCTTCTGAAAAGCAGTGTTACGAACGTTACTGGTGTAACGGTTGTCGATAACTGACTGTATTTATTGGATATTATCGGCGTAACACTGTGTATGAGCATGAGTTTTTAGGAGTGTTACTAAGCCAACTGGTGTAACGCTTCCGAGCATCTGAAGTAGACCCATAAAACAGGAAAGAAGCTCTCGTCGAACTCTCGCCTGCCCATCAGCAACGATTGGCAGTTAGGTATGAACACTTTGCTAGGCGTCAGCAAGCTATCAGCGATTAGGCCAAAAGGAGTCGTCCGAATGCGGTGAGATCAGAGGCGTTTCTGAGCGCGATAGCACCTGCCCAAATGTCATTTCCCTGTCCAAGCATCCAGCGTGGATGGAATGCCAGTAGCAGGAGTGGATTTAGCCATAGTAGCGTTGCGCCTCTACGACCCCGATCGGGTGAACGTGTAACGGAGCAGTGAAATGGATTTTGTAGAACGCTTGAACGCAATGTCAGCGAAGGTAAATCAGCTAGCGCCGACTATACAAACGGAGGAAGCAACGAAAACTGCTTTCGTCATGCCGTTCATTCATACCGTGCTGGGCTATGATGTATTCGACCCTTCCGAAGTCGTTCCAGAATACGTCTGCGATGTGGGCACGAAAAAAGGAGAAAAGATTGATTACGCGATTTTGAAAGATGGCCAAATCCAGATATTGATCGAAACAAAAAAAGTCGGCGAGCCGCTCAATATCAACCATGCGAGCCAACTTTTCCGATACTTTCATGTCACTACTGCACGAATTTCCATTCTTACAAATGGCAGGTTTTATCGGTTCTACACCGATCTTGATGCACCAAACAAAATGGATGAAAAGCCGTTCCTAGAGATCGACCTGCTTAATATTGATGAGCACGTAATCCCTGAACTTCAAAAGCTTACGAAGTCCGCTTTCGACGTTGATTCGATCATCAATGCCGCAGGCGAACTGAAGTACGTGGGAAACATAAAAAAGGAAATGGCTACGCAGTTCACCCAACCTGATGATGATTTCGTTCGCTTCTTCGCATCGCGAGTCTACGAAGGGGTCATAACCCAGAAAGTTCGAGATCAGTTTACTCTGCTCACAAGGAAAGCCGCAGCCCAGTTTCTCAGTGACCAAATCAACGACAGGTTGAAGTCGGCGATGAGCAAAGCCACATTTCCCACGCCCGCTGAATCGGTCGTCGCTGAAAATCAGGCTGAAGCCCAAGAAGAGCCTGAAGATCGTATTCTGACTACGATGGAGGAGCTGGAAGGTTTTCATATAATCAAAGCGATTGTCCGGACCGTCATAGATGCAAAGCGCATAGCCAGCAGAGACACCCAGAGCTA
>NZ_CAXAPD010000058.1:0-6973 GCF_963970515.1 Pseudomonas sp. RL_5y_Pfl2_73 | reverse complement strand
CACGACCGCATTGCCTTCGCCTCCAACCCGGCGTTCGACGCCAGTACCATGGACGTCTGGGGCGCGTTGCTCAATGGCGGGCAAGTGGTGGTGATCGACCATGAAACCTTGCTGGAACCTGCGCAGTTTGCCCAGGTGCTGGAGGATTCGGGCGTCACGGTGCTGTTCGTGACCACGGCGATCTTCAACCAGTATGTGCAGCTCATTCCCCAGGCCATTGGCCGCTTGCGCATCCTGTTGTGTGGCGGTGAGCGGGCCGATGTGGCGTCGTTCCGGCGTTTGCTGGACCTGGCGCCGAGTTTGCGCCTGGTGCACTGCTACGGCCCGACCGAAACAACCACCTACGCCACCACCCTTGAGGTGAAGGCCGTGGCTGGGGATGCCGAATGCGTGCCCATTGGCGGGCCGATCTCCAACACCCAGGTCTATGTGCTCGATGCACGTCAGCAACTGGCACCGCTGGGTGTCGTCGGCGAGATGTACATCGGTGGTAAGGGCGTGGCGAAAGGGTATCTGAACCGGCCGGACCTGACGGCGGAGAAATTCATCGCCGACCCGTTCAGCCATGAACCTGACGCGTTGCTGTACCGCACCGGCGACCTCGGCCGCTGGTTGCCGGACGGCAGCCTGGAGTGCCTGGGGCGTAACGACGACCAGGTGAAGATCCGTGGTTTGCGCATCGAGCTGGGCGAGATCGAAGCCAAACTGGTGGCCTGCGACGGCGTGAAGGACGTCGTGGTGCTGATGCGCAGCGACGAGTCGGGCGAGAAACGCCTGGTGGCCTATGTCATTGCCCTGCCGCAGGTCACGCTGACCGCGGCCGGGTTGCGCGAGCAATTGTCGGCGACCCTGACCGACTACATGGTGCCTGCCGCCTTCGTGCTGCTGCCGGCATTCCCGTTGACCCTCAACGGCAAGGTGGACCGCAAGGCCCTGCCGGCGCCGCATGCCGAGGCTTACGCCAGTCAGGCCTATGAGGCGCCGCAGGGCGAGATCGAACACGTCTTGGCCAGTATGTGGGCCGAGTTGCTGAAAGTGGAGCGGGTCGGTCGCCACGACAATTTCTTCGAACTGGGTGGGCATTCGCTGCTGGCGGTGACGCTGATCGAACGCATGCGCCAGGCCGGCTTGAGCGCCGACGTGCGCGTGCTGTTCAGCCAACCGACCCTGGCGGCACTGGCCGCGGCGATTGGCAGCGGCAGGGAAGTCAGTGTTCCGGCGAACCTGATTCCCCTGGGTTGCGAACGCATCACCCCCGAACTGTTGCCATTGGTCGAGCTGTCCCAGGACGCCATCGACCGACTCGTCGCCACCGTGCCGGGTGGGGCGCGCAACGTGCAGGACATCTACCCGCTGGCGCCGTTGCAGGAAGGCATCCTTTATCACCACTTGGCCGCCGAACAAGGCGACCCCTACGTGTTGCAGTCACAGTTTGCCTTCGACAACCGTGAACGCCTCGACGCGTTCATCGGGGCGCTGCAAGTGGTGATCGATCGCCACGATATCTTGCGCACCAGTGTGGTCTGGGAAGGGCTGGATGAGCCGGTGCAAGTGGTCTGGCGCCAGGTGGTGCTGGAACCGCAATGCATCACTCCCGACACCACGGCGGGAGACATTGCCACGCAACTGGCCAACCGTTTCGATGCACGCCACTATCGCCTGGACTTGGGCCAGGCACCCTTGTTACACCTGGCCTATGCGCGGGACGAGGCCCAGGATCGCTGGGTGGCGATCCTGTTGTTCCATCACATGGCGCTGGACCACACGGCCCTGGACGTGATGCAGCATGAAATGCAACTGCACTTGTTGGGCCAGGACGAGCAGTTGGGCGAAGCGATGCCTTACCGCAACTACGTGGCCCAGGCTCGCCTGGGCACGAGCGAACAGGAGCACGAAACGTTTTTCCGCGAGATGCTCGGCGATATCGACGCGCCGACGCTGCCATTCGGCCTGGCCCAGGTCCAGGGTGACGGGCACGGCATCGAAGAAGTGAAGACGTTTGTCGATGACGCCCTGAGCCTGCGCCTGCGGACTCAAGCCCGGCAACTTGGCGTGAGTGCCGCCAGCCTGGTCCATCTGGCCTGGGCCCAGGTCCTGGCCGTGGCGTCGGGCCAGGAGAACGTGGTGTTTGGCACGGTCCTGTTGGGCCGGATGCAAAGCGGCGATGGGGCCGACCGAGCCCTGGGGATGTTCATCAATACCTTGCCGATCTGCGTGCCCGTGGATGGGCAAAGTGTGCGTGATGCGGTGAAGACGACGCATGCGCGCCTGACCGGGTTGCTGGGGCATGAGCATGCTTCCCTGGCTTTGGCCCAACGCTGCAGTGGCGTGGCCTCGCCAGCGCCGCTGTTCAGTGCGCTGCTGAACTTGCGCCACAGTTCGCTGCAGGTGACCGATGAGGTCATGTCGGCCTGGAGCGGCATGCAAATGTTGTCCAGCGAGGAGCGCACCAACTATCCGTTGACGCTAAACGTCGATGACCTGGGCGAAGGCTTCAGCCTGACGGCGCAGGTCGAGTCCCGGATTGGTGCGCAACGCATCTGTGACTATATGCAGGTGGCCCTGCAGAGCCTGGTCGACACGCTGGAGCACGCGCCGCAAACGCCGGTGCGCAACCTCGCGGTGTTGCCGGCGGCCGAACGCCAGCAACTGCTGGGAACCTGGAATTCGCCAGAAGCGACGTATGCCCATGACGCGTTGATCCATCGCCAGTTCGAGGCCCAGGTCGCAACGCAACCCGACACGGTGGCGGTGCTGTTCGAGCATCAGACACTGACCTACGGCGAACTCAATGCCCAAGCCAACCAAGTCGCCCATCGCCTACTGTCGCTGGGCATTTGCCCGGATGACCGGGTCGCGATCTGTGTCGAACGCGGCCTGGACATGATCGTCGGCTTGTTGGGCATCTTGAAGTCGGGCGCCGGCTACGTACCGCTGGATCCGGCTTCCCCGGCAGAACGCATCGCCTATATGCTGGATGACAGTTCCCCCGTGGCGATCGTGGTGCATGCCGCCACCCAGGCGCTGCTGGCCGAAGAGTCCGTACGGGTGATCGAGCTCGATAGCCCGGCGTTGCGCAGCCAGTCCACCGCTAACCCGCACGTACCGGGCCTGACGTCGTCGCAGTTGGCGTATGTGATCTACACCTCCGGTTCCACCGGGTTGCCCAAGGGCGTGATGGTCGAACACCGCAACGTCGCGCGTCTGTTCTCGGCGACCCAGCCCTGGTTCGAGTTCGGCCAGCAAGACGTCTGGGCGCTGTTCCATTCCTTCGCTTTCGATTTCTCGGTTTGGGAACTCTGGGGCGCATTGATCCATGGCAGCCGCTTGCTGGTGGTGCCGCAACTGGTCAGTCGTTCGCCGCAAGACTGCTACGCGCTGCTGTGCGAGGCCGGTGTGACCGTGCTGAACCAGACGCCAAGCGCTTTCCGGCAACTGATCGTGGCCCAGGGGGAGAGCGACCTGCGGCACAGCCTGCGCCAGGTGATCTTTGGCGGTGAAGCGCTGGAAACCGGGATGCTCAAGCCCTGGTATGCCCGTGTAGGCAACGCTGGGACGCAGTTGGTGAACATGTACGGCATTACCGAAACGACGGTGCATGTGACGTATCGTCCACTCGAAGCGGCCGACGCGCAGTTGACTGGCGTCAGCCCGATTGGCAAGCGCATTCCCGACCTGCAACTTTATGTGCTCGACGCCCGGCGCGAGCCGGTGCCGGTGGGCGTGGTGGGTGAGATGTACGTGGGCGGGGCGGGCGTGGCACGGGGTTACCTGAACCGGCCCGAGTTGACCCAGGAACGCTTTATCGACGACACCTTTAGCGGCTGTGAAGGGGCGCGCCTGTACCGGACCGGCGACCTCGGCCGTTGGCTGGCGGACGGCAGCATCGAGTACCTGGGCCGCAACGACGATCAGGTGAAGATCCGCGGCTTCCGTATCGAGCTGGGTGAGATCGAAGCGACCTTGACGGCCTGCGAGGGTATCAGCGAGGCGCTGGTGATTGCCCGTGAAGACGCGCCGGGCGACAAGCGCCTGGTGGGCTATGTGATTGCCGCAGACGGCGCCCGACCGTCAGCCGCTGAGCTGCGTACACAATTGTTGGCGTCGCTGGCGGACTACATGGTACCGAGTGCGTTCGTGGTCCTCGAGGCGTTCCCGTTGACCACCAACGGCAAGCTCGACCGCAAGGCCTTGCCGGTGCCGGATCAGTCAGCGGTGGCGGCCCGCGAATACGAAGCGCCGCTAGGCGAGACCGAGGCGGTCATCGCCGCGATCTGGCAAGACCTGCTGGACCTTGAGCGGATCGGCCGTTACGACAACTTCTTCGAGCTGGGCGGCCATTCGTTGCTGGCGGTGAAGTTGATCGAGCGCATGCGCCAGATCGACCTGGCGGCGGACGTTCGCGTGTTGTTCGGCCAGCCGACGCTGGCGGCCTTGGCTGCCGCGGTGGGCGGGCACACGGAAGTTGCGGTACCGGGCAACGCCATCCCGGACGGTTGCACGCGGATCACCCCGGACATGTTGCCCCTGGCTGATCTGGACCAGGACGCCATCGACCGGATCGTGGCCACGGTGCCGGGTGGCGTGGGCAATGTGCAGGACATCTACGCCCTGGCGCCGTTGCAGGAGGGGATCCTGTATCACCACATCGCCGCGGCTCAGGGCGATCCCTACCTGCAATACGTGATGTTTGCGTTCGACAGCTTCGCCCACGTGGACCATTTCACCCAAGCGCTGCAAGCGGTCATCTGCCGGCACGATATCCTGCGCACCGGCGTGCTCTGGGAAGGCCTGGCCGAGCCCATGCAGGTGGTTTGGCGCGAGGTGCGGCTGGTGGTCGAGGCGGTTGAGCTGGATCCAGCAGCCGGGGAGGTTGCCGTGCAGCTGCATCAGCGTTTCGACCCTCGGCACTATCGCCTGGACATTCGCCAGGCGCCGCTGATGCGGGTCGCTTATGCGCAAGATCCGGCCAACCAGCGCTGGGTGGGCATGCTGTTGTTCCATCACCTGGTGGACGACGCCACGTCGCTGGCCGTGCTGTCCGCGGAAATCGAGGCGCATATGCTCGGCCAGGCACAACACCTGCCAGCATCGGTGCCGTACCGCAACTACGTGGCCCAGGCGCGGTTGGGCGTGGGCCGCGAAGCCCATGAACGGTTTTTCTGCGACATGCTCGGTGATGTCGACGAGCCGACGTTGCCGTTCGATTTGCAGGATGTACAAGGCGACGGCAGCGGCATTGAAGAAGTGCGCCAGGATGTCGAGACCGACCTCAGCCGTCGGCTGCGGGTCCAGGCCCGTCAGCTCGGGGTGAGCGCGGCAAGCCTGTATCACCTGGTCTGGGCCCAGGTCTTGGGCACGGTGTCGGGTCGCGACGACGTGGTGTTTGGCACCGTGTTGGTGGGACGGATGCAGGGTGGCGAGGGGGCCGATCGGGCACTGGGGATGTTCATCAATACGCTGCCGTTGCGGGTGAATTTGGGGCAAACCGGTGTCCGTGCCGGGGTGAAAGCGACCCATGCCCGCCTGACCGCCTTGCTCGGCCATGAGCATGCCTCGCTGGTGCTGGCGCAACGTTGCAGCGGTGTGGAGGCGCCGACGCCGTTGTTCAGTGCCTTGCTCAACTATCGCCACACCGGCGCCGCCGCTTCCGCCGACGCCTTGTCGGCTTGGGACGGTATCCAGGTGCTGGGCGGTGAAGAGCGGACCAACTACCCGCTGACGTTGTCGGTGGATGACCAGGGCGAGGGGTTCAGCTTCACCGTCATGACCCCGGCGCGCATCGGTGCCCAGCGGCTGTGCGGGTATGTACGGCAGGCGCTGGAAGGCCTGGTCCGGATGCTTGAGCAGACGCCAGAGGCGCCGTTGCACCAACTCTCGATCCTGCCGCCGAGCGAGCGCCTGGAACTGTTGGCCGAGTTCAATACCGGTGGTGTCGATGAGCCCCAGGAGCAGACCGTTCTCGGGCTGTTCGAAGCCCAGACCCAACGCACGCCAGACAGCGTGGCCGTCCTGCATGGCGAGCACGCGTTGAGCTATCGGCAGCTGGATGCGCGCGCCAACCAGTTGGCTCATTACCTGCGCAAGCAGGGCGTACAACCGGACTCGCGCGTGGCGATCTGTGTCCAGCGCAGCGCCGAGATGGTGATTGGGCTGCTGGCGATTCTCAAGGCGGGCGGTGGTTACGTGCCCTTGGATCCGGCTTATCCTGCCGAGCGGATTGCCTACATGCTGGCCGACAGCGAGCCGGCTGCGGTGCTGGCCCAGGCTGCGACCCGCGGGCTCTTGTCGCAGGTCCAGGTGCCATTGATCGACCTGGACGCCGGCCCGTGGCAAGACGAGCCGGAGCATACCCCGCAGGTCACCGGCCTGACGCCGGCCCACCTGGCCTACGTGATCTACACCTCCGGTTCCACCGGCTTGCCCAAAGGCGTGATGGTCGAACATCGCGGCCTGCGCAACTTGCTGGACTGGTACCTCGAGGACCTGGCCTTCGACGCCGGCGACGCGGTGCTGCTGGCGTCCTCCTACAACTTCGACCTGACCCAGAAGAACATCCTCGCGCCGCTGATGGTCGGGGCCACGCTGCACCTGGCCGCCGAACCGTTCAACCCCGGCGCCATCGTCGCCCAGGTCGCCGAGGCCGGGATCAGCCACCTCAATATGTCCCCCAGCGCCTTCCACGCGCTGGTGGACGCCGACCATCAGCAAGGCCTTACCTGCCTGAAACGCGTGGTGCTGGGGGGCGAGCCGATCCAGGTCGCCATGCTGGAAAAACTCGCCCAGCCACGGCCAACGGTGATCAACAGCTACGGGCCGACCGAGTGCAGCGACGTGGTTGCCTGGTACACCGCCGACAGTGACCTTGAGACCTACCGGCACCAGTCGATCCCCATTGGCCGGCCGATTCGCAACATGCAATTGCATGTGCTGGACACTCACGGGCAATTGCTGCCAGTGGGCGTGCCCGGGG
>NZ_CAXAPD010000057.1:0-7874 GCF_963970515.1 Pseudomonas sp. RL_5y_Pfl2_73 | reverse complement strand
CGCCTTGCTGCGCCCGGAAGGGCTGAAAAATGAAGAAAATGGATCAAATTTCGACGCGGGTCGTTTTTTGAAAAGTACTGACGGCTCGATAGCCGGAAAACATCCGGCTATTTCAGACCATCCCTAGGTAAACCTGTAATTTATCAATTGAGGTGGGGAAAATAATCAGAGAAAGGCATGAATTAAGAACCGAGCTTTTGAAGGGCGCCGTAAGGCGCCTTCTTCATTTGTCAGGTCGTAACTGTCTGCTCAAAACGCCTTGGGTAAAGCAATTCATATCTGGCCAATTTATGGAGCAGTTACGGTAATTCAGATCTTCCTTTTCTTATAAATTAGCAATACTTTTTCTGTTTCTCGTTCCGGTTGTAAATAACACAACTGCAGAGAGTAAGGCCAATGCCGCCCAGCCATAGGCATAAGTTCCAAGGCTGTCTCTCGAAAGACCAATGATTGGTGGTACCAATACGACGGAGATCTGATTGGCCGTCATGGCCATCCCCAGTGCGAAGCCCTTGCGGTCAACTGGAGCGGTCTCGGCAACATATGCCACCCATGGACCATACCACCCGTATGCAAAAAATCCTGTTAGGGACATGAGCGAACTCAAGATGATCAGATTCTGGGTTCTCAAAAATGGTAGCAGAATTAGAATCAAACTGACCGCTCCCAGACAAGTTAATACAGGGTAGTATCTCCCAGCCTTGCAGCGGTCACTCCAAGTAGCAAGTACAATTCTTCCCACGATACCTGCTCCTAGTACCACGAAGAACATGATTGTCGCAACAAAGCTGTCGAGGCCGAGTGAAGTGTGAAGATACAATACTAAAAAGACTGAAATGGCGTACTGAGATGCGGTAAGGCTTGCGCCCGACAACATGATGTTCCTCATGGAGGGATCCGTCGCCATCAGTAATCGTGATGAAATTGCCGATCGTAAGTTAATTTGTTTTTTTGAAGGGGAAGCTTGTCCTTCTGGGGACGTGTATAGCAGCATGAATAGAATTGCCCCAAACATTGCAACTACACCGCCCGCGAAGAAGGCCGCCTGAGTCGAGTAATGGAAGGCTATGAACGGAAGCAGTAGTGCCGCCATTGCGCCGCCAAGTGGTAATCCAGCTTGTCGAATGCCCATGGCGAAACCCAACTGACTACCTGCAAACCAATTAGATACTGATTTGCTTCCTCCTGGCTGGGCAGTGCTGTATCCAAGGCCCAGTAGTGTCAGAAATATCAATAGTTCAATGTATGAGTCGGCCAATGCTGCTCCGAACAGTGCGGCCCCAACAATCATTGTTCCAATACCTACAACAAACCGCTCACTGTATCTATCCAATAGCTCGCCGGCGACTAAAAGGCCTATAAGCGGGATCAGCTGTGCTGCTGAAACTAATATCCCTATCTGCCAGTTGCTAAGGGCCATTTCAGCTTGAATATTTAGCGCAATGGAGCCAAACCCTTGCACAAAGAAGCAGGCACAGGCTTGGGCAAAAGTGGCTACTGCCAGGATGACCCATCGATACTGTGTAGTTCGTGTTTTCATGTCTCAGACTTCCTATGTATCATTGCCCCAGCAAAATAGGCTATAGTTGTGGTGCATTAAATTGAATGTGCGCGATCCAATTAGTATAGGGGGCGCGCACCTTCAAAAGTACAAATGCTTGGTTGGCTGTTTCAATTATAAAATGGCGCCGGTGCTAGCGGGTTCTATCGTTCCGAACCCATTTCTTGTAAACGTTGGTAGGTATTTGTCTGCGCCTCGCTTGCTTGTGAATAGAACAGTCTTAAATGGCATATCTGTGGCGATAATTCCTTTCGTTAGAGAAAGTACTTGCGTGGCAAGTTTTTTGGCGGGGTCAGTCCAGTTGTGAGCATTTGGGAAAATTATTTGTAAGTCTTCGATTAAGTGTGGGAAATGAGTGCAGCCTAGAACAACTGTATCAATTGATAGTCGCTGCTCTTCTGTAAGATAACTATCGACCTGTTCGGCGAAGCTAGCTAGACTCATGTCTTCCCCTTTTAATCTAGCCTCTGAGAGTGCTACCAGCGCCTGTGTTGCTATCGGCCATATTTTTGCGCGAAGTTTAGTTTTTTCTATGTTTTTAATAACGTGTTTGCTTTTCATTGTGCTAGGGGTTGCAAGCACAACAATATTTTTGTTCTCTGATGTATCAATCGCATCGACTATGGGGGGGTAGATTAAGAAATAGTTGTGCCTAAGCTTGTCAAACCCATGCTCTAGCAAGGCCATTGAGGCGGTATTACACGCCACAACAATGGCTAATGGGGTCACTTGTACACAGAGTAGATCAAGCAATTTGTGAACCCGTTGGGCAATTGCAAAACCAGGTTTATTCCCATAAGGAAACCATTCGTTATCTGCCACATATAGTAGGTTCGCGTTTGGGATCAGATTTTCTAACTGTCGTGTTACTGTTAAACCGCCTACACCTGAATCGAATACCACAATTGGATTGTTGGAACTTAACAGTTGCGTACCATCAAATATATCTTCACTGCTTAGCCAAAATATGGGGGAGGTGTCGAATGGTGGCATGCCAGCGTCCATGGAGTCCTCTTTATGCATTGATGGCGCGAGTATTTATGGAGCTTCGCATCTCGCGAGACTTCTTCAGGCTAGAAGCGAAAACTACTCTCGCGAGCCAGCGAGCGCCATCGCCGTAATTTGCTTGGAAGGAGTCTCTGGCGTGCACGCAGCGGTAGTTATCAACGAAGAAACAATCCGTTGCTTTGAGTGTGACCGCAATACGATTCTCTGCAAAATGGTTCAGCAGTTTTTCTAAAGCTTGACGTTCGATACCCTCATATTCATTTAAATCTAAGGCAGCAGCATTGACCCTAACGTATGGTGCGTTTTTATGACCGAATAGTATCGCTTGGGAGGTTTCTTCTACTATGTCAGAGGTGTCATGGATGGGGTTGTGAGAGATTTTGAATCTTGGTTCGAATAGTATCTGCTTTTCTTCGGCGTTGAGTACTATTTCGTCGATGCATGAAATAACGGTCGCAACACGTTCGTCGTTACGCATGCAAACGAGTCCTAAGTACTCAGCGCGCGCAGGATGGAAAGCGTCCTCTACATGAAACCCGAAATCTAGAATGGAACCGCTGCTCGAATTGGAGGTTGTTCTATATTCTTTAAGTGGGATAATATTATTGTAAAGGCTGCCGTCGCGCTGTGAGGTAAAACCTATCCCCTCACCGAGTAATGAACCATATATTCCATGTAAAATTTTTGCATCATTCAAGCTGTAGTCTTCATCTAGCTCAATGTACCTAGAGGGGGTTGACCCTGCGCCGTTAGTCAGTACTGGATTGCCGGAGACCAAAATTGCCGCAGCGTCTTCATTCCGCTTGAAGTTATAAAACTCTTCGCGAATCCTTCGTGGCAGTTCCTGAGCATACAAGGTAGCTTTCTCCATAAAGCTATATTGATTAGTCATGGTAGGGTTTTGAATGATCTCATCAAGCAAGCCACGAATCTGGTGTTTTTCTTGGGTGAGGAGCTCTAGGTTTATTATTTTTGTGGTCATGAAGATACACCTTTATATAAAATAAATTACATGTCTGTATTAGGTGGTCGCAACATCTGATTTGTTGATTTTTAGCTATTTTGGTAAGTGTCGAACATTATTTCCATGTGGTGTGGTTGGTCGTAGCGTCTTCTCTGGGTTAGTTAATGTAGTGATTTCGGAGGGAGGCAGTCAACTTTGTTCTGCGTAGGATGTTTCCGGCATTATCGTAAGAGAAAATATAACTTCGCAGTCGTGTGAAGAGTTGATGGTTTTTATCGCAGATTAAAAGTGCTCCATATGGAGAAAACGAGCCCTTAACCCAGCGCCGAAATACCTTATGTCACAAGACGTGTTTAGGCTCAGAAAAAATGTTTGTAGTTTGAGAGGGATGCGGACGCAGCCTACATATTTAGCAAGTCAGGAAAGGTTTTGGATTTTCGTTAAGCTGTATGCCATGTTTGTTTCTTGGCGCCAAATGTTTCGTCGTCCGACACGTGAGCGCTGGCGATTCAGATTTTTGAAGGGGGCCAACAACTTCACTGATTCTTACGCTCAGTTACATGAACAATGGCCGAGGCGTCTATAGGAGCCCTTCTCTTTTTTGAGTTCAAGCTTGCATCTGCAAGCGTCGGCCGACGACATGCAGCAAATCGCAGCCCTCACGCAAAGAGATCACCAGCACGCGAGCCAATTCACTGTAGGCACCCTCTTCGAACGCTAGGTTTTCAAGGAGTTGAGTGGCGGCGCGTATGCGATCAATCGCGGTTTCATGCAAGACATCCAGGGGCGCTTCGGTGTCGATCATAACGAGGCGATGGTGCAGTCGATGCCGGTGACAGGCCTGTATCTTTCCATGGCAAAACCTCCGTGGGTTCAAGAGAGTTAAGTTGAGTGTTTAACGAAGCGTCCTGCAAGCCTACGGGTGGCTCCAGGTTCTCCAAAGCACGATTGACCAGCAACTCGCCCAGCTCTGTCAGTTGTTGCAGGGCCATTGCCATGCTGCGGTGTGCGCCTTGCAGCTCGCCAGCAAGGCCGCGTTCAGCGAGGCGAGGGTTTCGCTGGCGTGGCAGAGCAGGGATTGGGTGTCGACGTTGGGAAGGATTGTGAATACGGGACTGACGGGTCCAGGCTGCTCCTGACTGTGTCGATTGCTGGGTATGAGGTATTCGGTAGCAGCGTCTTCGAAGGGCAGGGTGTCCGAGGTAACCTTTTTCATTTGCAGCTCCTTGCAAGATTTTAAGAAGTCGCCAATCCCATACGTCACACAAGGTGGGTGAAAGCCATACGTTGAGAACGACGGTACGGTCTATTTATTACCAGAAAATTCTATTTTATTAATCAAAATATTGAACATCTGTGTAAATAAATGATTCTTGCGGGGTGGCTGTTTTGAAATTGTTGATATTTCAGTAGGAAAGTTTTTGGTATGACTGTAGGAATTTTCTTTTTTTGTTCTTGTAAGTAATCGTTGCGAGGGTTATGCCATGTTTCTAGCTCTGTTTGTTTTTTTGGAAAGTCAAGCTGTGTAGTATGTCGGTTCCCTTGTGGTTGCTCCCTGGGACTTGGTTGGGGATGTTGTTTATTGCGATTTCAGCGTGGTGATGTATATGTACAAAAGAGACAAGACAGAAAACTTAAAGAATAATATTAGATACCTCATGAGAAGTCGTGGTGAGACGCGGATTTCTTTGTGTAATGCTAGTGGTTTGACCCGGACCACTATATATAACATTTTAGAAGGGCGTGTTGTTAATGTGCAGCAATCTACCATTCGTAAAATTTCCGACTTCTTTGGTGTATCTTACAAAGAAATCGAAACCATTGATTTGGAAGGGAGGGAGGTAATAGAAAGTACTGTTTCTTTATATGGAAATATGAACCCGGCGGCGGTTCCTGTGATTAAACAAAATCAGTTGGTGCAGTATATGAACAAAAGAATTGGCGAGTTGGTCACCATTTGCCCTTTGACCTATTACTTTGGTACTGCTAGCAATTTGATTGGTGTGCGACTTGAAACAGATATCGACGGGATGTACGACTTAGGCGATCTACTGATAGTAAAGAAGGGAGAGCTGAATGGCGAAGGGGAGACTTTGGTTTATAACAAGGAGACAAAAAGGCTCTTTGTGGTTAGGGAGAACTACCGTGAAAGTGATGCTGACTTGATTGTTGGGAGCATAATCGAGGAGCGGTTTAATGGTCTATAACAAAGAAGTCGAAAATGGCAAATATAAGTTGCTGGGCTTCGAAAAAAGTAAAAATCTTGCTGTCATAATGGTCGTTTCGACTGGCAGAGTTGTGAAGGTAAAACTGGCTGATTTGTTGAAAAGTGAAATTGTAGATGATTTAAGTAAGGTGGAAGTGAAGGAGGTTTATAGAAAATTTTACTCTGGAGAGAATACGTTGACGGTGTATGACGTTAATGATCGTCACGAGCGTTCATGGATGACATATGTTGTTCTGAACCTAGTGCTGTTTGCGTTATATGTTTTTACCAATGTTGCGGCGGCAAAGCTGGTGTATATAGAGGCTTTGGATGTAGTAGTAACTCCTGGAGTGTTTCTCTATCCGTTGACATTTCTCGTGGTCGATATATTAAATGAGTCTTATGGGCTCAGGCTCGCCAGGAAAGCTATATACTTTGCTTTCGCTAGCAACGCCTTCATTCTAGTATTGCTGGGTTTTACTAACTGGCTTCCGGGTTTGACAGATTGGCACCTTGAGGCCCCCTATGAGCAAGTTATAGATCATGTACTGTCGGCGCTGGTTGCTTCATCTGTATCATTTTTGTTTTCTGAATATATCAATTCATATTTGTTGAGTAAGATAAAGGAGTTGACCAGCTCAAGATATCTATTTTTGCGAGTGTTGCTTAGCACTTGCTTTGCGGTCATTATAGACAGCTTTCTTTTTTGCTTCATCGCATTTTATGGAGCGTTGGCGAATGACGAAATACTGAAGATAGTCTATGTGCAAATAGCTATAAAAATGTGTTTTGCTATTTTTAATATTTTCCCCGCTTATGCAGCAAGATCGCTATTCAAGAAATACGTTGTCGGCGCTCAACCTGCCTGAGCAGAGCGGCTATCGGTAGATGGCCGCTGGCCTTTTTAGGTTTATAACGCTAGCTTGTTTTTAAATTTGTCTGTGGTTTTTTCGCGATTTCCCAAGAACTCATTCAACCCTTTTGCGCGAAGACTGCATGCATCACAGTCCCCACATCCATTCCCCACTATTCCGTTATAACAAGTCAGGGTGCAGTTCATGATCAATTCCAGTTGATTATGGTAATCCGCTAGCGCCCACGTCTCGGCTTTATTCAGCCACATCAGCGGCGTCTCAATGCGTAGTTTGTAATCCATGCCAGACTCAATGGCGGTGTTCATGGCTTTGATGAAACTATCCCGACAGTCTGGATACCCCGAAAAATCCGTTTCGCACACGCCGGTGATGACCGCTTCAGCCCCCACCTGATAAGCGTAAATAGACGCCAACGTCAAAAACAAAATATTGCGACCCGGCACGAATGTATTGGGTAGGCCATTTTTGGCGCTGTTCGCCGACGGGACAGGAATCTTATCGCGGGTCAAGCTACTGACAGCCAGCTCGTTCAATAAGGTTGTGTCCAGTACCTTATGGGCTGCAACGCCAAAGCGCCGGGCGAGGTCTTTCGCCACTTCGATTTCTGCTCGATGACGTTGCCCATAATCAAAAGTGATGCAGTGGATTTCGTCGTACTTCGGTAATGCATGGATCAGGCAGGTGGTGGAGTCCTGGCCGCCGCTGAAAACGATCACGGCTTTCTTGGTCATTTCCTTCATCCTTGGAATTCCCGGCTATTGGTTGGGATGTGACCGTAGCGCGAAGTTCAAGGGGGTTGGTGTGGGAAGTTTCGGAAATGTGGTGCTCCATTTTCCGAGTTTTGCTTTTTGGCGTTCCGGGAGGCGTTTGCGGTATTTGATTTCTTGCGGTTGTTTGGGGCTGCTGCGCAGCCCAGCGGGAGCAAGCTCCCTCGCCACGAGGGCGGTGTCAGGGCTAGACCCTGTGGGAGCTGAGCTTGCTCGCGATGATGGCTGTACAGCCAACATCACCGGTACTGACCCGCCGCTTTCGCGAGCAGGCTCGCTTGTATGGTAGGACTTGAAGGGAGGAGGAGGGACAAAGCTCGATTCTGACTGTTAGCCGCAGTACAGACCGTGGGAGATTTCACCCCTCCTCCTTTCACCCAAGCGCCGATAAAGAATGCATCTGGCCTAGACCGACGATAGGAACAAGCCTGCGCCTCTGGGTGAACCCTTCAAGTGTTCAAACCTTAGCCCGGAGGATTTTCAATGGCAATGC
>NZ_CAXAPD010000056.1:0-8842 GCF_963970515.1 Pseudomonas sp. RL_5y_Pfl2_73 | reverse complement strand
TCGGCACCCACACCGATTGCCCAGTGATCTACCAACCCATGAGTGGCGGCGATGCCCCGGAACCGGCACTGACCCGCTTCCACTACACCGAACAGGTGCGCACCGCCGTGCAGGTGCAGCGCGACTACACCTTCACCCACCCGCGCTACAACCAGCAGCACACCGCCACCGGCGACCAGGACCTGAACAACCAGCACAAGGACTACGAACGCTACGACTATCCTGGCCGCTACAAGCGTGATATCGCCGGTAAACCCTTTACCAAGACGCGCCTAGCCGCCCTGCGCAATGACGCCAAGCTTGCCCATGTGGAAGGCGACGATGAGCGCCTCCAACCGGGGTTGGCGTTCGACCTCAACGATCATCCCCGTGAGGACTTCAACGACCGCTGGCGCACCATCGCCATCCAGCACGAAGGCAAACAGCACACCAGTTTGCAGGAAGAATCGTTTGGGAGCGGCCTCGGTACTTCTTACACCTTGAAGGCCACGGCCATCCGCTGGACCTCGGACTGGAAGGCGCCGTTGCGAGACAAACCCTGCATTGACGGCCCGCAGATCGCCACGGTGGTTGGGCCGCCGGGGGAAGAGATTTATTGCGATGAATGGGGCCGGGTCAAGGTGCAGTTTCCTTGGGATCGCGCGGACAAGAACAACGACCACAGTTCGTGCTGGATCCGCGTCACCCAGGGCTGGGCCGGAGCGACTTGGGGCTCGATGGCCATCCCACGCGTGGGCCAGGAGCTGGTGATCAGCTATCTGGACGGGGATCCCGACCAGCCGATCGCCACGGGGACCGCGTACCGGCAGACCAACCTGCCGCCTTACCCGCTGCCTAAACACAAGACGCGGATGACCATCAAGAGCCGGACCCATAAGGGTGAAGGTTTTAATGAGCTGCGCTTTGAGGATGAGTTGGGGCAGGAGGAGGTGTTTGTCCATGCCCAGAAAGATCAGAACACGGTGGTCAAGAACAACCAGAGCCTGACTGTTGGAGCGGACAGAACCAAGAGCATCGGTCAGGACGAGAACGTCAGTGTCGGGCGAAATCGTGTACGCGTGGTCAGAACCAACGACACCGTGAAAGTCGGTGGCAACAAGAACGACACGGTAGCCGGCGAGTACGAGATCGAAGTCGGCGGCACGCTGCGTTTGAAGTGTGGCAAGACGCTCATTGAGCTGCATGCAAACGGCAAGCTGAACATCACCTGCGAGGACTTCAACATCACTGGTGCGCAGACCGGCCAGATCAACACCCTGGGCGCAAAACTCGACCTTAACCCGGAAGGTGGGTCGGCCGGTGCCGCTGCAAATGGGCAAGACGGTGGTGCACTGAAGGCCAGTGTCGATGGGCATTTCGAATAGCCCCCACCTTTCCCATTACCCAACTATCAAAGAAAAGGACGCGCCTGCAATGGCTGATTATCTGACCCACGATGTAACCCTTGATTTTGCCGATGAAACACCCGAGGACTCGACACTGAACGTCCTGCGCTTTCAAGCGCGAAATACCACGCTGGTGATTGCCCGCAGTCCCGTTGGTAAACACCAGACCCTGGATGAAGCACTGACGGCCCAGCTGGATCAACTGCGCAACAAGACCCAAGCATTGAGTATCACACCGGCACAAATCACTCACCTGGGGCACCAGCAGCAAGTGGAGGGCCGAGAAATGGCCGTCCAGTTCATGACCGGTGACAAGCCTAACTTCCAGTTGCAAGCCGCCTGCCTGATTCCCGGGCAGCACCGCATGCTGGTCCTCAACTACAGCAAACAAGGTCCCTTAAGCGACGGCGACATCACCCACTGGCGTGCCATCAAGCAAACGCTGCGCTTTTCCTGAACTTTTCCACCCTAAGAAACCCGTTCTCGATCAGCAAGGAGCTTCTAGCCAATGGCACAAATTGTCCACGCCGCCCGGCAGGGTGACGCCATCCTTCACCCATCACTCATGGCTGAGTTGATCAGTGCAGCAGTGGAGACAGTCATCTATGCAGCGGCTGCGTTGGCGGTGACTGCGGCCATTGGCCTTGCCGTCGTGGGCACCGCCTTCACGGGCGGCGCGCTCGGCGTTGTGATCGGGATAGCAGCAGGCGTTGCGGTAGGCGCCATGAGTTCAATTCCCATAGGCGAGGATCGAAGTATCGGTGACGCCATCTCTGACTTTAGCGATTCCGTTGGCAACGCAATGTCGTCACCGACGGCCTTAGGCGAAATCAAAAGCGGCTCCAAAAATACCTTTATCAATGGCAAACCCGCCGCTCGCGCTGCGGCGATCAGTTCTCCCAATGGGTCTGAAGAAGAGGAAAAAGGCGAGGAGCCCTCAGTTCTGGAGAACGTAAGTGCGATTGCCCAAACGGCTCTGGGATTTGCATTTCCTCCCTTCAAGTTGGTCAAAGACTTCTTTGACACGGTTCATCAAATTTTCAACCCTCCAGTAACAACCCCCGCAGCGCCGGGGTTCACCCCCAAGGAGGAAGACAAGATCACCTGCACCCGTCATCCGCCCATGCCTGAGACCTACATCGCACAGGGCTCAGACAAGGTGCAGATCAATGGTCGGCCGGCGGCACGCTCGGGAGATAAGGCCACCTGCGATGCCACCATCGATGTAAACGCCAACGTCTCTCCCAATGTGCGTATCGGCGGCGGAACGGTGACCGTTCGGAACATTCACAATGGCAAAAGCAAGACTGCACAGATCGTGGGGATTGTAGCGGCACTGCTTATATCCAGACGAATGGGGGCTCGCCCTCGCCGCTCTGCAAGAGCGAAAGAAAACAACTCCGTCATCTGTCCGTTAAAAGGCAGACCTGTACTTATCTCCACCGGCAGCAAAGTCCTCGGCGGTGCAGAAGACATCGACTTCAGCCTTCCTGGGTTGCTGGGCATCGAGTGGACTCGAAGCTACGACAGCAGCGACTCCCGAACCGACGGACTGTTCGGCATGGGCTGGAGCGTTCCCTATGAGGTGGAAATCGTCCGTGTCCCGCATCCCCACGGCGGCGAGCTATGGATCTATGTCGACGAGACAGGCAACCGCCTGGAACTGGGCCAACTCATAGCCGGCAACGCGTTCGTCAGCGCCATCGATGGCTTGGCCTTCTTCCAACTGGAGGATGGTCAGACCGTTGTCGAGGACATCTACGCAGGGCGCTATCAGGTTTTCCAGACTGACCCGCATGACCCGCAACGCTCGCGACTGATCCGCATAGGCGACCGTAATCTCAACGTCCTCGACATGCTGTACGACGAACAGGGCCGCCTGCACTTCCTCATCGACAAGTACAGCCAAACCGTTGTGCAGCTTCACTATGATCAACACCATTCAAAGCGTGTCGGCAAGGCGTCCCGTGTATTCCTGAAAGCCGGCGAAAACCCCAGCATCGAGCGCAACAAGACGCTGGCCAGCTATCGCTACACACGCAGAGGTCAGTTGCATGAAGTGTTGGACGCCACCGACCACGTGGTCCGCCGCTTCACCTACACCGCCGAGGGCTACCTGAACAGCCACCAGATCGCCAGTGGCGCCGTCCGCGAGTACGAATGGGCACGCTTTGCCATCCCCGAGAACCGCCCCACACCCAAGCGTGCAGACGGCACCGCGTACCAACTTCCGCCACTAATGGAGCCACAACCCGATCACGAATGGCGCGTCACCCGCCACTGGGGCAGCGATGGCGAAGAGTATCGATTCGAATACGACCTGGAACGGGGTGAGACCCACGTCACCGACAGCCTTGGTCGTCAGGACCATTACTATTGGGGGCCCTTCTACGAGATCTACAAACACATCGACCCCCTCGGCAATTGCTGGCAAGAGGAAATCATCGCCGGTCAATTGATGAAGAGTGTCGATCCACAGGGCGGCGAATGGCACTACAGCTACGATGACATTGGCCGCCTGATCGAGACGCGCGATCCATTGGGGCGTAGCGAACACATCCGCTACCTGCGGCACTGGGCCTTGCCTGTGGAAGTCACCGACACTGCCGGGCGCACATACCGCTCCGGCTACGACGCACAAGGCAACCTGATTTGGGAAGCGGATCCGCTGGGCCGCACGACACGCTACCAATACGATCCTGAGGGCCGGGTGGTACGTGTCACTGACGCGTTGGACAAGACCAAGTACCTGAGCTGGAACATGCACGGCCAGCTACTCAGCTACCGCGATTGTTCCAATGCGCAAACGCTGTACCACTACGACACCGACGGACGCCTGTGCGAAAGCATCAACGCCCGCGGCGAGCACACTCACTATCGGTATGACACCCGTGGTTATCTGATCGAAAGCGAACGCCCGGACGGCCGAATCGACCGCTACGACATCGACGCCGCAGGCCAACTGACCGCCTATACCGACCCGGCCCAGCACATCACCCGCCTGCGTTATGACCGCAGTGGACGGCTGATCCAGCGGGTTGACGCCCTCGGCCACAGCGTTGAGTTTGGCTACGACGCCTATGGTCGCCTGCTGCACCTGAGCAATGAAAACCGCGAACGCTACTGCTTCGAGTGGGATGCGCTGGACCGCCTGCTGGCCCAGCAGGACCTGGACGGCAGCGGGCGCATCTACCAGTACAACCCGTTGGGCGAGGTCACCGGCATCCACCATATCCCCGCGCCGAATGCCGAACCTGATCTGGATGGCAAGAACAGCGCCGAACCGCACACGCCACTGGTACATCATTTCGAGCGTGACGCCCTCGGCCGCCTAATCCGCAAACGCACCGACGATGGCATCACCGAGTATGCCTATGACAATGCCGACAACCTGCTGGCGATCAGTTTTACCGATAACCAAGGTGACCAGCAGCGGCTCGACTACACCTACGACGCCCTCGGCCAACTGCTCAGCGAGACCAACAGCGCCGGCCTACTGCAATACCAGTATGACGAACTGGGCAACCTTGAAACCCTGACCCTGCCCGATCAGCGCCAGCTCAACCACCTGTATTACGGCAGCGGCCATCTGCATCAGCTCAACCTCAATGGCCGGGTGATCAGCGATTTCGAGCGCGACTCACTGCACGAGGAGGTGCTGCGCACCCAGGGCGCCCTGCACACCCGCACCCGCTACGACCGCAATGGCCGCCTCAGCCAGAAGGCGTTGCACTACCAGCAGGTCGCTCGCGAAGTGTTGCCGTTGTTACAGAAAGACTACCAGTACGACGCCAGCGACAACCTGGTGGCCGAGATACTGACGCAGACCCAGCGCCCAGGCGCTAATCGCCCGACCGCAGCGGCCAATGACGACAGCCTGATCGGGCGATTTCACAATCAGGCAACAACCGGCAAGTCCTATCAAGGCAGCGCCCAATATGGCTACAACCCCGTCGAACAGATCCAGAGCATGCACCGCAACAGCCCCGCAGTGCAGGGCCAGCACATCGAAAGCCTCAACTACGACGCGGCCGGCAACCTGTTCGATGGCTACCGGGTCAACGGCCTGATCAAGCACAACCGCGTGCATGTGTATCAGGACAAACGTTATCGCTATGACCGCTTTGGGCGGCTGAGCGAAAAGCGCACCGGCAGCAGCCGCATCCAGCGTTTCGAATACGACGCCGAACACCGACTGGTCTGCATCCGCCAGCAGCACGGATCAATGGCCCAGCGCCTCGTTTTCAACTACGACCCGTTGGGCCGGCGCATCAGCAAGCAGGTGTATCACGACGGCGCCAGCGAACCGAGCCACCGTACACTGTTCCATTGGCAGGGCTTGCGCCTGCTGGAAGAGGTGCAGGACGGCAGGCCCAGCCTGTACGTGTATGCCGATCCGGACAGCTATGAACCGCTAGCCCGCGTCGATGGCAAGCCCGGTAGTGAGGAGATCTTCTACTTCCACACCAACCTGGCCGGGCTGCCGGAGCAGCTGACCGATACCGCCGGCACCACGGTGTGGCACAGCGAGTACCTGGCCTGGGGCAGGACGCGAGATGAGTGGCATGATCAACAACCGGGACGTGAGCAGAACCTGCGTTTTCAGGGCCAGTACCTTGACCGCGAAACCGGGCTGCACTACAACACCTTCAGGTTTTTTGATCCGGATGTGGGGCGGTTTACCCAGCCGGATCCGATTGGGTTGGCGGGAGGGTTGAACCTCTATCAGTACGCGCCGAATGCGATTGGATGGGTTGATCCATTAGGGCTTACAACAGGAACCACAGAAGGCGGCATGGCCAGAACAACGCCAACTTGGCGAGATAGGTACGGCCCTGCGTCCATGAGAGATCACCATTTGATCCCTCAGGCGATGATGAAAGACGAAGCCTTCTTAACTCAGATGAAAAAGGCTGGGATATCAGGACCAGAGGACTATATTCATCGACAGATTTCACGAATCCCCAATGCCCAACACTCCAATATTCATAAATCCGGATGGAATCAACAATGGAAAAATTGGTTTGCCGAAAATCCCAACTTTAAAAAATCTGATTTACAAAAAAATATAAAAAACATGATGAGACAATACAACATCCCAAAATCGTCAAGAGCCTTCGCCAAAAAATACGGATGCAAATGAGGTCAATATGAAAACAGAATTCGAGTTTCAAAAGGCACTTTTATTACTAGACCGGGGAGAGTTGGAAAGGGGCCGCCAAAAACTAGAAGATGTCATTTCTCAGGCAAGTGATACCAATGACACGGTGACACTGATTCAGTCACTGGTGTGCTTTGGCGAGTTACTGATTGAGCTAGGCTCACCTGAAGAGGCGACCCGTACTTTAAATAGAGCCCTAACATTTCAAAATGACAATGAAGCGTTAACTTATGAGTTTGATCGAGCCACTGATCTACTCTCCAGAATCGCCAACAAACAATGATGAAGGTACTCGCAGACCACCTGAAACCTTGACCCTACCCGCTCAGTGCCATCTCAACCACCTGTACGGGAGCGGCCGCATGCAGCAGCTCAACCTCAATGGCCGGGTAATCAGCGATTTCTTGCGCGACCCTCTGCACGAAGAGGTGCTGCTGAGAGCCCCCGGCAGCATGCTGACCAGTAGCCGCTACAACCGCAGCGGCCGCATCAGTTAGAAGGCGTTGCACTAGAGCAAATACGGCGCCCATATCAAGGGCGATGACGAAATACAGAAGATCATCACCCAACTGCACGGCCTGCTGCGCCCCTTGCGCGGCGAAACACCCAAGCGCCTGACCGACCCGCTGAAAAACGTCGCACCGCGCAACTACCGAATCAAACGCGCCTGGCCGCTGTGGACCCCCTGGGCCATAGCCGCCGTCGTGCTGACGGTCGCCTACACGATCTACTCCATCCGCCTGAACACCATCACCCAACAGGTGCTGGTGTCGCTGGAGCGGGTGCTTTACCTGTAACCGATTTCCAGCGCGCTCATCCCGAGCGCCTGCAAAGCCATGGCCGTGTCGGCCATAACCTGCGGCCCCAGGGGCCGTTCACTTGATCACGACAAGGAGCTTGTCATGCCAACACCTGCGTACATCAGCATCCACGGCAAAACCCAGGGCCACATCACCAAGGGCGCGTTCACCGCCGACTCGGTGGGCAACGTTTATGTGGAAGGCCACGAAGATGAAATTCTCGCCCAGGAAATCGACCATGCGATCGGTACGCCCACCGACCCACAGAGTGGCCAACCGTCCGGGCAGCGGGTGCATAAACCGCTGACGTTCACCAGCGCACTGAACAAAGCCTCCCCGATGCTCTATCAAGCCCTGGCCACCGGCGAAATGCTGCCAACCGTTGAAGTGAAGTGGTTCCGCACCTCGGGGGACGGCAAGCAGGAGCACTTCTTCACCACCAAGCTGGAAGACGCCACCGTCGTCGCCATCCACACCGTGCTGCCCCACGCGCAGAACAATGACAACGAAAACTACACCCAACTGATCAAGACCAGCCTGGCGTATCGCAAGGTCAGCTGGACCCATGTGGTGGCCGGCACCGAAGCCTCGGATGACTGGCGTAAGCCGGCTTAATCGCCAACCGGAACGTTCCGCCGCATAGGCGGCGGAATGTTCAGTGACTCGATACTTATCAGGAGGCTCTATGCCCGCCGTCGTTCTGGTCGGACACGACCATGATTGCCCGTTGTGTGGCCCCACCACCGTCGACAGCAGTACGCGCAACGTGACCGTCAACGGTCGCGTCGTCGCCCTTGTCGGCGATTCCCTTGGATGCGGCGCCGTGATCACCAGCGGTTCGCCCTCGACGATCGTCAATGGGCAGCCAGTAGCCCGTGTCGGCGATACCACCGATCACGATGGAACACTGGAAAACGGTGATATCAGCTGGTTGATCGACTGACATTTACACTCTCGACAAGGAGGCCCCATGCCCCGTCAAAGCGACCTGCGCTACACCTTCGAACCGCTGCGGGGCGATCCCTTCGAAGTGGTTTCTTTCACGCTCGAAGAAGGCCTCTCCCAACCCTTCAAACTTGAACTGGAACTGGTCAGCCACGACGCCGCCATCGACTTCAATAACGTGCTCGACCTGGCGGGGCTGTTCACGATCTGGCGCGGCGAAACCCCGGTGCGTTACGTCCACGGCCTGGTCAGCCTTTTCACCCAGGGCGACACCGGTTTTCGCCGCACTCGCTACACCGCCGTGGTCGAACCGACATTGGCGCGTTTCGACCTGCGCTCCAACTGGCGCATCTTCCAGAGTCAGACCGTGCCCGACATCATCACCAGCATGCTGGCCGAGCAAAAGCTGACCGACATCCGCACTGAAATCTGCTTCGAGCACCAACCTCGCGAATACTGCGTACAGGCCGGCGAAACCGACCTCGACTTCATCGCCCGCCTCGCCGCCGAAGAAGGCCTGCTCTACACCTTCGAACACCGCGCCGACGGCC
>NZ_CAXAPD010000055.1:0-13556 GCF_963970515.1 Pseudomonas sp. RL_5y_Pfl2_73 | reverse complement strand
GCGCCTTGCTGCGCCCGGAAGGGCTGAAAAATGAAGAAAATGGATCAAATTTCGACGCGGGTCGTTTTTTGAAAAGTACTGACGGCTCGATAGCCGGAAAACATCCGGCTATTTCAGACCATCCCTAAAGGGCCTGAGCGACTAATTCATTAATTTATTTTTTATCACGCTCAGTTTCGCCTTGTGTACCGAACTGATAATGGCTTCAGCTGTTTTATTCCACTTGAACGGCTTGGCTGAGAACTCATTGTGAGCCTCGATGAACTGGCGGATAGTTGTCTTCAAGTCGGCAACGCTGGTGAAGGCACCCCGGTACAGCGCTCGCCTTTCCAGTTGTGCAAACCAGCCTTCTACAGCGTTCAACCAGGACGCACTGGTCGGTGTGAAGTGCAATTTGAAACGCGGACGTTTTTCCAGCCACTGCTTGATTGCAGCCGTTTTGTGGGTCGAACTGTTATCCAGGATGACATGCAGATCCAGCGCCGGTGGTGTGCTGCGATCAATCTGGTGCAGAAAGGCCAGGAATTCCTTGGCGCGATGGCGTTGCGTGATCCGCCCGATGACTTGGCCGGTCATGATGTCGAATGCCGCGTACAGACTGGCTGTTCCGTGGCGCTTGTAATCATGCGTCCGACGCTCGATCTGTCCGGGGCGCAGAGGCAACATTGGCTGGGTGCGATCCAAGGCCTGAATCTGAGTTTTCTCGTCCACAGACAGCACCAGGGCGTTGTCTGGTGGATTCAGATAAAGCCCGACCACGTCGACCACCTTGTCGGCGAAATGGGGATCGTTGCTGATTTTAAAGGTCTTCAGACGATGGGGTTTGAGATCGGAAGCAGCCCAGACCTGACGCACCTGCCAGGTGGTGACCCGCGCATATTTGGCCATCAGGCGAACACTCCAGTGAGTCGCCTCCTTGGGTACTCGCCGGGTAGTCAGTGTGAGGATCTCGCTGACTTTTTCAGCCCCGAGTTTGAGCGGCTGACCACTACGTGGCAGGTCGCTCAAGCCCTCGACGCCCGCCTCCAGATAGCGTTTTCGCCACTTGAACACTGTCGGCGGCGTGACCTGCAACTGTTCGCTGATGACCTTGGGCGTCAATCCATCCGCCAGTAGAAGCAGGATACGTGCACGCAGGGTGAGGCTCTGTTCCAGCGTACTCATACGCAACCAGCCTTGCAGGATAGCGCGATCAGAAGGCGTTAAAGCGAAGGGGGAAGTCGGTCGAGCCATGCGCATAACCAAGCCATGATATTGAGCGCTTAGTATATTCCTGACCGACATATAAATAAATGAATTAGCCGCTCAGGCCACTAGCTACTGTCATATCTGACAGTAGTCGTCCCGCTTTAATGGGATCAGTCTTATGGTTCCTGTCTTCGCTAGGAAATACGCCATGAATACTGGAAATCCATTCTCTACGGCTGGGCGCTCCGGCCTGACAGCGCTGACGTTGGTACTTGCGCTGCCCGCACTGGTCAGCGCTGCAACCGATAGCCCCGAAGATTCGCTCCAAGCGACGTCTGCCAGCGTATATGCCGATGCGATCGGCAGTGCACGCTTTGAGCGTTCGGCAATATAAGGGTGAGCAGGGGTACACGATAGAAAGCGGTAATTTGTACACCCGCGATGGCGACACAGGCTCGCTGGTGATGGTCAGGTCGCCTGACGGTGCGATCACCGCTATAGTCGATGAGCCTGGCAAGCGTGGTTTGTTGGTGGTCGATGCGCAGGGGAAAAGCTCTTTTACCCAAGAGCCGCCCAACGATTATATGACTCCCGATACCGTTGAGATGTCTGAGGCTTCAGCGCCTGTGGTGGATAGTTCAAAAGCTGGCGAGCCGCGCTATATCGACATGTTGGTGGCGTATAGTGCTGATGCTCTGAATCGAATTAATACTGACCCTATCGCCTATGCCTTTGCGCAACTTGAAACAGCCAATCTCGGTCTCAGGAACTCGCGTGTTGAGGACCTTTCCTTGCGACTTGCTGCTGTTAACATATTTGACGTGAACTACCAGGTTACTGAAGATGGATTGGCGCTTTGGCAGGTGATGCTGGCATCTTATAGAGCTTTGTACCGTACTGACCTGAGTGCTACCTATTCGGTGGGCGGCAATGCAGGTGGATGGGGTTATCGGTCTGGCTATACTTCAGTTAATGCTTGGAACTCCCCTGCTGCTTTTCGACATGAAGTTGGGCACAATGCTGGCGGCACACACTGCAATAACAACCCGAGCAACTATAATTTTGGCTATAGCAATGGAAAATCCTCTACTTACCTTTGCGGTAACAAGGTTCCCTATTATTCGACGCCGGCAGTCAAGGATACACATGGCTTGCCATTGGGCAATGCACAAACCGCCGATATGGCTCGTGTATGGCGAGAAAATGCGGCGCGAATGTCAGGCTACAATGCGGAGTTGCCAGGTCTACGTATGCTTGTTGTCAGTGGGCTGCAAGATCATGTGTCGACTTATCTCCGAGTCCCCGGCATTGAGCGACTTTACAGTGGGGGGATAGTTGCTCTGAATGCAAATATTGGTCCTACTCAGTTGACGCCCGGCACAGACGAGAAGTTTACGATGTTGAATGCGTCATTATTGAACGCCCAGGGTCAAGCAGTAGTCGTGAAGTTGCGGGGTATCCGCACCGAAGAGGGGGGGGAGTACGCTTGGAGTGAGCATATGAACAGCAAGCGCTTTATTGGAGCGCTTAGCCAATGGCTTGGCCTCGAAATACAGTACGATGTACGGGACAATATGGCGCTCCCGTCGGGATATTACAATGGGATGTTGCAGTTGGAGGCTCGTAGACCTAATTCTGATTGGAAGCAGCCAATTAATGTTTTCATCTCTGTAAAAAAATAAATTGAAGAGATCGCGGCCTTCAGCAGCTATTGGATGGGTCTCTATCCATGCAATAGCTGCTGAAGGCCACAGTCTATCTGGGCTGAAAAGACCTTATATCAGTTGTCGTAACCGAGGTTTGGCGACAGCCAGCGCTCAGTCACGCTCAAGTCCTGGCCCTTGCGCGCGGTATAGCTCTGGACCTGGTCTTTGTCGATCTTGCCCACGGCGAAGTATTGCGCCTGGGGGTGAGCGAAATACCAGCCGCTGACCGCTGCCGCCGGGAACATGGCGTAGTGTTCGGTGAGGAACACACCGCTGCGCCCGGCCTTCAGTTCGCTGGCCTCGGGGTCGAGCAGGCGGAACAGGGTGACTTTTTCAGTGTGGTCCGGGCAGGCCGGGTAGCCGGGGGCAGGGCGGATGCCGGTGTACTGCTCCTTGATCAGCGCCTCGTTGTCCAGGTGTTCGTCCTTGGCGTAACCCCAATGTTCCTTGCGCACCTGCTGGTGCAGCCATTCGGCACAGGCTTCGGCCAGTCGGTCGGCCAGGGCCTTGACCATGATCGAGTTGTAGTCGTCGCCGGCCTCCTGGTAGGCCTTGGCGACTTCCTCGGCGCCGATGCCAGCGGTGGTAATGAAACCGCCGACATAGTCGGTCACCCCGCTGTCCTTCGGCGCGACGAAGTCGGCCAGGGAGAAGTTCGGCTTGCCGTCGGTCTTGATGATCTGTTGGCGCAGGTGATGCAGGCGGGCCAGTGGCTTGCCATCGTCGCCGTAGACTTCCAGGTCATCGTCATGCACCTGGTTGGCCGGCCAGAAGCCGAACACGGCGCGGGCGCTGATGAGTTTCTCGTCGATCAGCTTGCGCAGCATTTCCTGGGCATCGGCGTACAGCGCGGTGGCCGCTTCGCCGACCACTTCGTCGGTGAGGATGCGCGGGTATTTGCCGGCCAGGTCCCAGGAAATGAAGAACGGTGTCCAGTCGATGTATTCGGCCAGGACGTTCAGGTCGATGTTGTCGAGCACCTGGGCGCCGGTGAAGGTCGGCTTGACCGGCTGGTAGCTGCTCCAGTCGAACTGTGGCTTCTTGGCCACGGCGGCGGGGTAGCTCAGGCGCTCGGTGCGGGCGCTGCGGTTGGCCGTACGCTCGCGCACGTCCATGTAGTCCAGGCGGGTTTTCTCGACGAACGCCGGCTTGAGCTCCTTGGACAGGAGCTGGGTGGCCACGCCCACGGCGCGCGAGGCATCGGTGACGTAGATCACCGCATCGTTGCTGTACTTGGGCTCGATCTTCACCGCCGTGTGGGCCTTGGAAGTGGTGGCCCCGCCAATCATCAACGGTAGGTGGAAGTTCTGGCGCTGCATCTCGCGCGCCACATGCACCATTTCATCCAGGGACGGGGTGATCAGGCCGGACAGGCCGATGATGTCGCACTTCTGCTCCTTGGCCACCTGCAGGATCTTCTCCGCCGGCACCATCACGCCCAGGTCGACGATGTCATAGCCGTTGCAACCGAGCACTACGCCGACGATGTTCTTGCCGATGTCATGCACGTCGCCCTTGACCGTGGCCATCAGGATCTTGCCCTTGGCCTCTGGCTTGTCGCCTTTTTCCGCCTCGATGAACGGGATCAGATGGGCTACGGCCTGCTTCATCACGCGGGCGGACTTGACCACCTGGGGCAGGAACATTTTGCCGGCGCCAAACAGGTCGCCGACGATGTTCATGCCGGCCATCAGCGGGCCTTCGATGACCTCGATCGGGCGGGCGAAAGACAGTCGCGATTCCTCGGTGTCTTCAACGATGTGGGTGGTGATGCCCTTGACCAGTGCATGTTCCAGGCGCTTGTTCACTTCCCAGCCGCGCCATTCCTCGGTTTCTGCTTCCTTGACGCTGCCGTCGCCCTTGTACTTGTCTGCGATGGCCAGCAGGGCGTCGGTGCCTTCGGGGGTGCGGTTGAGGATCACGTCTTCCACGGTGTCGCGCAGTTCTACCGGGATCTGGTCGTAGATCTCCAGTTGGCCGGCGTTGACAATGCCCATCGTCAGGCCCGCACGAATCGCATACAGCAGAAACACCGAGTGGATCGCCTCGCGCACCGGGTTGTTGCCGCGGAACGAGAAGGACACGTTGGACACCCCGCCCGAGGTCAGCGCGTAGGGCAGTTCGTCACGGATGTAGGCGCAGGCGTTGATGAAGTCCACGGCATAGTTGTTGTGCTCTTCGATGCCGGTGGCGACGGCGAAGATGTTCGGGTCGAAGATGATGTCTTCGGGCGGGAATCCCACTTCATTGACCAGGATGTCGTAGGAGCGCTTGCAGATTTCCTTCTTGCGCGCCTCGGTGTCGGCCTGGCCGGCTTCGTCGAAGGCCATTACCACCACGGCGGCGCCGTAGCGCTTGCACAGCTTGGCGTGATGGATGAACTGCTCGACGCCTTCCTTCATGCTGATGGAGTTGACGATGCCCTTGCCCTGGATGCACTTGAGGCCGGCTTCGATCACTTCCCATTTAGAGGAGTCGATCATGATCGGCACGCGGGAGATGTCCGGTTCGCCGGCAATCAGATTGAGGAAGGTCACCATGGCCTTTTTCGAATCGAGCATGCCCTCGTCCATGTTGATGTCGATCACCTGGGCACCGGCCTCGACCTGTTGCAGGGCCACTTCCAGGGCTTCGGTGTAGTTGTCCTCACGGATCAGCCGGGCGAACTTGGCGGAGCCGGTGATGTTGGTCCGCTCGCCGACGTTGACGAATAAGGAGCTGCGATCGATGGTGAACGGTTCCAGGCCCGACAGGCGGCAAGCCCGTGGAATCTCTGGGATTGGCCGCGGTGCGTAGCCAGCCACGGCTTTGGCGATGGCTTCGATGTGCGCCGGGGTGGTGCCGCAGCAGCCGCCGACAATGTTCAGGAAGCCGCTCTGGGCGAACTCTTCGATGACCTTGGCCGTTTCGGCTGGCAGTTCGTCGTATTCACCGAATTCGTTGGGCAGGCCGGCGTTGGGGTGGGCCGATACGTGGGTGCTGGCCTTGTTCGACAGCTCCTCCAGGTATGGGCGCAATTCGCTGGCGCCGAGGGCGCAGTTCAAGCCCACGGAGATCGGCTTGGCGTGGGCCACGGAGTTCCAGAAGGCCTCGGTGGTCTGGCCCGAGAGGGTGCGGCCGGAGGCATCGGTGATGGTGCCGGAGATCATGATCGGCAGTTCGACGCCGAGTTCTTCGTAGACCCCTTGCACGGCAAAGATCGCCGCCTTGGCGTTCAGTGTGTCGAAAATGGTTTCGATCAGGATCAGGTCGGCGCCGCCTTCGATCAGGCCCTTGGTGGCCTCGGTGTAATTTTCCACCAGTTCGTCGAAGGTCACGTTGCGGTAGCCGGGGTTGTTCACATCCGGTGACAGCGAGCAGGTGCGGCTGGTCGGGCCGAGCACGCCGGCGACGAAGCGCGGCTTGTCCGGGGTTTCCAGGGTCTTGGCGTCCGCCACCTTGCGGGCCAGGCGCGCGCCTTCCAGGTTCAGCTCGTAGGCCAGGTCCTGCATGCCGTAGTCGGCCTGGGACACCTGGGTGGCGTTGAAGGTGTTGGTTTCCAGGATGTCGGCGCCGGCATCCAGGTAGGCTTTTTCAATGGCGCCGATCACGTCGGGACGGCTGAGCACCAGCAAATCGTTGTTGCCCTTGACGTCGCTCGGCCAGTCGGCAAAGCGTTTGCCGCGGTAGTCCTGTTCTTCCAGCTTGTAGCTCTGGATCATCGTGCCCATGCCGCCGTCGAGGATCAGGATGCGTTCCTTGAGGGCCTGCTGGAGAAGATAAAGGCGAGCGCTGCGATCAGTCATAGGACTACCTGGAAAAAAGACCATTACGAAGGCCGGGATGATAGCAAACCTGCGCAGGATTTGATCATGATGGGCTTTTGCATGAATATCGCTCATGTTTGCAAGGCGATGCTGGCCCGGTAGAATCGGCGGCTTATCTCTTAGGGACCCGAGACATGCCGTACCGCGTCTTATTCGGCAGTCTGTTACTGCTGTTATCTTTTACCGCAGCCGCCGGGAGTCCCGCTCCCACGATCTCCTACACTCGCGACATCCAGCCGATCTTCACGGAAAAATGTGTGGCCTGCCATGCCTGCTACGACTCCGCTTGCCAGTTGAACCTGGGCAGCGGCGAAGGCGCGGCACGGGGGGCGAGCAAGCGGCTAGTGTACGACGGCGAGCGGCGCCAGGCGGCCGATCCGACCCGCTTGTTCTATGACGCCTCCGGTCAGCGCGCCTGGCAGCGCAAGGGCTTTTATTCGGTGCTTGACGCCCAAGGCAGCCAGGCTGCCCTGATGACGCGCATGCTGGAGTTGGGCCACCGCACGCCGTTGCAGCCCAACGCCAAGCTGCCGGAAGAGATCGTGCTGGGCCTCAATCGTGAAAACAGCTGCGCGATGCCGGATCAATTCAACGAATACGCAGGTGCCCATCCCAAGGAAGGCATGCCCCTGGCCGTCACCGGCCTGACCGACCAGCAATACCAGACCCTGCAACGCTGGCTGGCCACGGGCGCTCCGATCGATCAGCAGGCCCTGGCCCCGAGCGCCGGCGAAGCCTTGCAGGTGGTGCAATGGGAAAACCTGCTCAATGCCCCTGGCGCCCGGGAAAGCCTGGTGGGCCGCTGGTTGTTCGAGCATTGGTTCCTGGCGCACATCTATTTCAAGGACGGCGAGCCTGGGCATTTCTTCCAGTGGGTCCGTTCGCGCACGCCCACCGGTCAACCGATCGACCTGATCAACACCCGCCGTCCGAATGATGACCCCGGCACCCGCATCTATTACCGGCTGTGGCCGGTGCAAGGGGTGATCGTGCACAAGACCCACATTACCTATGGCTTGAGTGCGGCGAAGATGGCGCGCATCAAGAGCCTGTTCTACAGCGGCAAATGGCAGGTCTCCGCGTTGCCGGGCTACGGTCCGGAGCGCCGGGCCAACCCGTTTTCCACCTTCGAAGCGATCCCGGCCCAGGCTCGCTACCAGTTCATGCTCGATAACGCCGAGTATTTCGTGCGCACCTTCATCCGCGGGCCGGTGTGCCGTGGCCAGATCGCCACGGACGTGATCCGCGACAATTTCTGGGCGCTGTTCCAGGCCCCCGAACATGACTTGTACATCACGGACCCGAACTACCGCGGCCACGCCACGCCGTTGCTGGCGATGCCGGGGCAGAACGACGACGTGGGCAGCGTCGTCAGTCTGTGGCTCGACTACCGGGACAAGCGCAACGACTACGAAGTCTTGCGCCGCGACAACTATGCCGAGCAGCCGGCGCCGAGCTGGTCGACGCTGTGGGCCGGGAATGACAATGCATTGCTGAGCATTTTTCGGCACTTCGACAGTGCCTCGGTCAAAAAGGGCCTGATCGGTGAAGTGCCGCAGACGATGTGGCTGTTCGACTTCCCGTTGCTGGAGCGCACCTATTACCAATTGGCGGTGAACTTCGATGTATTCGGCAACGTGTCCCACCAGGCCCAGACCCGGCTGTATTTCGACCTGATCCGCAACGGTGCAGAGCAGAACTTCCTGCGCCTGATGCCGGCCGACTCCCGGGAAGACTACCTTGACGACTGGTACCAGGCCGGCGGCAAATTCAAGATGTGGCTCGATTACGAGGCCATCGACGATGACACGCCGACCGCCCTCAAGCTTGATGAGCGCGACCCCAAAGGCGATTTCACCCGGCAACTGCTGTCCCGTTATGGCGAGCTGAATGCGCGCCCCGATCCGATCAACCGCTGCCACGGTGCCTACTGCTCGCGCCCGAACATCGACCCGACGCTGCAAAACGCCGAACAGGCCCTCAGTCGCCTGGTGTCACGCCCGGCGGCGGGGCTCAAGGTGATCGACCAACTGCCGGAAGCAACCCTGCTGCGCGTCGAAACCGCCAGCGGTCATCGTGAGGTCTACAGCCTGCTACGCAACCGTGCCCACAGCAACGTGGCGTTCCTGCTGGGCGAGGAGGCGCGCTACCAACCGGGGCTGGACACCCTGACGGTCTACCCCGGCGTGCTCAGCAGCTATCCGAACTTCATCTTCAACATTGCGGCCGGGCAAGTGCCGGCGTTCGTCGAGGCCATGCAAGGCGCCCAGGATGCTCCGGCGTTCGAGCGGATTGTCGAGCGCTGGGGCATTCGCCGCAGTCACCCGCAGTTCTGGTACTACTTCCACGACCTGAGCCAGTACATCCAGGAGACGGAGCCCGTGGAAAGCGGTGTGCTGGACATGAATCGCTACCAGAACCTCTGATCGACAGCTCCGGCGGCAAGCTCCGTGCCGCCGGGTGCTTTCCTGACAAAAATACTAGGACTTTGTCCGGCGCGATGATTGGCGTAAACTGCCGGCAAGCCTGCGAGGAGTTTCCATGACCGCCATTACCATTACCGATGCCGCCCACGATTACCTGGCCGACCTGCTGTCCAAGCAGAACACCCCAGGTATCGGGATCCGCATCTTCATCACCCAGCCCGGCACCCAGTACGCTGAGACGTGCATTGCCTATTGCAAGCCGGGGGAAGAAAAACCCGAAGACACCGCGCTGGGGCTCAAGAGCTTCACCGCGTACATCGACTCGTTCAGCGAAGCCTTCCTGGACGATGCGGTGGTCGACTACGCCACCGACCGCATGGGCGGCCAGTTGACCATCAAGGCGCCAAACGCCAAGGTGCCGATGGTCAATGCCGACAGCCCGGTCAATGAGCGCATCAATTACTACCTGCAAACCGAAATCAACCCGGGGCTGGCCAGCCACGGCGGCCAGGTTTCGCTGATCGACGTGGTGGAAGACGGCATCGCCGTGCTCCAGTTCGGCGGCGGCTGCCAGGGCTGCGGCCAGGCTGACGTTACCTTGAAGGAAGGCATCGAGCGCACCTTGCTCGAGCGCATTCCGGAGCTCAAGGGCGTACGCGACGTGACCGACCACACGCAGAAAGAAAACGCCTACTACTGATTGTGGCGAGGGGACTTGGCAAAACCTCACCCGCCCTGTAGGAGCTGCCGAAGGCTGCGATCTTTTGATCTTTTGATCTTTCGCTTGAGACCCAAGTGTCAGCGCAAAGATCGCAGCCTCGCTTCGCTCGGCAGCTCCTACAGCAGGGGCAGGTTGGGTCTTGCTGAGCTTCAGGGCCTGTAGAGATGCGCATGCCCGGCGCGGTACAGCGAAGACTCGCTGAACACATCGTTGCCCAGTACACGTCCCACCAGAATCAGCGCCGTGCGGCGAAAGCCCTTGGCGTGTACCTTTGCTGCGATATCGTCCAGCGTCCCCATCACCCAATCCTGGTCCGGCCAGGTCGCCCGGTGGATCACGGCAATCGGGCAATCGGCGCCATAGTGGGGCCGCAGTTCGTCGACGATTTTTTCCAGATGATTGACCCCCAGGTGAATCGCCATGGTCGCCCCATGCTGTGCCAGGCTGCCCAGTTCTTCCCCAGCGGGCATCGGGCTTTTGTCGGCGTAACGGGTGAGGATCAGGCTCTGGGAAATGTCCGGCAAGGTCAATTCGGCGCCCAGTAGGGCGGCGCAGGCGGAGGTCGCGGTCACCCCCGGGATGATTTCGAAAGGGATGTCCAGTTCCCGCAGGCAGCGAATCTGCTCGCCAATGGCGCCGTACAGGCTCGGGTCGCCGGAATGCACCCGGGCCACGTCCTGGCCCTTGAGATGGGCACTCTTGATCAATTCGATAATCTGTTCCAGATGCAACTCGGCGCTGTTGATCACCTGTTCGGCGCAATGGCCTTCGAGGACGGCGGTTGGCACCAGGGAACCGGCGTAGATGATTACCGCGCAATGGCGGATCAGTCGTTGGCCTTTGACGGTGATGAGGTCCGGGTCGCCGGGGCCGGCGCCGATGAAGTACACGGTCATGACCGGCTCCTGTGCAAGGTGGGTGAGCGTCGCCCAGATGAAGATCGCTCATGATCCTGGGCGCCGATTATCGGGATTTATGCCACGACCGCCAATGCCAGCGTGCTCTTGGGGCCTTTTTGGCGAGTAATCAACAGCGTCGCGGGCGGCGTGCCCAACCGGTCGGCCAAGGCCAGGGCGGCGCTTTCGGCGATGCCGTAGCAACCGGTGCGCTCGAAGGCGATCTCGGAGCGGTGACTGAGCCGCTGCGCGTAGCCGGCCAACTGTTCGACACTGAAGCAGGTCAGCGGCAGGGCCAGTTGCCCGGCCAGTTCCAGCAGCCCGGGCTCGTCACGCTTGAGATCGATACTGGCCAGGGCTCGTACCCGATGAAGTTCGATGCCGTGGACCAGCAGCGTCTGGTCGAGCAAGGCCCGCAGCGTGCTGGCCGGGCAACCCCGCTGGCAGCCCAGGCCAATCACTAGGATCGGCTCGGCGCTCATGCGTCGTGGTGGGCTTGACCGTCACGGCGAAACAGCCAGGCGCTGATCAGGCCCAGGGCCAGCCAGAACGCGACGTTGGTCAGTTGCGAGGCGATCTTGAACTGACTCTCCAGGGCTTCGGGCGCCAGCATCGAGTGGACTTCGGGCTGCGGCGCACCGATGACGTGGGGCACCAGCAACGTCGCCACGCCCAGCACCTTGAGCAGCCAATGCCGGCCGAAGGCGATCAGGGCAATGCCCACCGCCGTGGACGCCGCGGTGCCGATCCACCACATCTGCCGTTGGGCCAGGTCGGCCGCTGCGGTGCCAGGCAATTCGGGGGGAAGGCCCAGCGTCGGCGCCAAGACGAACGTGGCATAACCGGCCAGGCCCCAGAGCAGGCCCTGGGAGGTCCGAGTCGGTGCACGCAAGGTGTACAGGCCCGCGAGCATCAGGGCAAACCCCACGGCGACCACCAGGTTGCCGCCCGTGGTGGACAGCACGCGCTGCCAGCCGTCTTCCGGCTCCCAGGCCTCGGCATCATGGGTATGAGCCGCCCCGGCGGCGTGTTCATGGACCTCGGTCGCCGGGGCCTTCTCGAAGGTTTCCGCCTGGAGAATCAGCGGCGATACCCAGAAACTTTGCAGCAGGGTCAGCAGCAGGGCGGCCAGCAAGCCGCTGAAACCAGCGGTTTGCGCGATACGCTTGATCATGTCGTCAGTTCTCAATGGCACGGGAAGGCGGCGCTGTGGCGGGTATCGTGGGCAGCGTTGTGCACCGCTTCGATGTGGGAGAAACCGGCGAAATAGACCAGCCCTGCGCCCAGGATCGAAGCCAGGATCGCGGTGCTCAGGCGTTGGCTCAGGGTGGTGGTGCTGCTGGCGGTGCGGGCGGTGCTGCTGATGGTCGACATGGCGCTTCCCTCTGTTCTTGTTCAGTGGGCATTCGAGCGCGATGAGACCCCGGGCGAAAGCCCGCCAAGGTTCGAACAGCGCCCGCCCACCGCGGGTTTGTTGATGCATGAGTCATGGGCCGGTCTCCGGGCTCGCGAGGGGCCAGAACCTGGCCTGCAAGCGTCACCTTCCCATGCCCTGGAGCACAGTGGTTCAGACGCTTCGCTCGCTTACCGTTGCGGGGGCAGCACCGGACTGACGTGGCTTTGGAGTAAAGCACACGATTCACCGGTTTCCCGTTTCACCCTGTGAAGGGCACCCATGACTAGGCGCACAGGAGAGCATGGGCGGGGGCGGGGCGTCAATTGGCGAGGTGCCGCCTACCCCTACACATGTAGGGTATTCATCCAGCATTCAGTGATATTTAATTCATTTCAAGTCAAAGCGGTGATGTTAGTCAGGTGACTCAGTCATGACCCTGTTTTTGAAGGTGTTTGAAATTAGCGAGGCGCAGTTAGGAGGTGTCTAGGTGAAGATGAAATTTGATCTGCGGATTGAATGCCGCTGTTCGATAACTGAGAGAAGGCAATGTTTTTTGGGTTCGCAAGCATGGTCATGTTTATGTGTAGGCGGTATTCCACCTTTCGGATGCTGACATTGGATTTCTGGTTGTCGCCTGCAATTGATCATAGGCAGATAGTGTTTTTCTTTGATCGTGTTGGGCTGCCCAGGGGGTATGTGACTTGGGCGTATCTGGCGCCTGATTCCGAGGAGCGCTTGCTCTCGGATCCAGAGTTTTTGCTTCACCCTTCGGAGTGGAACGAAGGGGGTAGAACTTGGATTATTGATTTTTGTTTTCCTGTCGGGGGTGCAAGAGAGGCTATAGGGAAGATGAAGGAGATTTTCCGAGGGGAGGGTGTTGATAGGGTTTACTGGGCTCGCAAACGTCCCTATGTCGCACGTTGCGGACGTTTAAAGAGCTGTTCAATGAAATTGCGGGACTTTTAGATTTTCAAGGGGCAATTAAGGTTGTTTGGTTGGCGCTTTTTAAAGATTTGCTGGCGGTGGCGGTAAGCTAATTTACTGGAACCGCTTTATTGACCGAAAGGAGATATGGAAATGCGTGATTTGACGTTGGCTGAAATCGAGATGATCAGTGGGGCTGTAGGTCCATTGGGGGCAGTCGCTGGCGCTGCTGCAGCGGGGGCGGGGTATGTTGGAACCCAGGCAGGAAGCGGTTCGCCGGCCACGTGGACAGGAGCGGGGGCGGCCATGGTGGGTGGCGCGGTAACTGGATTTTTTACGCCCGCTACCACCGCACAAGCAGCCGGGTGTAGTGGTTTAATGAATCCGGACACCCATTTAGGCGAGAATGCTCGCCAGATAGAGGTGTCTCATGACCAAACAACGCCGTTCCTTTTCTGCTGAATTCAAACGCGAGGCTGCTGACCTCGTACTC
>NZ_CAXAPD010000054.1:0-14658 GCF_963970515.1 Pseudomonas sp. RL_5y_Pfl2_73 | reverse complement strand
CACTGGCACCACCCAGTTCGACGTCAGCCTGTCCCTCAACGACGACGGCGATTGCATCAGCGGCCAGTTCGAATACGCCACCGACCTGTTCGATGAAAGCACCATCGCCCGTTGGGGCCAGCACTTGCTGCACCTGCTCGACGCCATGCTCGACGATGCGACGCAGCCCCTGGCGACTCTGCCGTTGCTGGATGACACGCAGCGTCGGCAACTGCTGGAAACTTTCAACCCGACTAGTGTTGCCTTGGACGAAAGCCCGAGCCGCTTCCCTCACGTCGTGTTCGAGGCCCAGGCGAGCCTCACCCCGGATGCCGTGGCGCTGGTCTGCGCCGGCGAGACCCTGAGCTATGCCGAACTCAACGCCCAGGCCAACCGCGTCGCCCACGGTTTGATCGCGCTGGGTGTGCAGCCCGACGACACCGTCGGCCTGTGCGCACGCCGCAGCCCGCACATGCTGATCGGCCTGCTGGGCATCCTCAAAGCCGGCGCGGCCTATGTGCCGCTCGACCCACAGTACCCGGCGCAACGCCTGGCCCACATGCTGGCCGACAGCAAGCCGCGTGCCCTGGTCCACCCATCCGGCCTGGACGAGCTACCGCTGCCCCAAGGCCTGGCGACGCTGGAACTGGGCTGCGCGGCACTGGCCCAAGCCCCAGCCCACAACCCGCAGGTGAAGGGGCTGAGTTTCAGTCACTTGGCCTACGTGATCTACACCTCCGGCTCCACTGGCTTGCCCAAAGGCGTGATGGTTGAACATCGCGGCTTGCGCAACCTGCTGGACTGGTACCTCGAGGACCTGACCTTCGACGCCGGCGATGCGGTGCTGCTGGCGTCTTCCTACAACTTCGACCTGACCCAGAAGAACATCCTCGCGCCGCTGATGGTCGGGGCCACGCTGCACCTGGCCGCCGAACCGTTCAACCCCGGCGCCATCGTTGCCCAGGTCGCCGAGGCCGGGATCAGCCACCTCAATATGTCCCCCAGCGCCTTCCACGCGCTGGTGGACGCCGACCATCAGCAAGGCCTTGCCTGCCTGAAACGCGTGGTGCTGGGGGGCGAGCCGATCCAGGTCGCCATGCTGGAAAAACTCGCCCAGCCACGGCCAACGGTGATCAACAGCTACGGGCCGACCGAGTGCAGCGACGTGGTTGCCTGTTACACCGCCGACAGTGACCTTGAGACCTACCGGCACCAGTCGATCCCCATTGGCCGGCCGATTCGCAACATGCAATTGCATGTGCTGGACACTCACGGGCAATTGCTGCCAGTGGGCGTGCCCGGGGAGATCCACATCGGCGGTGTCGGTGTGGCCCGCGGTTACCTCAACCTGCCGCAACTCAGCAACGAGCGCTTCATCGCCGACCCGTTCTACGGCAAGGCCGACGCCCGTTTGTACAAAACCGGTGACATCGGTCGCTGGCTGCCGGACGGCACGCTGCAGTACCTGGGGCGCAATGACGATCAGGTGAAGATCCGCGGCCTGCGGGTCGAACTGGGGGAAATCCAAGCCGCCCTCGCCGCACTGGCCGGTGTACGCGAAGCCGCGGTGGTCGCTCACGAGCACCCCTCCGGCCAGCGTCTGGTGGCCTACTTGTGTGGCGAACCGGCCGCCGCCGGGTCACTGCGCGCCGAACTGCTCAAGCGCCTGCCTGAGCACATGGTGCCCAGCGCCTTCGTCGTGCTCGACGCCTTGCCGCTCACGCCCAATGGCAAGCTCGACCGCCGCGCCCTGCCCGAACCGGACCAGGACGCCTACGCCAGCCGGGCCTTTGAGGCGCCCGAGGGCCGCGTCGAACTGATCATTGCCGGGATCTGGCAAGCGTTGCTGGGGGTCGAGCGCATCGGTCGCCATGACGGCTTCTTCGCGCTGGGCGGCCACTCACTGATGGCGGTCAGCCTGATCGAACGCCTGCGCGAGAAAGGCTTGAACGCGGATGTGCGCGCGATCTTCAGCACCGCGTCCCTGGCCGAGCTGGCCCAGGCCCTGACGCATACCCCAAGCCTGGCGTTCCAGGCACCGGCCAACCGTATTCCGTCAGCCTGCACAACCCTGACCCCGGACATGCTGCCGTTGGTGGCGCTGACCTCGGAGCAACTCGAACGCGTCGTCGACGCCATCCCTGGCGGTGCCGCGAACATCCAGGACATCTACCCCCTGGCACCGCTGCAACAGGGCATTCTGTTCCATCATTTACTGGGGCATGAAGGCGACGCCTACCTGGTGCGCTCGATGCTTGAGTTCGATAACCGCCAGCGCCTCGACGCCTTCACCGCCGCGTTGCAACAGGTGATCGATCGCCATGACATCCTGCGCACCTGTGTGCATTGGGACGGTTTGCCCCAGCCGGTGCAGGTCGTACAGCGCCACGCGAAGTTGCCGGTGCACAGCGTTTCCCTCGATAGCCACAAGGCCCCGCTCAGCCAGCTCGAAGCCCTGAGCGACCCACGACAACTGCGGCTTGATCTGCGCCAGGCGCCGCTGATGCGTGCCTGTATCGCCCAGGATCCACACTCCGAGCGCTGGCTGCTGGCATTGCTCAACCACCACATGGCCAGCGACCACGTGACCTTGGAAATCGTCCTGGAAGAAATCCACGCGATCCTCCATGACCAAGGCGAGGACCTAGCGGCTCCGCAACCCTATCGTGACTTCATCGCCCAGGCCCAGGCCATCCCGGCCGACGTCCACGAAGCCTATTTCACCCGCCGCTTGGCGGATGTCGAGGCACCCACCGCGCCGTTCGATCTGTTGGAGGTACAAGGAGACGGCCGTCACATCGAGGAAGCCAGTGTGATGTTGAGCGTCGAACTCAACCTGCGCCTGCGGGCCCAAGCCCGGGAGCGAGGCATCACCCCGGCGACGCTGTTCCATGTCGCCTGGGCTCAGGTGCTGGCCCGCTGCACCGGTCGTGAAGACGTGGTGTTCGGTACCGTGGTCGCCGGTCGCCTGCAAGGCTCGGCCGGCGCCGAACGGGCCTTGGGCGTGTTCATCAACACGCTGCCGGTGCGGGTGCCATTGACCGCTGGCGCCAACGAACAGGTGCTGGCCACTCACCGCGACCTGGTTGAGCTGCTGGCCCACGAGCAGGCCTCCCTGGCCCTGGCGCAACGTTGCAGCGGCGTGCCCAGCGCCTTGCCGCTGTTCACCACATTGCTCAATTATCGGCACCAGCGTGACGACAGCCAGCAGCAATGGCCGGGCATGCGCATCCTCGACAGTGCCGAGCGGACCAATTACCCGCTGACCCTGTCGGTCAACGACTATGGCGACGCCCTCGGCCTGACCGTGCAAAGCGTGCAGGCGGTGGATCCGCAACGCATCTGCGCCCTGATGCAGCGAGCGCTGGAGCAACTGACCCAGGCCCTGATGTACACACCACGGATCGCGCTCACGCAACTGGACGTGCTGCCTGCCCAAGAACGCACCCTGCTGCTGGACACCTTCAACCAAACCGAGGCGGACTACCCGACAGGCCTATGCATTCAGCAGTTGTTCGAAGAACAGGTCCGTCGCACGCCGAACGCCTGTGCATTGCTCGACAGCCGCCAATCCCTCACTTATGCCGAGCTCAACGCCCAGGCCAACGGCCTGGCCCAGCAATTGATCGCGGCCGGGGTCTTGCCGGGGGATCTGGTAGCCATTTGCGTTGAGCGCGGCGTGGCGATGATCAGCGGTCTGTTGGGGATCCTCAAGGCCGGTGGCGCCTACGTGCCGCTGGATCCGACCTACCCCGCCGAGCGCCTGGCCGCGATCATCGAAGATGCCAGGCCCCGCCTGTTGCTGGCCGATCCCGTCGGTCGCGCGGCCGTGGGCACGCCCCAGGAAGGCACTCGCTACCTGGCCATCGAGCGGGCGCTGGCGACGCCGTCGAACAGCCGCGACCCACAACCCGATAACGTCGGCCTGACACCAGAACACCTGGCCTATGTGATCTACACCTCCGGCTCCACTGGCAAGCCCAAGGGCGTGATGATCGAACACCGCAACCTGGTGAGTTCGACACTGGCCCGGGGCACGGTGTATGGACCGGCGACCGGCAAGCGCTTCCTGCTCTTGTCGTCGATTGCCTTCGACAGCTCCGTGGCCGGGGTCTTCGGTACGCTGGTCAGTGGCGGTACCTTGTGTATCCCGGACGCCGAAACCGCCCGTGACCCCGACGCCATCGCCCGCTTCATCGGCGAACAGGCCGTCACCTCGCTGCTGTGCGTGCCGTCCCTGGGGCGCCTGGTGCTGGCAAGCCTTGCCAGCGGCAACGGTCATGGCAGTCTGCAAGAGATGATCGTCGCTGGTGAAGCCTGCCCCGCGCAGTTGGTACAGGCCTGTACCGGGCTGGAACCGGCGATCGCCCTGTACAACGAATACGGCCCCACCGAAGCCACTGTCTGGACCACGGTGCATCGCTGCACTGCCGAGGACCTGGGCACGGTGCCGATCGGGCTGGCGATTCCCAACAGTCGCCTGTACGTGCTCGATGAACAGCGCCAGCCGGTACCGCTCGGCGTGCCGGGCGAACTCTACGTGGGCGGCGCGGGGGTTGCCCGCGGCTACCTGGACCGGGCGACACTGAACGCCGAACACTTCCTCAGCGACCCGTTCGCCCCGGGCGACGAACCACGGATGTACCGCACCGGCGATCTGGTGCGCCAGCGCGCCGACGGGGTGGTCGAGTTCCTCGGCCGCAACGACCAGCAGGTCAAGATTCGCGGTTTCCGCGTTGAACCCGGCGAAATCGAGGCCTTGATGCTGACCCTGCCAGGGGTGCGCGAGGCGGCGGTCATCGCTCGCGAAGACACACCCGGGGCCTCGCGTCTGGTGGCTTACCTGAGCGTCGAGCCGCACCTGGCCGGGCGCAATGCCAGCAGCACGCTACGGCCTTACCTGACCTCGCAATTGCCGGACTACATGGTCCCGGCAGCGTTCGTGGTGGTCGAGCGGCTACCGTTGAGCCCCAACGGCAAGCTGGACCGCCGCGCCCTGCCCGCGCCCGGCAACGACGACTTTGCCCGCCGCCAGTACGAAGCGCCCAACGGTGAAACCGAGACGCTGTTGGCACAGATCTGGGCCGACCTACTGGGCCTGGAACGGATCGGCCGGCACGACGATTTCTTCGAACTCGGCGGTCACTCGCTGCTGGCGGTGCAAGTCACGCTCCGGGCGCGGGAAACCTTCGGCGTCGAAGTACCGCTCAGGGGCCTGTTCGAGCACCCGTCGCTGCTGGCCCTGGCCGATCTGATCAACACCCTGCAACTGGCGCAGTACGAGTCGGATGAATTGCTCGAACTGCAAAAAGAAATGGCTTCGCTGTCTGAAAGCGAACTGCTCGCTATCGTCTCCAAGGATGCTTAACAAATTGAACGAACATAACGATAGTCTCGACCAGTTGAAACGTGCCGCACTGCTGCGATTGCTCAAGCAACGTGGCGCGACGCGAGTCATCGAAACCGTTGCCGACGACATGACCTGCGTCGACCGTAACGCTGCGCTGGCGCTGTCGTTCGCCCAGCAACGGCTATGGTTTCTCGACCAGTTGGACCCGACCGCCAGCGCCGCCTATCACATGCCCGCCTCGTTGTTGCTGCGCGGTGTTCTCGACCAGGCCGCCCTCAAGGCCGCCCTCGACCACCTGGTGGCTCGGCATGAAAGCCTGCGCACCACCTTCCGCCGCGAGGGCGAACAGCCGGTGCAAGTCATCGCCCCAGCCGATTGCGGCTTCAGCCTCGTGACCCATGACCTGCGCCACTTGCCCCGGGACCAGGCCGAAACAGAGGCCTCGCACCTGAGCGAAAGCGCCGCCACAGCACCGTTCGACCTGCTGCGCGGGCCACTGATCCGCGGCACCCTGCTGCGCCTGGCCGACGACGAACACAAGTTGCTGATCACCCAGCATCACATCATCTCGGACGGTTGGTCCATCGGCATCCTGGTCAAGGAATTCGCGAGTCTGTATCAGGCGTTCAGCGCTGGGCAGCCTGATCCGCTGCCGCCCCTGACCCGGCAATACGCCGACTATGCGGCCTGGCAACGCCAGCACCTGGACGGCGAGCGCCTGACGCAACAAGTGGAATTCTGGCGCGCCCACCTGACCGGCGCCCCGGCCCTGCTTTCGTTGCCGACCGACCGGGCGCGCCCGGCAGTCCAGAGCTACCGCGGCGAAACACTGGGCTTTGACCTGCCGGCATCGCTGTCCGCCGCCATTGTCCAGTTCGCCCAGTCCCGCGCGGCGACACCGTTCATGACCTTGATGGCTGCCTGGGCGATCTTGCTGGCTCGCATCAGTGGCCAACAGGACCTGGTGATCGGCACCGTCGCCGCCAACCGCGACCGTCACGACGTACAGGCGCTGATCGGGTTCTTCGTCAACACCCTGGCCCTGCGCGTGCGCCTGGACGCCAACCCGACCCTTGACCAGGTATTGCTGCAGGTCAAAGCGCTGATGCTGGAATCCTCCACCCAGCAGGACACCCCGTTCGAACTGGTGGTCGAGGCCCTCAAGCCGCCGCGCAGCGCCAGCCACAGCCCCGTGTTCCAGACCATGCTCTACACCAACGCTGGGGGCGCCGGCGGCCAGTTGCAATTGCCGGGGCTGAACCTGGAGTTCCTGCCCTCGCGCAAGGACAACACCCAGCACGACCTGTCCCTACACATCGACGAAGGCGGCTCGAGCCTGTCCTGCAGCCTGTCGTATTCCACCGCGCTGTTCGACGCCGCCACCATCGAACGCCTCGCCGCGCGCTTCGAGCGCCTGTTGCGCTGCTTCACCGAAGCCCCGGACACCCGCATCGGCGCCCTGGAGCTGGACCCGGCCCAGGCCCTGCCCGAGGTCACCGCCCAAGTACCAGGGCCAGAACGTATGCCGCTGTCCTATCACCAGGAACGGCTCTGGTTCGTCGACACCTTCGAAACCGGTTATCTGTACGACGCCAACCCCGTCTACCACAACATTGCATTGCTGCTGGAACTGACGGGCGAGATCAATCAAACGGCCCTGCAAACCGCCCTCGACGGTTTGCTGGCCCGCCACGACATCCTGCGCTGCCGGGTGTTGAGCGACGGCAGCCGCGCCTGGCAGCAATTCGACGGCCCAGCCACCCTGGCGCTCGAACGGATCCAGGGCTGCGCCCACGACCTGGCGAGCCAAGCCCTGGCCGAGACCCGTCGTCCGCTGAACATGGAGGGCGGCAGCCTGGTGCGTGCCAGCCTGGTCCAAGCAAGCGATCAGCTCGCGATCCTGGCCATCGCCGTGCACCACCTGCTGGCCGACCGCAGCACCATGCAACTGCTCAAGCGCGACCTGCTGGCTCTCTACGAAGCCGCCTGCGCCGAACGCAGCGCCGAGCTGCCGGCATTGCCGTTGGGCTATGGCGACTTCGCCACCTGGCAACGCAACCTGCCGGCCGCCGTGCTGGAAAACCTGCGGGCCTACTGGACCTATCAATTGCGCGGCAAGCTGCAAGCCCTGGAACTGCCACTGAATCGACCACGGGCGGCGGTGCATGTGTTTGCCGAAGCCACTCACGGTTTCACGCTCGAACCGGCGCTGGTACGACACCTTGAAGCCCTGGCCCGGGAAGTCGGGGTGAGCAGCGACAGCCTGGCCCTGAGTGCATTCAGCGCCTTGTTGCGCCGCTACGCCGGCCACGATGAACTGGTGATCGGCACCACGGCCGCCTGCCGTGAACCGGCCCTGCGGGATGTCGTCGGGCCGCTGGACAACCTGCTGGTCATGCGTAGCCTGTGCGACAGCGACACCACCTTGCAACAACTGTGGGAACAGACCGCCAGCAACCTGACCCAGGGTCTGCGCCACCGGCACATGCAGTTCGACCAATTGGTGCTGGCCCTCAACCCGGCCAAGGACATGAGCCGCACCGCGCTGTTCGACGTACTCTTCAATTTCCAACGCACCACCGAGCACAACACACCGGTGGCGGGCCTGGCGGTCAATCACCTGGAAACCAACCTGGGTTACGGCAAGAACGACCTGCATTTGCTGATTACGGCAGGTGAGTCACGCTGGGCCGGGCACCTGGTCTACAACGCGCAATTCTTCGACCCGGCGTTCATCCAGCAACTGATGCGCCATTACGTGCGCCTGCTGGAGGCCTTCGTCGAGGATTCGCAGCAGCGTGTCGACGACGTCCCACTGCTGAACGCCGCCGAACGCCAACAGCAGATCCTCGAGTTCAACGACAGCGAGGCGGCCTGGCCCGACACCCTGACCCTGCATCAGATCTTCGAGGAACAGGCGCGCCAATACCCGGACCGCATCGCCGTCAATCTGGGCCCGGAGCAGCTGAGCTATCGACAACTCAACGAACAAGCCAACCGCCTCGCCCACCGCCTGCGTGCGGCCGGCGTGGTGCCCCAGGAACTGGTGGCCATCGCCCTGGATCGCTCGGTGCAGATGATCGTCGCCACCCTGGCGGTGCTCAAGGCCGGTGGTGCTTACGTGCCCATCGATCCAAGTTCGCCCCAGGAGCGCATCGCCTACGTGCTGCGCGACAGCGGCGCACGCAAGGCCATCGCCGGCCAGGACATGAGTCCGGCGTTGCAAGCCCTCGGCATTGAAGTGTTCGATGCCGCCACGGGCAGCGGCGTTAGCGCCGCCAACCTGTCGAACCTCAGCGCGGCGGACCACCTCTGCTACGTGATCTACACCTCCGGCTCCACCGGAGAACCCAAGGGTGCGTTGCTCGAACACCGCAACGTCGTACGCTTGTTGCACAACAATCGCCTGGACTTCCAATTCAACGCCGACGATGTCTGGTCGTTGTTCCACTCCAATGCCTTCGATTTCTCGGTCTGGGAAATCTTCGGTGCCCTGCTCTACGGCGCGCGCCTGAGCCTGGTGCCCGAGGCCCTGCGCCGCGATCCGGTGGAACTGCTGGGCTTCCTTGAAAGCGAGCAGGTGACGGTCCTGAACCAAACGCCGTCGGCGTTCCTGCAACTCAGCGCCGCTGCCCTGGCGACGCCGCAGGTGCGCCTGGCACATTTGCGCTATGTGATTTTCGGTGGCGAGAGCCTGGAACTGGGCAAGCTCGACACCTTCCACCGTGCCTTCGGGCATGTGGCGCTGGTGAACATGTACGGCATCACCGAAACCTGCGTGCACGTGACCTACAAGGCCATTGGCGCGGCGGACATCGCTGCGGGGGTCTCCAATGTCGGGCGGCCGATCCCGACCACCGTGGCCTACGTGCTCGATGCCCAGCAACGGCTGCTGCCGGTGGGCGTGGCCGGTGAAATCTGCGTCGGTGGGTTGGGTGTGGGTCGTGGTTACCTGAACCGTCCAGCCCTGAGCGCCGAACGGTTCATTGCCGACCCGTTCCGACTCGGCGAGCGGCTCTATCGTTCCGGGGACCTGGGCAAGCTGCTGGACAACGGCGAAATCGTTCACCTGGGTCGGATCGACGCCCAGGTGAAGATTCGCGGTTTCCGCATCGAACTGGGCGAGATCGAAGCCAAGCTGTTGGCCTGTGACGGCGTGCGTGAAGCGCGGGTATTGGCCCGCGAAGACGTGAGCCAGGGCAAGCGCCTGATCGCCTACCTGATCCCCAAGGCGGGCGCGGAGCTGAAAATAGCGGCATTGCGCAAACAGTTGGGGGCGACCCTGCCCGACTACATGATTCCGAGCGCCTTTGTCAGCCTGCACGCCTACCCGCTTACCGCCAACGGCAAGCTGGACCAGGACGCGCTGCCGGCACCGGACCTGGACGCCATGTCCGAGCGCGGTTATGCCGTGCCGCAAGGTGCCACCGAAACGGCCCTGGCGCAGATTTTCCAAGAGCTGCTGGGGCTTGAGCGCGTGGGGCGCAGTGATAGTTTCTTTGAATTGGGCGGGCACTCGCTGCTGGCCGCGCAACTGGTTTCCCGTGTCCGGCAGCAGTTGGGTGGCGAACTGATGCTGCGCGAACTGTTCAGCCATCCCACCGTGGAGGAGTTGGCACGGGTGGTGGGCGGGCTGCAAAACGCCAGCACCGAGACCATCGGCCTGGCAGACCGCAACGCGCCCCTGGTGCTGTCCTTTGCCCAGCAACGCCTGTGGTTCCTCGACCAGCTCGATTCCAGCGCGGGCAACGCCTATCACATGCCTGCCGCCCTGCTGCTGTGCGGCGATCTCGATCAGGCCGCGCTCAAGGCGGCCTTGGATCACCTGGTGGCGCGTCACGAAAGCCTGCGCACGACCTTCGAGCGCCGTGGTGAGCAACCGGTACAAATCATTGCCACGCCAGACTGCGGTTTTGCCCTCAGCGAACAGGATCTGCGCGCGCTGCCTTATGAACAGGCCAGCCTCAGCGCGGCCCGTATCGGCAACAGCGAAGCCCTGGCACCGTTCGACCTGGCCCGGGGTCCGCTGATTCGCGGCCAACTGCTGCGCCTGGCCGACGACGAGCACATCCTGTTGATCACCCAGCACCACATCATCTCCGACGGCTGGTCGGTCGGTGTCCTGGTCAAGGAGCTGGCCGCCCTCTACCAGGCCTTCAGCCAAGACCAGCCCGACCCGCTGCCCGCCCTGCCGATTCAGTACGCCGACTACGCCGCCTGGCAACACCAGGCCCTGGACGGCGAACGCCTCAACCGCCAGGCCAACTTCTGGCGCTCGCATCTCGGCGGTGCCCCGGCCCTGCTGTCCTTGCCAACCGACCGTCCGCGCCCGGCGATGCAAAGCTATCGCGGCGGCGACGTCCCGGTGGTGATCGCCCCGGCACTGCGTGAGCGCCTGGAACGCTTCTGCCAGCAACACAACGTCACCTTGTTCATGGCGTTGCTCAGCGCCTGGTCAGTGCTCATGGCGCGCCTGGGTAACGAGCGCGACGTGGTCATCGGTGTGCCGACGGCCAATCGCGGGCGCACCGAAACCGAAAACCTGATCGGTTTCTTCGTCAACACCCTGGCCCTGCGGGTGAACCTGACGGAAAACCCGAGCGTGCTTGAGCTACTGGAACAGATCAAACAAACGACGCTGGCCGCCCACGAAAACCAGGACATTCCGTTCGAACAAGTCATTGAAGCCCTGCAACCGCCGCGTTCGCTGAGCCACAATCCGCTGTGCCAGGTTGCCCTGTCACTGGACAACACCCCTGGCGGCGGTGAACTGAGCCTGCCCGGGCTGACCCTGGTGCCCGTGGCCCAGGCCCATGAAACCGCGCAGTTCGATCTGATGCTGACCCTGGGCAACGACGGCGGTACCCTGGCCGGAGTGATCGAATACGCCAGCGATCTGTTCGAACGTGCCACCGTGGAACGCTTTGCCCAGCATTTCCAAACACTGCTCGAAGCGCTGCTCGAGGCCGACGAACAGCCAGTGCTCAGCCTGGCGTTGCTCAGCCCGGCACAGCGCCAGGCCTCGTCAGCGACGCTGCCGCCCAAGGCGCCGTGCGCTCCCGGGTTGCTGATCCACCAGCGCTTCGAACAATTCGCCGTCGCTCACCCCCAGGACATCGCCCTGGTCTTTGGCGAACGGCAACTGAGTTATCAAGACCTCAACCGCCGGGCCAACCGCATCGCCCAGGCGTTGCTCGCCCAGGGCGTGCGTCCCGACGACCGGGTGGCGATCCTGGCCCAGCGCGGGGTGGAAATGGTCTGCGCGGTATTGGCCGTGCTCAAGGCTGGCGGTGCCTACGTGCCGCTGGACCCGGCCTACCCCAGCGAACGCCTCGGTTATCTGCTGGCGGACAGCGCGCCAGTGGCTTTATTGGCGCAACCGGCCTGCCTCGACGTCTTGCCTGAGCACCACGTACCGGTGGTGGACCTGAACGATTACGTTAGCGCCGATGACCGGACAGACGCGTCCCTCGACCGTAACCCCGACGCCGAGACCCTCGGCCTGGCGTCGCGGCACCTGGCCTACGTCATCTACACCTCGGGCTCCACCGGGCTGCCCAAGGGTGTGCTGGTGGAACACCGCAATGTCGCACGGCTGTTCGACACCACCGCCGGGCTGTTCGATTTCGACCGCAACGATGTCTGGACGCTGTTCCACTCCTTTGCCTTCGATTTCTCGGTCTGGGAAATCTGGGGCGCGCTGAGCTACGGCGGCAAGCTGGTGATCGTTCCCAGCGAGGTGGCGCGTTCGCCCGATGACTTCTACGGGCTGGTCTGTCAGCAGCAAGTCACGGTCCTGAACCAGACACCGAGCGCCTTCCGTCAATTCATCGACGCCCGTGGGCGTAGCGACCAGGAACATGCCCTGCGCGTAGTGATCTTCGGCGGCGAGGCCCTGGACTTCCGCAGCCTGCGGCCCTGGACCGCGCGCACCGCGCTGTCACGCACCCGTCTGGTGAACATGTACGGGATCACCGAAATCACCGTGCATGCCACGTATTACCCGATCAGCCAGGTGGACATCGACAGCGGCGCGCCCAGCCTGATCGGCCCGCCCTTGCCCGACCTATGCCTGCGCATCCTCGACGAGTACCAACAACCGGTGCCGATGGGGGTCGATGGCGAGATCTACATCGGCGGCGCGGGGGTGGCCCGGCATTACCTGAACCGCGACGCCCTCAATGCCGAACGGTTCATCAGCGATCCCTATGCCGCTGAGCCCGACGCACGGCTGTACCGCACCGGCGACATCGCCCGCTACCGCGCCGACGGTGGCGTCGTCTACGTGGGCCGCAACGATTCGCAGATCAAGATCCGCGGTTTCCGCATCGAGCTGGGGGAAATCGAAGCCCAACTGCTGGCCCTGCCGCACGTGCGCGAAGCCCTGGTGATCGTGAGTGAGGACGCGCCCGGCGACAAACGCCTGGTGGCGTACCTGATCACCCATGACGGCGTCGTGCTCGAGTCCTCGGCCTTGCGTAGCCAACTGGCCGATGTGCTGGCCGAACACATGCTGCCCAGTGCCTTCGTGACGCTGGACGCCTGGCCGTTGACCACCAATGGCAAGCTCGACCGCAACGCCTTGCCGGCGCCGGATTTGTCCGCCGCCGCGAGCCAGCACTACGAGGCCCCCCTTGGCGACATCGAGCGCACCCTGGCCAGCGCCTGGCAGGAACTGCTCGGGATTGAACGCGTGGGTCGCCACGATCACTTCTTCGAACTCGGGGGCCACTCGTTCCTGGTCATCAGCCTGATCGAGCGCCTGCGCCAGGCCGACCTGCAATTGGATGTGCGCACGGTGTTTTCCGCGCCGACCCTCAAGGCCATGGCGACGGTCCTTGCCGGTGCCCATAACGCCCAACGGGTCGTCCCGGCCAACCTGATCCCCGCCGGCGGCACGACCATCGAACCGCAAATGCTGCCGCTGGTGACCCTCAGTCAGGGGGAAATCGAGCAGATCGTCGCCGACGTCCCTGGCGGGGCCGCCAACGTTCAGGACATCTACCCGCTGTCGTCGCTGCAGGAAGGCATCCTGTTCCACCACTTGTTGCAGTCCGAAGGCGACGCCTACCTGATGCGCACCGTGGTGACGTTCAGCCGTCGCCAGGTGCTCGATGATTTCCTCGCGGCAGTGCAAGTGGTCATCAACCGTCATGACATCCTGCGCACCGCCCTGCGCTGGCACGGCTTGCCGCAGCCGGTGCAAGTGGTGCATCGCCAGGCGCAACTGCCGGTCGTAACCCTGGACTGCCTGCCCGGCGAAGACGCCATGCAGATCCTGCGCGAGCATACCGACACCCATCATCTACGACTCGACTTGCAGCGGGCTCCGCTGATCGCCGCGTACATTATCTACGACGCCCCCCATGCCCAATGGCTGCTGGCGTTGCTCGACCATCACCTGGTCAGCGATAACGTCACCTTGCGCCTGATCATGCTGGAAATTCAGGCTATCCTGGCCGGCCAGGCCGACAGCCTGCCGCCCTCCCAGCCTTACCGTAACTTCATCGCCCAGGCCGCCAGCGTTTCCCAGGCCGATCATGAAGTCTATTTCCGCCGTTTGCTGGCCGATGTCGATGCCACCACCGCGCCTTACGGCGTGCTGGATGTCCGGGGCAATGGCGCGGGGATCAAGCGCGCCGTGAAACACCTGGGCGACGAGCTCAGCGCCAAGGTGCATCGCATGGCACGCCTGCAAGGCGTGCCCACCTCCGTGTTGTTCCATGCCGCCTGGGGTTTGGTGGTGGCGGCAACCAGTGGACGCGACGACGGGATTTTCGGCACAGTGCTGTCGGGACGCTCCCAAGGCACCGCCGGTGCCGACCACGCCTTGGGGATGTTCATCAACACCCTGCCGATGCGCATCCGCCTGCAGCAAAACACCGTCAGCGACATTGTCCGCGACGCCTACCAGCAACTCAGTGAACTGCTGACCCACGAACAGGCGTCCCTGGCCCTGGCCCAGCGTTGCAGTGCGGTGGATGCCTCGCTGCCATTGTTCACGGTGATCCTCAACTGCCGCCACGGCGACTTGGTGAACGCCTCCGGGGAAAACGCCGAAGACATGGGCGACCACGAAGGCATGCAATTCATTGCCTCCGAAACCCGCACCAACTACCCCATCGAGATTGCCGTGGCGAATGTCGGCAGCGGATTCTCCCTGACAGCCCAGGCCGTCACAGGCATCGACCCACAACGCATTGCCGCCTACCTCGCCCAGGCCGTCAGCGCATTGGTCGAAGCCCTTGAACAGGCCCCGGAGCGCCTCGCCAGCCAACTGGACGTGGTGCCGGCCAGCGAGCGGCAATTACTGCTGACGGACTTCAACC
>NZ_CAXAPD010000053.1:0-17821 GCF_963970515.1 Pseudomonas sp. RL_5y_Pfl2_73 | reverse complement strand
GTGGGAGCGAGTTGAGGGCGACGTTGCCTGTTTTGGCGTCATCGCGAGCAGGCTCGCTCCCACAGGAGATCTTCTGCGAACACGGATTTTGTATTCACAGCAGCGCCATTGTGGGAGCGAGTTGAGGGCGACGTTGCCTGTTCTGGCGTCATCACGAGCAGGCTCGCTCCCACAGGAGATCTTCTGCGAACACGGATTTTGTATTCACAACAGCGCCATTGTGGGAGCGAGCCTGCTCGCGATGACGCCAGTCCAGTCAACCCACAACCCATTCTTTACAGATTCTTTACCCCCCAGCCCCGCTCTCGATCTCGTTCCTTTACAGCCTCCCTGCCGACAATCACTCCCCACACGGCACGACGCCGTACCACGGAGAAATCCTATGAGTGTTCTGGACGGGGTGTCGCTGCTGCTGGCAGGGGCGCTGTTCATTTATTTGCTGGTTGCGCTGTTGCGCGCCGATCGGAACTAGGAGCGGTTATGCACGGTTATGATTTCGGGCTGATCCTCGCCTTTTTCGCCCTGGTGCTGATTCCGGCGCCGTTTCTGGGGCGGTTTTACTACCGAGTGATGGAAGGCCAACGCACCTGGCTTTCGCCGATCCTCGGCCCGGTGGAACGTGGTTGCTATCGCCTGGCCGGTATCGACGCCACGGTTGAGCAGAGCTGGCAGAAATACACCCTGGCCTTGCTTGCGTTCAATCTGGCGGGTTTTTTCTTGCTGTTTGTGATTCTGCTGTTGCAGGGATATTTGCCCCTCAATGCCGAGCAACTGCCCGGCATGGAGTGGACCCAGGCGTTCAACACGGCCGTGAGTTTCACGACCAACACCAACTGGCAGTCCTACAGTGGTGAAGCGTCCCTGAGCTACCTGAGCCAGATGGTCGGCCTGACCGTGCAGAACTTTGTCAGCGCCGCCACCGGCCTGGCCGTACTGGTGGCGCTGTGTCGCGGGATCGGGCGCAAGTCCGCTGCGACGCTGGGTAATTTCTGGGTCGACATGACCCGCGCCACCCTTTATGGATTGTTGCCGCTGTGCCTGCTACTGGCGTTGTTCCTGGTCTGGCAGGGCGTGCCGCAGACCTTTGCGCACTATGTGCACGGGGTCACGCTGCAGGGGGCCGACCAGGTCATTCCGTTGGGGCCGGCCGCCAGCCAGATCGCGATCAAGCAACTGGGTACCAATGGTGGCGGTTTCTTCGGCGTCAACTCGGCGCATCCCTTCGAAAACCCGACGGCCTGGAGCAACCTGTTCGAAGTCGCTTCGATCATCCTGATTCCCGCTGCGCTGGTGTTCACCTTCGGCCATTACGTCAAGGACCTGCGCCAGAGCCGGGCGATCATCGCCTGCATGCTGGCCTTGTTCCTGATCGGCGGCGCTACCTCGCTGTGGGCCGAAAACCAGCCCAACCCGGCCCTGAACAACCCGGCCGTCGAGCAAGCGGCACCGCTGGAAGGCAAGGAGGCGCGCTTCGGCACCACCGCCACGGTGCTGTGGTCGGTGACCACCACGGCGGCCTCCAACGGCTCGGTCAACGGTATGCACGACAGCCTCAGCCCGCTCAGCGGCATGGTGTCGCTGGTGAACATGATGGTCGGCGAGGTGATCTTCGGCGGCGTCGGGGCCGGGCTCTACGGGATGCTGTTGAACGTGCTGATCGCGGTGTTCCTGGCTGGTTTGATGATCGGTCGCACCCCGGAATACCTGGGCAAGAAGCTGGGCGCCCGGGAGGTGCAACTGTTGGTGGCAACTCTGTTGGTGATGCCTGTCAGCGTGCTGGTGCTGGGGGCGGTCGCCGCAAGCCTGCCCGGGCCGGCCGCAGCGGTGAGCAACCCGGGCGCCCACGGTTTCAGCCAGTTGTTGTACGCCTACACCTCGGCGGGAGCGAACAACGGTTCGGCATTCGCCGGGTTCGGCGCCAACACCCCTTTCCACAACCTGATGCTGGGCCTGGGCATGTTGATCGGCCGGTTCGGCTACATCCTGCCGGTGCTGGCATTGGCCGGCAGTCTGGCCTTGAAGAAGACCGCGCCGATTGGCCAGAACAGCTTTCCCACCCATGGCCCGCTGTTCGTGACGTTGTTGACCGTGACCATCTTGCTGGTGGGGGGCTTGACCTTCCTGCCGAGCCTGGCGCTGGGGCCGATTGCCGAACACTTGAGCATGGGCTTCTGAGGACCTGATGATGAATATGCCGATGAGCAAAACCGTCGCCGCCAAGGCACCGGAACAACCGAAGACCCACCTGTCGGCCCTCTGGCGGCCAGCGTTGGTGCAAGCCTTCATCAAGCTCGATCCACGCCAGTTGCGCCGCGCGCCAGTGATGCTGGTGGTGGAGCTGACTGCGATCCTCACCACTGTGTTGTGCTTCATCCCCGACAACGCCGTGCCGACCTTTGTCGCCGCGCAAATCGCGTTGTGGTTGTGGTTCACGGTGCTGTTCGCCAACTTCGCCGAAGCGTTGGCCGAAGGCCGCGGCAAGGCCCGGGCCGACAGCCTCAAGGCCGGCAGCGAAGGCCTTAACGCACGTCGCCAGACCGCCAGTGGCTTTGAAATCATCCCCGCCACCCGTCTGCGTAAAGGCGATGTGGTGCGTGTCGAGGCCGGCGACATGATCCCCGGCGACGGTGAAGTGATCGAAGGCATCGCCGCGGTCAATGAGGCGGCGATCACCGGCGAATCGGCGCCGGTCATCCGCGAGTCCGGCGGCGATCGCTCGGCCGTCACTGGCAATACACGGCTGGTCTCCGACTGGTTGCTGATACGCATCACCAGCAATCCCGGCGAATCCACCCTGGACCGCATGATCGCCTTGGTTGAAGGCGCCAAGCGCCAGAAAACACCGAACGAGGTGGCGCTGGATATCCTGTTGATCGGCCTGACGCTGATCTTCCTGTTGGTGGTGGTGACGCTGCAACCGTTCGCCCATTTCGCCAACGCCAACCTGCCGCTGGTGTTTCTGGTGGCACTGCTGGTCACCTTGATTCCCACCACCATCGGCGGGCTGCTGTCGGCCATCGGCATCGCCGGGATGGACCGGTTGGTGCGCCTGAACGTGATCGCCAAATCCGGTCGCGCGGTCGAGGCGGCGGGGGATGTGCATGTGCTGATGCTGGACAAGACCGGCACCATCACCTTTGGCAATCGTCGCTGTACAGCGGTCTATGCCGCCCCCGGTGTGAGTGCCAAGGAACTGGCCGAAGGCGCGCTGTTCGCCTCGTTGGCTGACGAGACGGCCGAGGGCAAGTCCATCGTCGAGTACCTGCGAGGTTTGCATTCACAGCCCGAGCCTGGCGTCGAAGCGCTGACGGCCGTGCCGTTCAGTGCTGAAACCCGTTTGTCCGGGGTCGACTATCAGGGCCGTATCTACCGCAAGGGCGCCGTGGACTCGTTGCTGGATTTCATCGGCCTTGCACGCAATGAGTTGCCGCCGGCACTGGCGCGGGAGGTCGACAAGATCGCTCAGAGTGGCGGCACGCCGTTGCTGGTGTGCGTGGACGGCAAGCTACTCGGTGTTATCCATCTCAAGGACGTGGTCAAACCCGGCATTCGCGAGCGCTTTGCCGAGCTGCGCAAGCTGGGGATCCGCACGGTGATGGTCACCGGCGACAACCCGCTGACCGCCGCGGCGATTGCCGCCGAGGCCGGTGTCGATGACGTGCTGGCAGAGGCCACGCCGGAGAAAAAACTGGCGCGTATCCGTCATGAGCAAAATGACGGTCGGCTGGTGGCCATGTGCGGCGACGGTGCCAACGATGCCCCGGCCCTGGCCCAGGCCGATGTCGGCATGGCGATGAACGACGGCACCCAGGCCGCGCGGGAGGCGGCCAACATGGTCGACCTCGACAGCGACCCGACCAAACTGCTGGACGTGGTGCAGATCGGCAAGGAACTGCTGGTGACCCGTGGGGCGCTGACCACCTTTTCCATTGCCAACGACATCGCCAAGTATTTCGCGATCCTGCCGGCGCTGTTCGCTTCGATTTATCCACCGCTCGGCGTGTTGAATGTGATGCACCTGAGCAGCCCCCGGAGCGCGATCTTGTCGGCCATTGTCTTCAACGCCTTGATCATCGTCGTACTGATCCCCCTGGCCCTGCGCGGTGTGCGCGTGCAAGCGGCAAGCGCGGCGGCGCTGTTGCGACGCAATCTGTTGATCTATGGCCTGGGCGGGATCGTCGTGCCGTTCGTGGGGATCAAGGCGATCGATATGTTGCTGACGGCGTTGCACCTGGTTTGAGCCTGACGTGCGGTGAACCATTTTTTGTTGCAGGAAGATTGCACCCGCCGAGCTCTGTAGGAGCTGTGTAGGAGCTGTCGAGTGCAACGAGGCTGCGATCTTTCCCCAGACACTTGAATCCCAAGCGAAAGATCAAGATCAAGATCAAAAGATCGCAGGCTTCGCCAGCTCCTACAGAGCCAGCGGGAGCAAGTTCCTTGCCTGGAAGTTAGCTGTTTCTTATTCGAGGATTTTGAAATGTCCACTCTGATTCGCCCGGCTTTGAGCCTGTTATTTCTGATGGCCCTGATCACCGGTGTCGCGTACCCACTGGTGGTCACCGGCGTGGCGCAAGTCGCCTTTCCCGTCCAGGCCAATGGCAGCCTGATCGTCGATGCGGCCGGCAAGGTCCGTGGCTCGACGCTGATTGCCCAGGATTTCACCGGCGATGCCTGGTTTCATCCACGGCCATCGGCCGGCGCCTTTGCCACGGTCGCCAGCGGCGCCAGCAACTTTTCCCCGAGCAACCCGGCCCTGGCCACGCGGGTGATCGATGACGCCCAAAAACGCCAGGTGCCCGGCCAGGGCCCGGTGCCGCTGGCGTTGCTGACCACCTCCGCCAGCGGGCTGGATCCGCACTTGCCTCCGGCGGCGATTGCCTATCAACTGGCGCGTGTCGCCGCAGCGCGCAACCTGCCGGCCTCGACCTTGCAGCAACTGCTCGATGACAACACTGAGCAACCCCTGGTGGGTCCGCCCGTGGTGAATGTGTTGGCGCTGAACCTGGCCCTGGAAAAACTGTAAAACCTGTGGGAGTGGCGCCTGTGGGGGCGAGGCTTGCTGCAGCAAACCTGTGGGAGCCGGACCTGTGGGAGCAAAGCCTGCTTGCGATCAAGGCGACACGGTTCAACTGATGAGCCGCGTTATCGTTCATCGCGAGCAAGCTTTGCTCCCACAGGTCCGCCTTCGCGCAGGGTGTTTGATCAATATTTGAAAGAGATTTTCACGCCATGAGCGACTCCGGCCGCGCCGATGCATTGTTAGCCAATCTGCCCCGCAATGACCGTGGCCGGCTCAAGGTCTTCCTGGGGGCGGCGCCCGGTGTCGGCAAGACCTACGCCATGCTGCAAGCGGCCCACACCCAACTGCGTCAAGGCGTGAAAGTCGTCGCCGGGGTGGTGGAAACCCACGGTCGTGCCGAAACCGAAGCACTGCTCGGCGGCCTGGTGCAGCAGACCTTGGTGCGCTCGACGTATCGCGGTGTGACGCTCGAGGAAATGGACCTCGACGGCTTGCTCGCCGCCCGGCCGAACCTGGTCCTGGTGGACGAACTGGCCCATAGCAATGCGCCGGGCAGTCGCCATGCCAAACGCTGGCAGGACATTCAGGAACTGCTTGCGGCGGGCATCGATGTCTACACCACCGTCAATGTCCAGCACCTGGAAAGCCTCAACGATCAAGTGCGCGGCATCACCGGTGTGCAGGTGCGCGAGACGTTGCCGGATTGGGTCTTGCAGGAGGCCGATGAACTGCTGCTGATCGATCTGCCATCGCGTGAGCTGTTGGAGCGCCTGCGTGATGGCAAGGTCTACGTGCCGGAACAGGCTCGGGCGGCGATCGATGCGTTCTTCACCCAGACCAACCTGACCGCGTTGCGCGAGCTGGCCATGCAGACCGCCGCTGCCCAGGTCGACAATGACCTGGCCCAGGGTTATCGACAACTGGGCCAGGCCGCGCCCGCGGTGCGCGGACGCCTGCTGGTGGGGGTGGGCGCCGACGTGCAGGCCGAACGTCTGGTGCGCCACGCCAGTCGCGTCGCCCAGCGTCGGCATTTGCCGTGGAGCCTGGTCCACGTAGACAGTGGCGTCGCGCACGATGAGTCGTCGCGACAGTCTCTGCAAAATGCCCAGCAGTTGGCTGAACGTCTCGGCGGTGAAGTGGTGCTGTTGCGGGCCGGCGAAGTCGCCAAGACCTTGATCCAGCACGCCACCGAGCGTCGCGCCACGCTGCTGCTGGTGGGCCAGTCCAGGCCGCGTTTGCGACGGCGGCTGTTGGGCGGTGGCTTGGCTTCACGCTTGCTGCGCGATGCCCGGGGACTGGAAATCAGTGTGCTGGACAGCGATGAACAGCCCCGTGCCACCCGCGTGCGTTCGAGCGCCGTCCAGACCGGGTTCGACTACGTGCTGGCGCTGGCGGCGACCGTGGCGGCCAGCGCGTTGGCCTGGGGTATTTCAGGGTGGCTGGCGTTGCCCAATATTTCCCTGGTGTTTCTGATGGCGGTGTTGCTGGTGGCGGTACGCAGCAGCCTCGGCCCGGCGCTGGCCTGCGCGGCGCTGTCGTTCCTGGCCTATGACTTCCTGTTCATTCCACCGTATTTTTCCTTCACCATCCAGCGCGAAGAAGACGTGCTGACGCTGGTGTTTTTCCTGCTCATGGCAGCCCTGACCGGCAACCTTGCCGCTCGCCAGCGTCGCCAGTTGCAGGCCCTGCGCGACACCCAGCAGGAAACCGGCGAACTGCTCGACCTGTCGCGCAAACTCACTGCCGCCACCGACCGCCAGGCAGTGGTCAGCGCCGCTGCGCAGCACCTCAACGGCCAGCACGACTTGCAGCTTTGCCTGCTCAATCGCGACGGCCAGAGCGATTGGAAGGTCGAGACCGGCGAGCCGTTGACGTTTACCGAAGCCGAACGTGCGGCGGCCGACTGGGCCTGGCAGCACGACCAGCCCGCTGGTGCCGGCACCGGGACGTTGCCGTCTGGGCGCTGGTGGTGGTGGCCGCTGTCGGCGGAAGGCGGACCACTGGGGTTGCTGGGTGTGTGCCCGAACGAAGGCAAGCCGTTGAGCGGCCAGCGTCGGCGTTTGCTGGCCGCCCTCAGTCAACCATTGGCCCAGGCGTTAGCCCGGGCGCAACTGGCCCAGGACCTGGAAGCAGCGCGCCTGCACGGTGAAACCGAGCAACTGCGCAGCGCCTTGCTGGCGTCAGTGTCCCATGACTTGCGCACACCGTTGACGTCCATGCGCGGCAGCATCGACAGCTTGCTGGCGCTGGGGGAGGCGATCCCACTGGCCGATCGTCGCGAACTGCTCGAAGGCACCCGCGATGAAGCCGAGCGGTTGGATCGCTACATCCAGAACCTGCTGGATATGACCCGTCTGGGGCACGGCGCCCTGAAGCTGGCGCGGGACTGGGTGTCGCCGGCCGATATCGTCGGCAGCGCGCTGAACCGCTTGCGGGCGGTGTTGGCGCCCCTGGCGGTCGGCGTCGAGGTGCCTGCTGACCTGCCGTTGCTATATGTCCACGCGGCGCTGATCGAGCAGGCCTTGGTAAACGTGCTGGAAAACGCCGCGCGTTTTTCACCGGCCCATGGGCGGCTGCTGCTGAGCGCGGGTACGAGGGACGGCGAAGTGTTTTTCGCCGTGGCCGACGAGGGCCCCGGGATCCCTGAACAAGAGCGAGAGAAAATCTTCGACATGTTCTATACCGCTGCGCGCGGTGATCGGGGCGGGCAGGGCACGGGGTTGGGATTGGCCATCTGCCAGGGCATGGTCGGTGCCCATGGCGGGCGAATCAGCGTGGCCGATGGCCTCGACGGGCGCGGCACCTGCCTCACGTTGCACCTGCCCTTACAGGCACAACCGGGCATGGACGATGAAGCCTGAGCGGCCCTGGGTTACTCTTTCGTCCCACCTGCTTGCCTTTTCACCTGATTGCAACGAACGAGCGCCATGAGCCAGACCGCGACCCTTTTGGTCATCGATGACGAACCGCAGATCCGCAAATTCCTGCGCATCAGCTTGAGCTCCCAAGGCTACAAGGTGCTGGAAGCCGGCACCGGCGCTGAAGGCCTTGCCCAAGCGGCGCTGAACAAACCCGATCTGCTGGTGCTCGACCTGGGCCTGCCGGACATGGACGGCCAACAAGTGTTGCGCGAGTTTCGCCAATGGTCGACGGTGCCGGTGCTGGTGCTCTCGGTACGGGCCAGCGAAGCGCAGAAGGTCGAGGCGCTGGACAACGGTGCCAACGATTACGTGACCAAGCCGTTCGGCATCCAGGAGTTTCTCGCCCGCATCCGCGCCTTGTTGCGCCAGGCCCCGGCGGGCGAGCCACAGGAAGCCGCGCTGATGTTCGGTCCGTTGACGGTGGACCTGGCGTATCGACGGGTGCTGCTGGACGGCACCGAGGTGGCCCTGACCCGCAAGGAGTACGCGGTACTGGCGCAACTGGCGCGGCACCCGGGGCGGGTCATTACCCAGCAGCAACTGCTCAAGGACATCTGGGGCCCGACCCACACGGAAGACAGCCACTACCTGCGGATCGTGGTCGGCCACCTGCGCCAGAAACTGGCCGACGACCCAACCCGGCCGCGGTTCATTGTGACCGAGGCGGGGGTGGGGTATCGGTTGTTGGGGGAGGGTGCTGTTTAGCCACAAAGTTTCAAGCCAAGCACTGCTATGAGGGGGGAGTCAAACGTCGCCCCGCCCCGTAGGAGCTGCCGAAGGCTGCGATCTTCTAATCTTTCACTTGGGACTCAAGCGTCTGAGGAAAGATCGCAGCCTCGTTGCACTCGTCAGCTCCTACGGCCCAGCGGTGCGGTGCGACGTTTCGCTAAATCCCCTCCCCACAGGAGGCCAGTGATCACATTCAGTTCTGCTCATTCTCATACCGATCCAAGGTATCGCTGGCAATCTCCCGTCCCAACGCGATCAACTCCGGCGCCTTGTAGAACTCGAAGAACCGACACACCCGTTTCGGCACGTTGATCAGCACATCCGGCGGGTAACCGGCGATCTTGTACTGGGCGAGCGAGGTCTGCATCACTTCGAAGCTCTGGTTGATCAAGTCCAGCAACGACGCCGGGCCGACGTTGTCGATGATGAACGAACCGGTGGCGGATTTCGGTGCGCCTTCGTTCTCTGGCGCGGCGGCCGGTTGTTGGCCTTCGGGCTCGGCCGAGCCGATCCACGGGTTGATGTCGGCGGCCTCGGCCTTCAAGGCTTCCTGTTCCAGCAGCAACAACTGCTCGGCCTGCTTGCGGCGAAACGGCAGGCGCGAGCCCAGGGAGCTGACCAGGGTGTCGAAGCGCCGCCGGAACGCGGCGGGACGCTGGATGACCGGTAACAGGTATTGTTTCTGGTTGGTGGCGTTGAGATTGACAGCGATGATCAGGTCGCAGTGGCTCGACACCACCGGCACGATCGGCAACGGGTTGAGCAGGCCGCCATCGACCAGCATGCGGTTGCCTTGCATCACCGGTGTGAACAGGCTGGGAATCGCCGCCGAGGCGCGCATTGCCTGATGCAGGCAACCTTCCTGGAACCAGATTTCCTGCTGGTTGGTCAGGTCGGTCGCGACGGCGGTGTAGGGGATGCGCAATTGTTCAATGTTGATTTCGCCGACGATCTTGCGGATCTGCCCGAAGACCTTTTCGCCACGGATCGCCCCCAGGCGAAAACTGACGTCTACCAGGCGCAGGACGTCCAGATAATCCAGGCTTTCGATCCAGTTGCGGTACTCCTCGAGCTTGCCCGCCGCATAGATCCCACCCACGACCGCGCCCATGGAACAACCGGCGATGCAGGCAATGTCGTAGCCACGTCGTTCGATTTCTTCGATCACCCCGATATGGGCATAGCCCCGGGCGCCACCCGAGCCCAATACCAATGCGACACGTTTTGTCATGACCCGGCCTCTTGTCGAACAGACTTCAACAATGCACCCATCGACGGCTTGGCTCAATCGTTGTGGCGCACGCGTCGTTATTTGACACGCCGGCGTGGCATTTGCGTATTCTCAGCCACACTGAATTTACACGGTCGGGTCTTGGCACTTTTTGCCGGCGTAACCGTCTTACCTGCACGACTGTTTTCCTGACTTGAGGTGTAATCAATGAAAGCCCGGATCCGCCTGCCCTTGGTGGCATCTTTGATGGTTCTGGCCCTGGCCGGTTGCGCAGGCAAAACCGCTTACCGCGACAGTTGCGGCAGCCAGCTCGACAGCGCTTGGCGTGAACTGGACCTGGCCAAGGCCGAAGGTTTTGCCGGCACCGTCAGCTACTCCAAGGCCCTGTCCCTGCTGACAGGCGCCAAGACCCAGCAGCAATTCGAAGCGTTCGAAGGCTGTACCAAGAAAGCCGAGAAGGCGCGTTTCTACATTCGCGAATCCCGCGCCGGACGATAAAGGCAGCGACAAGCAATCATCGGCAAGCTACAAGGGAAGGATGCAAAATCGTTTTCCACTTGTAGCTTGCTGCTTGACGCTCAACGCTGTGTACGGAGTACGTCCATGATTGATCGGCTGGTGGCCCGGATACTGGGCCTGGAAGTCCGCCTGTTGGCCTGTCAGGCCCGTTTGAATGCCCATACCGACAGCGAAGCGCTGCATGACCTGCGCACCACGGTACGCCGTTTGCGCAGCCTGCTGCGTCCATTGCGTGGGTTGCCCGGCGTCGAACAGCTGGAATCGGCTGCTTCGGCGATCGGCACCCTGACCACGCCCTTGCGCGATCGGGAAGTGTTGGCCGCTTACTTGGAGCAGCATGGTCAGGCCGAGGCGGCGCGGCGACGCCAGGTGCAAATGGCCCATGCCTATCCCGCCGTGGCCGCGAGTGTTGAACTGGCGCAGTTGTTGATGATCCTCGATGCCTTCCCGCGCTTCATTCGCGCCGCCCAGCGCGAGGGGCTGCTGAAGGGCTTGCGCAAACGTATCGAAAAGCGCCTGGACAAACAGTGGAAGAAACTCGGCGAAGCCCTGCGCGATCCGGCCCATGACCGCCATCGATTGCGCTTGCTGATCAAGCGCGTGCGTTACGCCATCGAAGCCTACCCTGAGCTTGACCGCCTGCCCGAAGCCGCCATGCCCCGGCTCAAGTCCGCCCAGGCCGCGCTGGGCAACTGGCACGATTGCTGGCAATGGCTGGCCAGGGCCAAGCAAGAAACCGATTTACACGTTTGTGTGCCCACCTGGCACGCCGCGATGGAAAAGGCTGAGGCCAAGTCCGACAGGGTGCTCGACAAGCTGATTGCCAGTTGCTTCAAATAATCCTGACCTCACCCATAATCCCTGTGGGAGCGAGCCTGCTCGCGATAGCGGTGGGTCAGCTTGCAGACTTATCAACTGATCCAGCGCTATCGCGAGCAGGCTCGCTCCCACATAAGATATTTGTGGGATTCAGGCTCGCGGCTTTTCTGTCAGCCTCTTTGGCCGGAATGAGCCCTGTGCCGCCGTCCCGGGCTGGTTAAGATCCCTTCATCTTTTTCCCCTGTTTTCGAGGTCGTCATGCGCTTTTCCGATTTGATCGATGCCGTGCGCCGGCAGCCAGGTGCGGTGACCATCGTGCCTGAGTGGGGCCAGGGGCGGGCCAGCTTTGGCGGGTTGGTGGCGGCGCTGCAATATGAGGCGATGCGTGCCAAAGTGCCGGCGGACCGCCCGGTGCGCTCGCTGGCGATCACCTTTGTCGGCCCGGTCGAGCCCAACGTGCCTGTCAGTTTCGAAGTCGACGTGTTGCGTGAAGGCAAGGCCGTGAGCCAGGTGTTGGGGCGCGCGGTGCAGAACGGCCAGGTGGTAACCGTGGTGCAAGGCAGTTTCGGCGCATCGCGCTCATCCGTGGTGGCGGTGCAGGCCGATCCCGCGCCAGAATTCAAAAGCGTGGAACAATGCCAGGAACTGCCTTACGTCAAGGGCATGACCCCGGAATTCATGCGGCACCTGGCGATGCGCTGGAGCGTTGGCGGCTTGCCGTTCAGCGGCAACAAGTCCCGGAGCATGGGCGGCTGGGTGCGCTTGCGCGGCGATGTGCAGGAGGAGCCGCTGAACGAAAGTCATATCCTGGCCTTGGTGGACGCCTGGCCGCCGGCCTTGTTGCCTCACCTTCCGCAAATGGCCCCGGGCAGCACGCTCACGTGGACCATCGAGTTCGTCCAGCCGTTGCTGGAGCTCACGACGCTGGACTGGTGCAAGTACCTGGCCGAGATCGAACATGCCCAGGACGGCTACGGCCATGTCGCCGCGAAGTTCTGGAGCGCCGATGGCCGCTTGATCGCCCTGAGCCGGCAGACGGTCACTATCTTCGGTTAAGGCTCTACGTGTCCGTGACGCTGCAAGCCGAGTGCCGCGAGCAGGCCGATGGTGCCGATGGCGACATCGCCCAGGCTCAAGCTGAACACGCCCGACACAATCAGCAGAAACGCGATGATGAACAGCGGCACGGCAATCAGGTGCAACACCAGGTGGGTGGGGGGTCGATGATTGTCTGGGTAGACACGCCATTGCCAGGCCGGAAGATTGGGGTGACGCTTGCCCATGATGCTGTTCCTTGAATAAAACCGAATAACCCAAGGATAGGTCCGGGCGGGCGGGGCGGCGAATGGCGGTTGGCTATCGAAGCGATAGGTGGCCATACAGTTTTGCTGTTGTGCAAAGGTGCTTGCTCCCGCTGGCCTCTGTAGGCGCTGCCGAAGGCTGCGATCTTTTGATCTCTCGCTTGAGATTCAAGTGTCTGGGGCAAGATCGCAGCCTCGTTGCACTCGACAGATCCTACAGCACGGCCCAGCGGGAGTCTGGCCACAGAAGCCCCAGGCAAGCCAGCCTTCTACAGTTTCAACTGCCCAATCGCCTTGCTCAACTCGCCCGCCAACGTCGCCAGTTCATCGCTGGTGGTGGCTGAGTCGACGGTTTGGCGTACGGTGTTCTCAGTCACGTCGCGAATGCTCACCACTGCCCGGTTCATTTCCTCGGCGACGTGGCTTTGCTGTTCGGCCGCGACAGCGATCTGGGTGTTGCTCTCGCGCATTTGCGCCACCGCTGCGGTGATCTGTGCCAACGCGTCGCCGGCCTCGCGGGCCTGTTGCACGCAATCGTCGGCCTTGAGCGAACTCTCCTGCATGAAGTCCACTGCGTCCCGGGTCCCGGCCTGCAGGGCCGAAACCATGGTGGTGATTTCGTCCGTGGAGGTCTGTACCCGCTTGGCCAGGTTGCGCACCTCGTCGGCCACCACGGCAAAGCCCCGGCCCATTTCCCCGGCCCGCGCCGCTTCGATAGCCGCGTTCAGGGCCAGCAGGTTGGTTTGCTCGGCGATGCTGTGGATCACACTGACCACGCCATTGATCTTCTGGCTGTCTTCGGCCAGGCGCTGGATCATTTCGGCGGTCTGCTGCACACCCGAAGACAACCCGGTGATCGACTGTTGCACCCGACCGACCACTTCCTGACCGTTGCCGGCCAGGGTATCGGCGGTTTTCGACAGGTCGCGGGTGGCGCCGGCGTGCTGGGCGATGTGATAAACCGTGGCGGACATTTCGTTGATCGCCGTGGCCGCCTGATCGGTTTCGCTTTGCTGGCCGAGCATGCCGTGGCGCACATCGTTCATGCTCGATGCCAGGCGCGCGGCACCACTGTCCAACTGCCGGGCGGTGCTGGCAACGGTGTCGACGACCCGTTGATAACCGGCCTGCATGGCGTTGAACGCCGCCGCCATCTGGCCCACTTCGTCCCTGCAGGCCAGGGGCACGCGGGCGGCCAGGTCGCCGGTTTTTTCCACGTGCAGCATTACGTCTTTGAGCGTATTGAGCTGGCTGAGCAAGAAACGGATCAACAACTGGGATGCGCCTAGCATCGCCAGCATCAACACGAACACGGCCACGGCATATTGGCTGAAGCGTTCACCGAACACTTGGCTCAGGCTCACACCTTGGGCCAACACGGCGAGTTGTTGGCCGTCACCTCGACGGATCACTTGGGCACCCAGCAGCGGGTCGTCGCCAAACAGCAATCCGGTGTCGAGTGCGACCCAGCCGTTGGCCTGGGCCAGCGAAGGCAACGGTTGTTCATTGAGAACGGGGACCTGGTCGCGCTGCAATGCCAGGAGATAGTCGACCTTGGGCAGGGGCGTTCCGGCCGGCCAGGCATCCAGCAGATGTGCCTGGGCCTGGGCGTTCGCCTGGGCCGCGTGGTTGCGCGACTGCTGTTCGAGGTGCACTGCGTAGAGCACCAGCAGCAAGGTGGTGACAAAGGCGACCGCATTGACCGCCCAGAATTTGTATTTCAGCGAGATATTGCTAAGCCAGGCACCCATGGAAGGTCTTCTCTGATAGCGGAAACAACATTGGCAAGGTGCCATTATTTTGCCGCTATTCAGGTGACGGAATTTTGATGTGGGTCAACAGGCAATACCGGTGCCGGGGATTTTGATAGAGACCAACAGGCCACCAGATCCCTGGTGTGGGCTTGCTCGCGAATGCGGTGGATCAGCAATACAGCGGTGACTGCTCCAACGCATTCGCGAGCAAGCCCGCTCCCACAGGGGGGATGCGTGTTTATTCGGAAATGGTGGGCAATCCGAAAAACGCCCGGGCGCACGCGGTGCTGTGGGCTGCCAGGTCATCCTGGGTTTCGCCCCGGTGCAAGGCCACTTCACGCAAGACTTCCGTCAGGTAGGCCGGTTCGTTGCGGCCATTTTTGGGTTTGGGCCGCAGCGTGCGGGGCAGCAGGTACGGCGCGTCGCTTTCGAGCATCAGCCGACCGCGGGGAATTTCGCGCACCAACGGGTGCAGGTGCGTGCCCCGGCGTTCGTCACAGATCCAGCCAGTGATGCCGATGTGCAGGTCCAGGTCGAGGTAGCTGAACAGCGCCTTTTTTTCACCGGTAAAGCAGTGCACCACGGCCGCCGGCAACTGATCGCGAAAATCCCGGAGGATGTCCAGCAAGCGCTGGTCGGCATCGCGTTCATGCAGGAACACCGGCAATTGCAATTGGACCGCCAGGGCGAGGTGTTCCTCAAGGACTTTTTCCTGCTGCGGTCGGGGGGAGAAATCCCGGTTGAAATCCAGCCCGCATTCACCCACCGCGCGCACGCGGCTGTGCATCAGCAGATCCTTGAGGTGCCGGGCGCTATCGGCGGTCCACTCGCTGGCGCTGTGAGGGTGAATACCGGCGGTGGAAAACAATCGCTCGCCAGTGTCATCGAGGCTTTGGCACAGTTCCAGGGCCTGTTCACTGCCTTCAAGACTGGTGCCGGTCAAGACCAGTTGGCAGACCCCGGACTCATAGGCGCGCTCAAGCACCGCCTGATGTTTGTCGGCGAAACTGGGGTTGGTCAGGTTGACGCCGATATCGATGAGTTGCATGGTGCTACCTCGACCCAAAGGCCGGAAAGCATATCAGAGCTGTGGATTTATAAGAAAAGCCAAGAACTACAACGAGTTGAGGCTGTCTGTTAAGGCCGCGAGACACATCGGGTTGGTATAAAAGCCATCTCTGTGCCAGTCTTTCGCACTTTTTCAGCGCCCCAGGCGCTCTGTTTCTGTGGACTCAGCCTCGTTTTTCAAGGGAGGCGGTTCGCAGTATTCCTTCCGGAGAGTGGATGACACGTCCCCAGGTATTGCTACTGTTGTGTTGTTCGCTGTTGTTGCCAATGCCGGCCGAGGCGCGGCTGCCTGGGCCGGTGCAGGCGGTGGCGCCGGGCACGGTGCGCGACCTGGCGCAAATCCGCAGCAGTCGCGTGTTGAAGGTTTTGGTCAACCAGAGCCGCAACAGTTCCGGTGAAGTCCAGGGCCAACCCATTGGCGTCGAATACCATCGGCTGCGAGCCTTCGAGCAATACCTCAACGGCCACGCCCGGGATGGCCAGGAAATCACCCTCAAGATCATCCCCATGGCCAAGGACCAACTGCTCGGCGCCTTGCAGCGCGGGGAGGGCGACCTCGTGGCGCCGGGTGAATTGCTCGAGCCCAAGGCCGGCCTTGCGGTCAGCGCCAGCGATCCGATCCGTACCGACGTGCCGTTGCTGCTGGTGGGAATCAAGGGCGAGAAGCGTTACACCCGCGTGGAGCAACTTTCCGGCAAGACCCTGGCCCTGCCCAACGGCAGCGCGGCGGGGGACGCCGTGAGCCAGATCAACCAGAAACTGGCGCTGCTCAAACTGCCGCCGGTGAAGGTCGAATGGGTCGATCCCACTCTGGCTGTGGAGGATGTCCTGGAAATGGTCCAGGGCGGGATTTTTCATTTGACCATCGTCGAGCGGCCTATCGCCGAGCGCTGGGGCAAAATCTTGCCCAAGTTGCGTCTGGACCGGCAGGTGCTGATCGGCGAGCCGGGTGATGAGTATTGGTTCGTTCGTCGTGATGCCGCCATGCTGCGGGCGAGCATCGACCGTTTCCTGGTGACCTACAAAGTGCCTTCCAATCAGGACGCGGCATTCCTGCGCATCTATCGGCGTTTGTACCGGGTCCACTATCCGCTGGCCCGAGCCAATCGCAAGCGCCTGGAGAAACTGCGTCCAGTGCTGCAAAAACATGCCGATGCCCAAGGCATGGACTGGCTCAACCTGGCCGCGCTGGCTTTCAAGGAATCAGCCCTGCAACCCAACGCCCGCAGTGGCAAAGGCCCCACCGGCCTGATGCAGATAACCCCCTCGGCGGCTCGGCGGGTCGGAGTCGATAACATCCAGAACCTGGATGCCAATGTGCAGGCTGGCGCCAAGTACCTGGCCCTTATTCGCCGCAAGTTCTTTGCCAGCCCCAAGCTCAACGAGCGTGAGCGCATGGCCTTCGTCCTGGCCGCCTACAACATGGGCCCCGAGCGGGTCCAAGGTATGCGAGCCGAGGCCCGGCGGCGGGGACTGAACCCCAACCAGTGGTTTTTCCAGGTCGAGCGCATTGCCATGGAGCAGGTGGGAATGGGCGCCGTCAGCTACGTTAATAGTGTCAATAAGTACTACTTGGCCTTTGATCGTGAGCGAGAGTCGCTGGAGCCTGGAAATCAGAAGGTCGCCCAGCGAAAATAATCGATAATTTCGATTTTTATCTCGCGGTTTTTGCGCTTTTTGTACAGGTTTTTTTGATTAATATGGCGACCAACAACCACACACCTTGGGATGAACCCGCATGAACTCGTTGATCAATAAAGTCTTGTTTACCCGCGCAGGCTACGGCCTGACGGTCCTGCGCGTTGTTGTTGGCATTATTTTCGCCGCCCACGGCTCACAGAAACTCTTCGGCCTATTCGGTGGCTACGGCCTGGCAGGCACGGCGCAGTGGATGGAAAGCATCGGCCTGACCCCGGGCTACGTGATGGCGACACTGGCGGGTGGTACGGAGTTTTTCGCCGGACTGGCGCTGGTCATCGGCCTGCTGGCGCGTCCTGCGGCACTGGGCCTGGCGTTCCTGTCGCTGGTAGCGATTTTCTCTGTGCACATCGGTAACGGCTTGTTCATGGCCAACAACGGTTATGAGTTCGCCTTGGCGTTGCTGGCGGGCAGTATTGCCGTGCTGATCGAAGGGGCGGGCAAGCTGTCGGTCGATCGCGCCATCGCGGGTTGATTGCTCGATTTGAATTCGAGGCCTGTCTTGTACGTAATGCTGTTCACTTAGGAAAAACGGCGCTTCTTTCAGAAATGGGAAGCGCCGTTTTTTTTTGGTTTTGTTGCTTTGGTGTGTATATCCGTTATTTAGGTAACGGCTGCTTATGGTTCCGCTCTTACGGCGTTTTTCAAGGTAGTTGTCGCGTCACCGTCTAACTATGCTGCTCTTTTCTCGGCTGGCTGCTCCCGATCCGGGTTCAGCAGCACCGTGCCTATCGGCTCCCAGTTGCGTGTCTGGCCTGGCC
>NZ_CAXAPD010000052.1:0-18443 GCF_963970515.1 Pseudomonas sp. RL_5y_Pfl2_73 | reverse complement strand
TATCGCACTGGCGACCTGGGCCGCTACCTGCCGGACGGCAACATCGAATACCTGGGCCGCAACGACGACCAGGTGAAGATCCGTGGTTTCCGCATCGAGCTGGGCGAGATCGAAGCCAAGCTCGCCCGCCACGAAACGCTGAAAGAAACTGTGGTCCTGGCCCGTGAAGACATACCGGGCGACAAGCGCCTGGTGGCCTATTTCACCCAACACTCACTGGACACAGCAGTAGCAATCGAAGCCCTGCGCGCGCACCTGCAAGCGCAACTGCCGGATTACATGGTGCCCGCCGCCTACGTACGCCTCGATGCGCTGCCGCTGACCCCCAACGGCAAGCTCGACCGCAAGGCCCTGCCGGCACCGGAGCTGGATGCCGTCATCTCCCGTGGCTACGAAGCCCCGCAAGGCGAGGTCGAAACCACCCTGGCGCAGCTCTGGCAAGACTTGCTCAAGGTCGAACGCGTCGGCCGCCACGATCATTTCTTCGAACTGGGCGGGCATTCGCTGCTGGCCGTCAGCCTGATTGGCCGGATGCGCCAGCTCGGCTTGTCGGCGGACGTGCGGGTGCTGTTCAGCCAGCCAACCCTCGCCGCGCTGGCCGCCGCAGTCGGCAGTGGCGGCGAGGTCGTGGTACCGGACAACGGCATCTTGCTGGGCTGTACCCGGATCACGCCGTCGATGCTGCCCTTGGTGGCGCTGGACCAGTTGGACATCGATCGCATCGTGGAAACGGTGCCGGGCGGTGCGTGCAACGTGCAGGATATTTACCCGTTGGCGCCGTTGCAGGAGGGCATTCTCTATCACCACATCGCCGCGCACACGGGCGATCCCTATGTGTTGCAGGCCACGTTCATCGTCGCGGACCGCGAGCGGCTGGAGGCGTTTGCCCTAGCCCTGCAAGGCGTCATCGATCGCCATGACATCCTGCGCACCTCGGTGGTCTGGGAAGGCCTGGATGAGCCGGTGCAAGTGGTCTGGCGCAAGGCGCAACTGGCGGTGGAAGAGCTGGTGCTGAGCGCCGAAGCAGGCGATATCGCCGAACAGTTTCGCGAGCGATTCGACACATTGCATTACCGCCTGGACATGCAACAGGCACCGTTGATGCGCATCGCATATGCCCACGATCCGGCGAATCAGCGCTGGGTGGCGATGCTGCTGTTTCATCACATGGCCCTCGATCACACGGCGCTGGAAGTGGTGCAACACGAGATGCAAGCGCATCTGCTGGGCCAGGCCGAGCAGTTGGGCGAAGCGGTGCCGTTCCGCAATTACGTGGCCCAGGCCCGCTTGGGCGTGAGCCGCGCGGAGCACGAAGGGTTCTTCAGTGACATGTTGAGTGATGTCGACGAACCGACATTGCCGTTCGGTCTGCTGGACGTCCGTGGCGATGGCAGCGATATCGAGGAGGCCGGACTGAGCCTGCCTGCCGACCTGAGCCGCCGTTTGCGGGCCCAGGCCCGGCAGTTGGGCGTGAGCGCCGCGAGCCTGCATCACTTGGCCTGGGCGCAGGTGCTGGGGCAAGTGTCCGACAAGCAGGACGTGGTGTTCGGCACCGTGCTGATGGGGCGGATGCAGGGCGGTGATGGCGCCGACCGGGCCCTGGGCATGTTCATCAATACCTTGCCGTTGCGGGTAGGGGTTGGAACCCAAGGCGTGCGTGACGGGGTGAAAGCCACCCACGCGCGCCTGACCGGTCTGTTGGGCCACGAACACGCTTCGTTGGCCCTGGCCCAGCGTTGCAGCGCCGTGGCCGCGCCGCTGCCGTTGTTCAGCGCCTTGCTCAATTACCGGCACAGCGCCGTCGGTGTTGCCTCGAGCGAAGCCTTGGCGGCCTGGGACGGCATCCAACTGCTGAGCAACGAAGAACGCACCAACTACCCGCTGACGTTGTCGGTGGACGACCTGGGCGAAGATTTCCGCCTATCCGCGCTGGCGGTGCCGCAGATTGGTGCGCAGCGGATATGTGTTTACATGGGCATTGCCCTGGAGCGCCTGGTGGATGCGCTGGAACAGGCACCGCAGACGCCGTTGAACAGCCTGTCGATCCTGCCGTCGGCCGAGCGTCGGCAATTGCTGGTGGATTTCAACGCCACCACCCGCAGCTATCCCCAGGACAGGACCGTCCATGGCCTGTTCGAAGCCCAGGCCAAGGAACGTCCGGAGGCAACGGCGGTTGTGCACAACGGGCATGGCCTGACGTACGCCGAGTTGAACCGCCGGGCCAATTGCCTGGCCCGCCATTTGATCGGACTGGGTGTGCAACCGGGTGATCGTGTAGCGATTGTGCTGGAACGCTCCATCGAGCTGCTGGTCAGCCAACTGGCGGTTCTCAAGTGCGCCGCAGTCTACGTGCCGCTGGACGTCAGCGCACCGCCGGAACGGCAGGCCTTCATGGTGCGCGACAGCGGTGTCCGGACGCTTCTGACACTGAGCACGATGACGGCACCAGAGGGGACGGCCCGTGTGGATCTGGACACCGTGGTCCTGGATAACGAGGCGGATCACGACCTGAGACTGATACAAAGCAGCGAATCGGTGGCCTACATCATGTACACCTCCGGTTCCACCGGTACGCCGAAAGGCGTGTTGGTGCCGCACCGGGCGATCAACCGACTGGTGATCAACAACGGCTACGCCGATTTTAACGCCCAGGATCGGGTCGCCTTTGCCTCAAACCCGGCCTTCGACGCCAGCACTCTCGACGTCTGGGCACCGTTGCTCAATGGCGGTTGCGTGGTAGTGGTCGATCAGGACGTGCTGCTGACGCAAGAACGTTTTGCGGCCTTGCTGCAAGAGCAATCGGTCAGCGTGTTGTGGATGACCGCCGGGCTGTTCCACCAATACGCCGCCGGGCTGATGCCGGTGTTCGCCCAACTGCGCTACCTGATCGTCGGCGGCGATGTGCTCGACCCGGCGGTGATCGGTCGCGTTCTGAAGGAAGGCGCGCCGGCTCACTTGCTCAACGGCTACGGCCCAACCGAGGCCACCACCTTCACCACCACCTACGAAATCAAGCAGGTGGGCGAGGGCGGTATCCCGATTGGTCGTCCGATTGGCAACACCCGCGTCTATGTGCTGGATGCCAACCAGCAACCCGTCCTCATCGGCGTGGCCGGCGAGTTGTACATCGGTGGCGACGGCGTGGCGAAAGGCTATTTGAATCGCCCTGAGCTGACCGCCGAGAAGTTCGTCACCGACCCGTTCAGTGCCGATCCAGATGCCTTGCTCTACCGCACTGGCGACCTGGCCCGCTGGCGCGCGGATGGCGCGGTGGATTACCTGGGCCGTAACGACGACCAAGTGAAGATCCGTGGGTTCCGTATCGAATTGGGCGAGATCGAAGCCCGCTTGGGCCAATGCCCAGGCGTGAAAGACGCGGTCGTGCTGGCGCGGCAAGACGATGCCGGTCCCAAGCGCCTGGTAGGTTATGTGATTGCCGAACCGGGCGTGACCTTGTCGGTACGTGAATTGCGCGAGCAGTTGTCGAGCGTGCTGGCCGACTACATGCTGCCCAGCGCCTTCATGGTGCTGCCAGCCTTCCCGCTGACCGCCAACGGCAAGCTGGATCGCCGTGAGCTCCCGGCGCCGGATGCCGAGGCCTATGCCTCTCGCGAATATGAAGCACCACAAGGCGAAGTCGAACAGACCCTGGCGCGAATCTGGGCAGATGTGCTCAAGGTCGAGCAGGTGGGTCGTCACGATCACTTCTTCGAACTGGGCGGCCATTCGCTGCTGGCGGTGACGCTGATCGAACGCATGCGCCAGGCTGGCTTGAGCGCCGACGTGCGCGTGCTGTTCAGCCAACCGACCCTGGTCGCACTGGCCGCAGCGATTGGCAGCGGCAGGGAAGTGAGTGCCCCAGCGAACTTGATTCCCTTGGATTGCGACCGCATCACCCCCGAACTGTTGCCGCTGGTCAACCTGTCCCAGGACACCCTCGACCAGATCGTCGCCACGGTGCCAGGCGGCGCACGCAACGTGCAGGATATCTACCCCCTGGCACCGTTGCAGGAAGGGATTCTGTATCACCACTTGGCCGCCGAACAGGGCGACCCCTACGTGCTGCAAACCCAGTTCGCCTTCGACAACCGGGAACGCCTCGACGCGTTCATCGGCGCGCTGCAAGTGGTGATCGATCGCCACGACATCTTGCGCACCAGTGTGGTCTGGGAAGGGTTGGATGAGCCGGTGCAGGTGGTCTGGCGCCAAGTGGTGCTGGAGCCGCAGTGCATTGTTGCCGATACCACGGCTGGCGACGTTGTCACGCAACTGGCCAGCCGTTTTGATGCGCGGCACAGTCGCCTGGATTTGGGCCGGGCGCCGCTGTTGCACCTGGCTTACGCACGGGATGAGGCCCAGGATCGCTGGGTCGCGATTTTGTTGTTCCATCACCTGGCCCTGGACCACACCGCCCTGGACGTGATGCAGCACGAGATGCAACTGCACCTGCTGGGCGAGGACGGCCAGTTGGGCGAAGCGATGCCTTATCGCAACTACGTGGCCCAGGCCCGCCTGGGGGCGAGCGAAGAGGAACACGAAGCATTTTTCCGCGACATGCTCGGCGATATCGACGAGCCGACACTGCCCTTTGGTTTGCAGGACGTGCAGGGTGAGGGGCACGGCATTGATGAAGTTCGCCAGTCGGTGGACCTGACGTTGTCCGGGCGCCTGCGGACACAGGCACGCCACCTGGGAGTGAGTGCCGCCAGCCTGGTGCACCTGGCCTGGGCCCAGGTGTTGGGCAAGGTATCCGGCAAGCAGGAGGTGGTGTTCGGTACGGTCCTGTTAGGTCGGATGCAGGGCGGCGACGGCGCCGACCGTGCCTTGGGCATGTTCATCAACACCCTGCCGTTGCGGGTGGACGTGGGCGCCCAGGATGTGCGCAGCGGCGTCAAGGCCACTCACGGGCGACTGACTGCGTTGCTGGGCCACGAACATGCGTCGCTGGCACTGGCGCAACGCTGCAGTGGCGTGGTCGCGCCGACGCCGCTGTTCAGCGCCTTGCTCAATTACCGTCACAGTGCGGTCCAGGTGACTCAGGACGCCTTGTCGGCGTGGAGCGGGATCAACGCGCTGCGTGGTAATGAGCGGACCAACTATCCGTTGACCCTCAATGTCGATGACCTGGGTGACGGCTTCTTCCTCACCGCGATGGTCGATACGGCCATCGGTGCGCAGCGTATTTGCGATTACATGCAGGTGGCTTTGGAAAACCTGGTCGTGGCCTTGGAGCAGGCACCGCAAACCCCGTTGCACGCCTTGGCGATCCTGCCATCGGCCGAGCGTCGGCAATTGCTGGAAACTTGGAACGCCACCGACGCCACGTATGCCGACGATACCCTGATCCATCGGCAAGTCGAGGGTTGGGCCGCGTCTCAACCCGACGCCGTGGCCGTCGTGCATGAAGACCAGGCATTGACCTACGGCGAACTCAATGCCCGCGCCAACCGACTTGCCCACAGCCTGGTGGCCGAGGGTGTTCGTCCGGACGACCGAGTGGCAATTTGTGTCGAGCGTGGTCTGGACATGATCGTTGGCCTGCTGGGCATCCTCAAGGCCGGTGCGGGCTATGTACCGCTGGACCCGGCTTATCCACCCGAGCGCATCGCCTACATGCTGGATGACAGCAGTCCCGTGGCGATGGTGACCCAGTCGCAATGGCGCGACAGCCTGCCGGTATTGGCGGTGCCCACCTTGGTGCTCGACCCGACCGACGCCGGCGAAATGAGCCAGCAGCCGCGGCACAATCCCGACGTGGCGGGCCTGAATGCCAGCCACCTGGCCTACGTGATCTACACCTCCGGCTCCACCGGCCTGCCCAAGGGCGTGATGGTCGAACACCGCAACGTCGCGCGGCTGTTTTCGGCGACCCAACCGTGGTTCGAGTTTGGCCCGCAGGACGTGTGGGCGCTGTTCCATTCCTTTGCCTTCGACTTCTCGGTCTGGGAAATCTGGGGTGCCTTGACCCACGGCAGTCGCTTGCTGGTGGTGCCACAGCTGGTCAGCCGTTCACCGCAGTACTGCTACGCGTTGTTGTGCGACGCTGGCGTCACCATTCTCAACCAGACACCGAGCGCTTTCCGCCAACTGATTGCGGCCCAGGGTGAAAGCGACCTGAACCACAGCCTGCGCAAGGTGATCTTCGGTGGCGAAGCCCTGGAAACCGGCATTCTCAAGCCGTGGTATGCCCGCCAGGCCAATGCCCGGACGCAACTGGTGAACATGTACGGCATCACCGAAACGACGGTGCATGTGACCTATCGTCCGCTTGAAGCGGCCGACGCGCAGTTGGCCGGTGTCAGCCCGATTGGCAAGCGCATTCCCGACCTGCAACTGTACGTACTCGATACTCAGCGCGAGCCTGTACCGGTAGGGGTGGTGGGGGAGATGTACGTGGGTGGCGCAGGTGTCAGTCGCGGTTACTTGAACCGTGACGAGTTGACCGCCGAGCGTTTCCTCGCCAACCCGTTCAACCCCGAGCCGGACGCGCGGATGTACAAGACCGGTGACCTGGGTCGCTGGTTGGCGGACGGCAGTATCGAATATCTGGGGCGCAACGACGACCAGGTAAAAATCCGCGGTTTCCGTATCGAATTGGGCGAGATTGAAGCCAAGCTGGCCGCGTGCAACGGTGTGCGAGAAGCCGTGGTGGTGGCGCGCCAGGATACGTCGGGCGATCAGCGCCTGGTGGCCTATGTGATTGCCGAGGAGGGCGAGCCGCCGTCCGCGGCCGAACTGCGCGATGAACTGCTCGGTTCGCTGGCCGAATACATGGTACCCAGCGCATTCGTGATGTTGACGGTGTTCCCGTTGACCACCAACGGCAAGCTGGACCGCAAGGCCTTGCCGGTGCCGGACCAGTCGTCGGTAGTGACCCGTGAATACGAAGCCCCTCAGGGCGAGGTTGAGATCGCTATTGCCGCTATCTGGCAAGACCTGCTGCACGTGGAACGGGTCGGCCGCCACGATCATTTCTTTGAAATGGGCGGTCATTCGTTGCTGGCAGTGAAATTGATCGAGCGCATGCGCCAGATCGACCTCGCCGCCGACGTACGCGTGCTGTTCGGCCAGCCGACGCTGGCGGCGCTGGCCAGTGCGGTGGGCGGCAGCCAGGAAGTCCAGGTGCCGGCCAACCGTATCCCGGACGATTGTGCGCGGATCACGCCAGACCTTTTGCCCCTGGCCACGTTGAGCCAGGACGAGATCGACCGCGTCGTGGCGACAGTGCCGGGTGGCGTGGGCAATGTGCAGGACATCTATGCCCTGGCGCCGCTGCAGGAGGGGATCTTGTATCACCACCTTGCGGCCGCCAAAGGCGACCCCTATCTGCAATACGTGCTTTTCGCTTTCGACAGCCGCGCCCACTTGAACCTTTTCGCCGAGGCTCTGCAAAGCGTGGTGTCCCGGCATGACATCCTGCGCACCGGGGTAGTCTGGGAAGGCTTGGAGGAACCGGTCCAGGTGGTCTGGCGCGAGGCGCAACTGGGCCTCGATGAAATCGCCTTGGACGCGGCAGCGGGGGATATCGCCGAGCAACTGCGCGAACACCTGGATCCGCGTCACCACCGCCTGGACATTCGCCAGGCGCCGATGATGCGGATCGGTTATGCCCAGGACGTGGCGAACAATCGCTGGGTCGGCATGCTGCTGTTCCACCACATGGTCGACGACGCGACCTCCCTGGGCATGCTCACCGCAGAAATAGGTGCGCACATGGCCGGGCGGGGGGAGCAATTGGCGGCATCGGTGCCGTATCGAAACTACGTGGCACAGGCGCGGCTGGGGGTTAGCCGCGAGGAGCACGAGGCCTTCTTCCACGAGATGCTGGGGGATGTGACCGAGCCGACGCTGCCCTTCGGCCTGCAGGACGTGCAAGGTGACGGGCACGGTATCGAGGAAGTCCGCCAACCGGTCGATGCCCGGCTGGGTGAGCGTCTGCGGATCCAGGCGCGTCAGCTCGGCGTCAGCGCGGCAAGCTTGTATCACCTGGCGTGGGCGCAGGTGCTGGGCAACGTCTCGGGCCAGGACGACGTGGTCTTCGGCACGGTGTTGCTGGGGCGCATGCAGGGTGGTGAAGGGGCCGACCGTGCGCTGGGGATGTTCATCAATACCTTGCCGCTGCGGGTGAGTCTGGGCGCACACGGTGTGCGCGCTGCCGTCAAGGCGACCCATGCGCGCTTGACCGCGTTGCTGGGGCACGAGCATGCCTCGCTGGTCCTGGCGCAACGCTGCAGTGGCGTAGCCGCGCCGGCGCCGCTGTTCAGCGCGCTGCTCAACTATCGCCACCTCGGTGCGCAGACGGCTTCCAGCGAGGCCATCGCCGCCTGGGACGGTATCCAGACTTTGGAAGGTGAAGAGCGCACCAACTATCCGCTGACGTTGTCGGTGGATGACTTGGGCGAGGGCTTCAACCTGACGGTCATGGCTCAGGCGCCGATTGGCGCCGAGCGTGTGTGCGGCTACGTGCAATGTGTCGTGGAAAATCTGGTGCAGGCGCTGGAACAGTCACCCTTGGCCCCATTGAGCGGGTTGAAGATGCTGCCAGCGGCCGAGCGCCGAGCATTGCTCGAAGCCTGGAATACAACAGAGGCGACCTATGCCCATGACGCGCTGATCCATCGCCAGTTCGAGGCCCAGGTCGCGACGCAACCCGACGCGGTGGCGGTGGTGTTCGAGGAGCAGGCACTGACTTACGGCGAACTCAACGCCCGGGCAAACCAGGTCGCTCATCGCCTGCTGGCACTGGGTATTCGTCCGGATGACCGGGTGGCGATCTGTGTCGAGCGCGGTCTGGACATGATCGTTGGCCTGCTGGGCATTCTGAAGTCCGGCGCTGGTTATGTGCCGGTGGACCCGGCCTATCCGGCGGAACGCATCGGCTACATGCTGCGTGACAGTACGCCGGTTGCGCTGTTGGCCCAAGCCGCTACGCAACCGTTGTTGGCTGGCGTCTCGGTGCCGGTGCTGCAACTCGATGACGGCGGCTGGCAGGACGAATCCGTCGCCAACCCGCAAGTGCCTGGCCTGACGTCGTCGCAGTTGGCCTACGTGATCTACACCTCGGGGTCCACCGGCCTGCCCAAAGGGGTGATGGTCGAACACCGCAACGTGGCACGGCTGTTTTCGGCGACCCAACCGTGGTTCGAGTTTGGTCCGCAAGACGTCTGGGCGCTGTTCCATTCCTTCGCGTTCGATTTCTCGGTCTGGGAAATCTGGGGCGCCTTGACCCACGGCGGTCGGCTGTTGGTGGTGCCGCAACTGGTCAGTCGCTCGCCGCAAGACTGTTATGCGTTGTTGTGCGAGGCCGGTGTGACCGTACTGAACCAGACGCCAAGCGCCTTCCGGCAGTTGATTGCGGCCCAGGGCGAAAGCGAACTGCGCCACAGCCTGCGCCAGGTGATCTTTGGCGGTGAAGCGCTGGAAACCGGGATGCTCAAGCCCTGGTATGCCCGTGTCGCCAATGCTGGGACGCAGTTGGTGAACATGTACGGCATCACCGAAACGACGGTGCACGTGACCTATCGTCCGCTTGAAACGGCCGATGCGCAGTTGACGGGAGTGAGCCCGATCGGCAAGCGCATTCCCGACCTGCAACTGTACGTGCTCGACGCCCGGCGCGAGCCGGTGCCGGTGGGGGTGGTGGGTGAGATGTACGTGGGCGGTGCGGGCGTGGCCCGGGGTTATCTGAACCGTCCGGAATTGACCCAGGAACGCTTTATCGACGATACCTTTAGCGGGCGTGAAGGGGCGCGCTTGTACCGGACCGGCGACCTCGGTCGTTGGTTGGCGGACGGCAGCATCGAATACCTGGGCCGCAATGACGACCAAGTGAAGATCCGTGGTTTCCGGATCGAGCTGGGCGAGATCGAAGCGACGCTGGCGGCCTGCGAGGGTATCCGCGAGGCCGTGGTCATCGCTCGTGAAGACGAACCGGGTGACAAGCGCCTGGTGGCCTATGTGATCGCTGCGCAAGGTGCGCAACCGTCAGCGATCGACCTGCGTACACAGTTGTTGCGGTCGCTGGCGGAGCACATGGTTCCCAGCGCCTTCGTGATCCTTGAAGCGTTCCCGTTGACCACTAACGGCAAACTCGATCGCAAGGCCTTGCCGGCGCCGGATCAGTCGGCCGTGATCAGCCGTGGATACGAAGCCCCGCAAGGCCAGGTCGAGACGGCCATCGCCCGCATTTGGCAGGACTTGCTCAAGCTCGAGCAGGTCGGCCGTCATGATAACTTCTTCGAGTTGGGTGGCCATTCGCTGCTGGCGGTGAAGCTGATCGAGCGCATGCGCCAGGTCGACCTGGCCGCCGATGTGCGGGTGCTGTTCGGTCAACCGACGCTGGCGGCCCTGGCGGCCGCGGTGGGTGGGCATACGGAAGTCGTGGTGCCGGACAATGCGATCCCGGACGGCTGCACGCGAATCACCCCGGACATGTTGCCCTTGGCCGATCTGGACCAGGACGCTATCGACCGGATAGTGGCCACCGTGCCGGGTGGCGTGGCGAATGTGCAGGACATCTATGCCCTGGCGCCGTTGCAGGAAGGGATTCTCTATCACCACCTCGCCGCGGAGCAGGGCGATCCCTACGTATTGCAGGTGCTGTTCGGCTTTGACAACCGCGAACGGCTGCAAGCCTTTGCCTACGCCTTGCAGAGCGTGGTGTCACGTAACGATATCCTGCGCACCAGCGTGGTCTGGCAAGGCCTGGCGGCACCGGTGCAAGTGGTATGGCACCACGCGACCCTGGGCCTGGAAGAGGTCGAGGTGGACCCGGCGGGGGGCGATGTGGTGCAGCAGCTGCACGGACGATTCGATCCGCGGCATTACCGCCTCGACATCGCCCAGGCTCCGTTGATGCGCCTGGCCTATGCCCAGGACGTGGCGAATCAGCGCTGGGTTGGCATGCTGCTGTTCCATCACATGGCGTTGGACCACACGGCGCTTGAAGTCGTGGTGCATGAGATGCAAGCCAGTCTCTTGGACCAGGCGCACTTGCTGTCACCTGCCGTGCCGTATCGCAACCATGTGGCCCAGGCGCGTCTTGGGGTCAGTCGTGAGCAGCACGAAGGGTTTTTCCGCGAGATGCTTGGCGATATCGATGAGCCGACGCTGCCGTTCGGTCTACAGGATGTGCAGGGCGACGGCAGCGGCATCGAAGAAGCGCATCAGGACGTAGACGCCGCGCTGGCCCGGCGCCTGCGGACCCAGGCCCGTCAACTCGGCGTGAGCGCGGCAAGCCTGGTCCACCTGGCCTGGGGGCATGTGGTCGGGCGGGTTTCGGGCCGTGAAGAGGTTGTGTTCGGCACCGTGCTGATGGGGCGGATGCAGGGCGGCGACGGGGCCGATCGGGCCCTGGGCATGTTCATCAACACGCTGCCATTGCGCGTCAATGTCGGCGCCCAAGGCGCCCGCGCCGGTGTCAGGGCGACCCATGGCCGGTTGTCGGCCTTGCTCGGACACGAGCACGCGTCGCTGTCCCTGGCGCAGCGTTGCAGCGGCGTACCGGCCTCGCTGCCGTTGTTCAGCACGTTGTTGAACTATCGACACAGTGCCGCTGAAGCGGTGTCCGACACGGCCATCTCGGCATGGCACGGGATCCAGACCCTGAGCATGGAAGAGCGCACCAACTATCCGTTGTGCCTTAACGTGGACGATCTGGGCGAAGGTTTCCGGCTTACGGCCCAGGTCGTGAGCGCGGTGGGGGCCCAGCGTGTCTGCGGGTATATGCACTCGGCGCTGGACAGCCTGGTGGCGGCGTTGGAGCACACGCCAGACCTGGCGTTGCGGGAACTGTCGATCGTGCCGGCGGCGGAGCGCGAGCGGTTACTGGTGGACTTCAATGCCACCCAGGCCGAATACCCGCGGGAGCAGACCATCCACGGGTTGTTCGAGGATCAGGTGCAGCGCACGCCGGATGCCGTGGCGGTGCGTCACGGCCGACAACAGCTCAATTATCGCGAGCTCAACGGCCTCGCCAATCGCTTGGCCCATTACCTGCGCAAGCAGGGCGTGCAGCCCGATTCGCGGGTGGCGATCTGTGTCGAGCGCGGCATCGACATGGTTGTTGGCTTGCTGGCGATCCTCAAGGCCGGCGGCGGTTATGTGCCACTGGACCCGGCGTATCCGTTGGATCGGATTGCCTACATGTTGCAAGACAGTGCCCCGGCGGCGATCCTGGTTCAAGGCAGCACCCGCCATCTGTCGGGCGAGACGTCGGTGCCAGTGATCGACCTCGACAAGGGCGTCTGGCAGGACGAGGTGGCGCCCAATCCGCAGGTTCCAGGCCTGGTCTCGTCGCACCTGGCTTACGTGATCTACACCTCGGGTTCGACCGGCCAGCCTAAAGGCGTGATGATCGAACACCGCAACACGGTGAACTTCCTGACTTGGGCGCATCGTTCTTTCGATTGGCAGACCTTGGCTAAAACCCTGTTCTCCACTTCGCTGAACTTCGACCTGGCCGTCTACGAATGCTTCGCGCCGCTGACGTCTGGCGGCAGCATCGAAGTGGTCACTAATGTGCTGGAACTGCAGCAGGGCGAGCACGACATCACCTTGATCAACACCGTACCGTCGGCGCTCAAGGCGCTGCTGGAATCGGGCGGGTTGGGCGAGGGCGTCGACACGGTGAACGTCGCCGGTGAAGCCTTGAAGCGCAGCTTGGTGGAAGCGTTGTTCGAACAGACCCAGGTCAAGCGCCTGTGCAACCTCTATGGCCCTTCGGAAACCACGACGTATTCGAGTTGGGTGTCGATGGCCCGTGAGGATGGTTTTGCCGCGCACATTGGTAAACCGGTGGCGAATACCCAGTTCTATCTGTTGGATGAGTACAAACAACCGGTGCCACTGGGCGTTCCGGGCGAAATTTACATCGGTGGCGCTGGGGTCGCTCGCGGTTATCTCAATCGTGACGACCTGACGGCTGAACGCTTCCTCAAGGACCCGTTCAGCACGGCTGCGAACGCCCGCATGTATCGCACTGGCGACCTGGGCCGCTACCTGCCGGACGGCAACATCGAATACCTGGGCCGCAACGACGACCAGGTGAAGATCCGTGGTTTCCGCATCGAACTGGGCGAGATCGAAGCCAAGCTCGCGCAACACGACGCCTTGAACGAAACCGTGGTCCTGGCCCGTGAGGATGTGCCGGGCGACAAACGTCTGGTGGCCTACTTCACCCAGCATTCACCTATAGACATCGAAACCCTGCGTACGCACCTGCAAGCGCAACTGCCGGCCTATATGGTGCCCACCGCCTACATGCGTCTGGATGCCTTGCCCCTGACGCCGAACGGCAAGCTCGACCGCAAGGCCCTGCCGGCACCGGATCTGGATGCCGTCATCTCCCGTGGCTACGAAGCCCCGCAAGGCGAGGTCGAAACCACCCTGGCGCAGATCTGGCAAGACTTGCTGGGCTTGCAACAGGTCGGTCGCCATGATCAGTTCTTCGAACTGGGCGGGCATTCGTTGCTGGCGATCCAATTGATTTCCCAGGTGCGTCTGCGCCTGGGTGTGGAGCTGGGCCTGACCGAATTGTTCGCCCAACCTCAACTGATGGGGTTGGCGCAGGCAGTGGCTCGGGCCGGGCGCAGCACATTGCCGGAGATCGTCCGGGTTTCGCGAGAGGACGACCTGCCCCTGTCGTTCGCCCAGCAGCGCCTGTGGTTCCTGGCGCAGATGGAAGGGGCCAGCACGGCCTACCACATGCCCGCCGGGCTGCGCCTGCGCGGGGTGCTGGATCGCTGCGCCTTGCAGCGGGCGCTGGATCGCATCGTTGCTCGTCACGAGGCCCTGCGGACCACCTTTGTGCAGGTCAAGGGTGAAGAGCCTCGGCAGCGCATCATGCCCGCCGAGATCGGCTTCGCGCTGCTGCAACATGACTTCTCCGGCCAGGCCGACGCCGAGGACCAACTGCACGCGCTGGCAGCAGAGGAAGCCACCGACACCTTCAGCCTGGAACATGGCCCATTGATTCGCGGCCGCCTGATCCGCCTCGCCAGCGAGGACCATGTGTTGCTGGTAACCATGCATCACATCGTGTCGGACGGCTGGTCCATCGGCGTGTTGATCAAGGAACTGGCGGCGCTTTATGAGGCGTTCCGTCATGACCTGGATGATCCATTGCCGACCCTGACGGTGCAGTACGGCGACTACGGGGTTTGGCAACGTCGCTGGTTGAGCGGCGAGGTGCTGCAGACCCAAAGCAATTACTGGCGACAAACCCTGGCCGATGCGCCTGCGTTGCTGATGCTGCCCACCGACCGTGCGCGGCCTGCGCAACAGGACTATGCCGGGGCGACATTGCCGGTGGTCTTCGACGCCGACTTGACCGCGAACCTCAAGGCCCTGAGCCAGCGCCATGGCGTCACGCTGTACATGACCGTGATGACGGCCTGGGGCGCGTTGTTGAGCCGGCTTTCGGGCCAGGATGATGTGGTGATCGGCTCGCCGGTGGCCAACCGCACGCGCTCGGAAGTCGAAGGGCTGATCGGTTTCTTCGTCAACACCTTGGCCGTGCGCATCGATCTCTCGGGGGCGCCAACCGTGGCAACCCTGTTGGCCCGGGTCAAGGTCCAGGCCCTGGGCGCCCAGGCGCATCAGGACCTGCCATTCGAACAAGTGGTGGAAGTGCTCAAGCCGGTGCGCAGCCTGGCCCACAGTCCGCTGTTCCAGGCCATGCTGTCCTGGCAGACCCATGACAACACCGAACTGGTGTTGGGGGACTTGAAACTCGAAGGCCTGGGGGCGGCAAGCAACGTCGCCAAATTCGACGTGTCCCTGGAGCTGGGCGAGATCCAGGGGCAGATGTTTGGTGCCCTTGAATACGCCACGGCGTTGTTCGACAAACGTACGGTGCAGCGTTACCTCGGCTACTTCGAGCGCCTTCTGCGGGCCATGGTCGCCAACGACCAGGTCCAGGTCGAACGGATTGCGCTGCTGGACGATGTCGAACGTGAGCATTTGCTGACCTGTCTTAACGCTACCCAGGTAGCGAACCCGCGTGAGCAGACCATCCATCAGTTGTTCGAAGCCCAGGTCGAGGCTCGACCGGACGCCATCGCCGTCTTGTGCGGTGATGAGCGACTGAGTTACGCCGAACTGAACCACCAGGCCAACCAGATGGCTCATCACCTGATCGGCCTGGGCATCCGCCCGGATGACCGGGTGGCGATCTGTGTTGAACGCGGAGCCGAAATGCTCATTGGCCTGTTGGCCATCCTCAAGGCCGGTGCCGGTTACGTGCCGCTCGACCCGGCGTTTCCAGCCGAACGCTTGGCCTACATGCTCGCCGACAGTGCCCCGGTGGCACTGCTGAGCCAAGATGAACTGCTAGGTCGTCTGCCGGCGTTGACGGTGCCGGTGGTGCTGCTCGACCGCGCCGAGCGCGCGCGTTGCGGCATCGCCGCCGGTCGTGACGATAATCCGCTCGTTGCCTCCCTGGGCGCGCGCCACCTGGCCTACGTCATCTACACCTCGGGCTCCACCGGCAACCCCAAAGGGGTGATGGTCGAACACCGGGGCCTGGTCAACTACTGCGTCGATGCGGTCCGCTTGTTCGGCCTGACACCGGCGGACACGGTGCTGCAACAGAACACCCTGAACTTCGACCTGTCGGTGGAAGAAATCTTCCCGGCGCTGCTGGCCGGTGCCACCCTGGCGCCGACCCGGCAGCTGTTTGGCAGTGCCGAGTTGCAACAAAATGGCGATATCCGCCCGACGTTCCTGCATCTGACAGCGGCCCATTGGCATACCCTCGTGGCCGAATGGCACAACACGCCGGCCCAGGCTCGGGACCATTTGCGCGACGTGCGGCTGATCAACGTCACCGGTGATGCCTTGTCGACGCAGAAATTGCAGATATGGGACGCGGTTCGTCCCGCCCATACGCGGTTGGTCAACACCTATGGCCCGACCGAGGCCACGGTGTCCTGCACGGCCGCCTACATGGAGCATGACGCGGTCGATGGCATCCTCGGCAACGCCTGCATTGGCAGGCCGATGGCCAACACCCGGATCTACCTGCTTGATGCGCACCGCCAGCCTGTGCCGTTCGGGGTCATGGGGGAAATCTTCATCGGTGGTGACGGTGTGGCGCGCGGTTACCTGAACCTTGACGCCATCAGCGCCGAACGCTTCCTGGCCGATCCGTTCAGCGACCAGCCCGATGCGCGCCTGTACAAGACCGGTGACTTGGCCCGTTATCGTCCGGACGGACGCCTCGAATACCTGGGCCGCAACGACTTCCAAGTCAAGGTCCGTGGGTTCCGTATCGAACTGGGCGAGATCGAGGCCCGGCTGGGCGACTGTGCCGGGGTCAAGGAAGCGGCGGTGATCGTGCGCGAAGACACCCCGGGCGACAAACGCCTGGTGGCCTATGTGGTGCCGCAGGCCGGGACACGCCTGGACGCGGCGACCTTGCGTGCGCAGTTGTCGACGCAATTGGCCGAATACATGCTGCCCGGCGCGTTTGTCAGCCTCGCCGCATTGCCGCTGACGCCGAACCGCAAGCTCGACCGCCAGGCGCTGCCGGCGCCCGATGCCGAGGCGTACGCCAGCCGCACCCATGAAGCGCCTCAGGGCAACACGGAAATCGTCCTGGCGCAGATCTGGCAGACCCTGCTCAAAGTCGAGTCGGTGGGCCGCCACGACCATTTCTTCGAATTGGGGGGGCATTCCTTGCTGGTGATGCGCTTGATCGCCCAGGTACGCGAGCAATTGGGCATGGAACTGAACCTGAGGGATGTCTTTGCCCAACCGCAATTGAATGTGCTGGCCCAAGTGCTCTCCCAGGCGGCACACAGCACCCGACCCGGTATCGTGCCGGTGTCCCGCGAACAGGCGTTGCCGTTGTCTTTCGCCCAGCAGCGCCTTTGGTTCCTGGCGCAACTGGACGGGACCAGTGCGGCGTATCACATCCCCACTGGCCTGCGCCTGCGAGGCGCGCTGGATACGTCGGCGCTCACCCGCGCACTGGATCGTATCGTCGCCCGTCACGAGGCCCTGCGTACCACTTTTGTGCAGGCGCAGGGGCAGGAAGTAGAACAGCGCATTGCCCCGGCCGACGTCGGTTTCGCGTTGCAGTTGCAGGCCTTGGCAGGGTGCGCGGACGCCGAAACCGAGCTGCTGGTCCTGGCCGAGGAGGAGGCTCGCCAGGCCTTCGACCTGGCCCATGGCCCGCTGGTACGTGGCCGACTGGTGCGGATGGCGGAGGATGATCACGTGCTGTTGGTGACCCTGCACCATATCGTCTCCGATGGCTGGTCCGCCGATCTGCTGACCCATGAATTGGGCGTGCTGTACGAAGCGTTCCGTCAGGGCCAGGACGATCCATTGCCGGCGTTGCCGATTCAGTACGCGGACTATGCCCTTTGGCAACGGCGCTGGCTCACCGGGGAAGTCTTGGCCGAACAGGAACGCTTCTGGCAGCAGACCCTGGCCGACGCACCAGCCTTGTTGACGTTGCCAACCGATCGGCCACGGCCTGCGCAGCAAGATCACGCCGGCGCGGTGGTGGGGATCGTCCTCGACGAAACCCTGACCCAAGGCCTCCAGGCGTTGAGCCAGCGACATGGCGCTACCTTGTTCATGACGGTCATGGCCGCCTGGGCCACGGTGCTCAGTCGCCTGTCCGGCCAGCACGACGTGGTCATCGGTACGCCGGTGGCGAACCGCATGCAAGCGGAAGTCGAAGGCCTGATCGGTCTGTTCGTCAACACGCTGGCGCTGCGCGTCGATGTGGCGGACGGACTGACGGTGCAAGCCTTGTTGCAACACGTGAGGGCTCGGACCCTGGACGCCCAGGCGCACCAGGACCTGCCATTCGAACAAGTGGTGGAAGTGGTCCGGCCATTGCGCAGCCTGTCCCATAGCCCGGTGTTCCAGGCCATGCTGTCCTGGCAGAACAGCGAAGCCACGGGGTTGGAACTGGGCGATATGTCGCTGCAAGGGTTGGGCGCAACCAGCCGCACCGCGAAATTCGACGTGTTGCTGGACATGGCCCTGATCGATGGGCGCCTGTTCGGTTCGCTGGAATACGCCACGGCGCTGTTCGACCCTGCCATGGCGGAGCGCTACCTCGGTTACCTGGAGGGCGTGCTGCGGGCCATGGTGGCTGATGAACAGACCCTCGTGGCGCAGATTCCGCTGCTGGCTGACAACGAACGCCGGCATCTGTTGGAAACGCTCAATGCCACGGCGGTCGATTACCCGCAGGGCCTGACCTTGCACGGCTTGTTCGAAATACGGGTCGCGGCCTGTCCGGATGCCGTCGCGGTTGTCTCTGGCGAGGCAGCGTTGAGCTACTCGCAATTGAATACGCGCGCCAACCAGGTCGCTCATCGCCTATTGGAACTGGGCATTCGCCCGGATGACCGCGTGGCGATCTGTGCCGATCGCAGCCTGGACATGGTGGCGGGCCTGCTGGGCATTCTCAAGGCCGGCGC
>NZ_CAXAPD010000051.1:0-22918 GCF_963970515.1 Pseudomonas sp. RL_5y_Pfl2_73 | reverse complement strand
TACGTCGAGCACATGCAAACCAAGCACCCGGACAAACCGCTGATGGACTACGAGGCGTTCTTTCGCGAACGCCAGGAGGCTCGTTACGGTGGCAAGGGTGGGCCCAAGTGCTGTTGAGTTGAGGTAGTCTCAAACCCCATGTGGGAGCGGGCTTGTTCGCGAAGGCGTCGGGTCAGTCACCATTGATGTGGCTGACACACCGCCTTCGCGAGCAAGCCCGCTCCCACAGTTGTTTTTGGGGTGGTCTCAAGATGTGCACACACCACAGAACCCTGTGGGAGCGAGCCTGCTCGCGATAACGAAGTGTCAGTTAATGATGACGGCGACGGACCCGACGCCATCGCGAGCAAGCTCCCATATTGTTTTAGGGGGGGATCTCAGGAATCGTGCGAGCGCACCCTCATTCCGCCAACAACACCGCCGCATCGAAGCCCACCCGCAAGTTGCCCCAATGACGGCCGCCGAAGAAGAACGGTACGTCGATCTCGGTCATGATTTCCCCGGTATCGCGCAGGTAGGTCTGGAGCAGGAAGCGCTGGACGTTGCCCGCCGCACGCAGGCCGATTGGGTCGTTGAAGATTCGCTTGTTGCGGCACACTGGCAAATCCACCGCTCGGTCGCCGGTCGGCGGCTTCGAGACCCAGCTGTTGTTCACCGGGCAATAGCCCTTGCTGTCGACGATGAACGAAACCTTGCCACCCGGCGTGCTGCGGGTGAGTTTATCGCAGGCTTCCTGGCAGACCTGGGCAAAGCGTTCGGTGTAGCTGGCCGTGTACTGCTTGGGATCGGTGCCGGGAATCAGCTGGTAATTCTGATCGAACAGGTTCAGGCCTTCACCTTGCAGCGCCTCCAGGCGTACCTGCAGCGTGTCGCGACATTCACTGGTCCGGGTGATGGCGGCATCCAACTTGCCATGGCCGAGCACGAAGCGACCCAACAGCGCCTGGACCTTTTCGGCCACGCCGGACAGGTCGCGGGTGGCTGTCGCCGAATGCTGCATACGCTGGTCGATCAACTGGCTGTCGGCGTGGATCTGGGTGACCCGGTCGTTGATCCCCGTGTTGCTGTCGGCGAACTGCTGGATATGGGTCGCGATGTCCGCCAGCTTGCCGTTGGTGGATTCGAAGTCGCCGATCATGCTTTCAAAGTGGCCGGAGGCGCGCTCTACTACTTTCTGGGTTTCCCGGGCGCTGTGACTGATCTGGGTGGTCTGCTCGTGGGTGGAGCTGACTTCATCGAGCATGGCGTCGATGTTGCGTGAGATGTCATCGGTGGCCCGGCTGACGTTTTGTGCCAGGGTCCGCACCTCATCGGCAACCACCGCGAAGCCGCGGCCGCTTTCGCCGGCCCGGGCGGCTTCGATGGCGGCATTGAGGGCCAGCAGGTTGGTTTGGGCAGAGATCTGCTGGATCAACCCGACAATCGACTTGATGCTCGAGGAGCGCTGGTTCAAGGCGCTCACCAGCGTGGCAAATTCACCGAGGCTGCTAGAGATTTCGCTGATGTTGCCGGTTACTTCCAGCAGCTCGCTGTAGGAGTCGCGGGCCATGCTCAGGTTCTGGGCGGTGGTGCTGGAGATGCCCTGGGTCTGGCGCGAGACTTCTTCGATGCGGCCCACGGCGGTGTTGCTCTGGTCCATGACTTCCTTGGCGAAGCGGGCCTGGTGGGTGGCACTGTCGCTGGAATCGCTGATGTTCTTCAACGAACGGGCCGATTCGACGGCGATGTGCACCGTCAGTGCCTGGACGTTGCTGATGATCTCCCGCTGCTTGGCCAGGAACCGGTTGCAAGTGCCGGCCAGCACGCGGATCTCGTCGTGAGTTACCAGCGGCAGGTCCTTGGACAGGTCGCCTTCGCCGTTGGCGATCTCTTCCAGGGCCTTGGTCATGGCGGTGACGGGGCGCACGATCAGGTGGCGCAAATACCAGACCATGAAGCTGATCATGCACAGCGTCAGGAGCGCGCCGAAGAGCAGGGCATGGGTGAGGCTGTCGAGCCGGCCTTCGATCTGCCCCAGCAAGGCGCTGTCCAACTGTGCGTTGCGCAACTGCAGCACGATCTCGGTGCGAGCGCTGAGGGCCACCCAATACAGCAAGCCACTGACCAGCACCAACAGGAAAAGGCTCGACAGTTTTTTGGTGAGGGTACCGAAAAACCGCATCTCGATAGACTCGTACAAGGCCTTCAACGTCTGCATGCCGCTGCTCCTGGGCAAAAAAATCTCTCAATGGAATACATTCGACCGCGAGCGGCAAAGCTTTAGGGGAGGATAGGGCGATTTGACATCACTCTGGGGATTCTGCCGTTCATCAACCCTTCCAAGATGATGGGATAGAGATGTCAATACTGCTGGAGCAGATTAGACGAAAGTCGTACTGGCGCCTTGCCCAGTGACTGCTACGGTTTGGGGTGCAAAACAATAAAAACAAAACGGGAGGACACCTCCATGTCCACTGAAAAGAAACAGGCTGCGCGTGCCTACTGGACGGAAAACCTACGCTGGATGCTGATGCTGCTGGCAATCTGGTTCTTGGTGTCGTTCGGATTCGGCATTTTGCTGGTTGATTCACTCAATACCATCAGCTTCTTCGGTACCCCGCTGGGGTTCTGGTTTGCCCAGCAGGGCTCCATCTATGTCTTTGTGCTCGAGATTTTCTTCTATGTCTGGAAGATGAATCAGCTCGATCGCAAATATGACGTTCACGAAGACTGAGGCCGACGAACATGGACACTCAAACCCTGATCTATTTGTTCGTCGGAGCGTCCTTTGCGCTCTACATCGGGATCGCCATCTGGACGCGTGCCGGCTCGACCAGTGAGTACTACATCGCGAGCAAGGGCGTGCATCCGGTGCTGAACGGGATGGCCACCGGCGCTGACTGGATGTCGGCGGCTTCGTTCATTTCCATGGCGGGCATTATCGCTTTCGCAGGTTATGACGGCTCGGTCTACCTGATGGGCTGGACCGGCGGCTACGTGCTCCTGGCCATGTGCCTGGCGCCGTACTTGCGAAAATTCGGCAAATTCACCGTGCCGGAGTTCGTCGGAGCGCGTTATTACTCCCAGGCCGCGCGGATGGTGGCGGTGATCTGCGTGATTTTCATCTCCTTTACCTACGTGGCGGGACAGATGCGCGGCGTGGGTATCGTCTTTTCTCGTTACCTGGAAGTCGATATCAACACAGGCGTCATGATCGGCATGGCCATCGTGTTCTTTTACTCAGTGCTCGGTGGTATGAAAGGCATCACCTACACCCAGGTGGCGCAATATTGCGTGATGATTTTTGCCTACATGGTGCCGGCCATTTATATCTCGATATTGATCACCGGTAATCCGATTCCGCAACTGGGCTTTATCAGCGAAGTGGCCAGTACGGGGCAGAGCGTGATCGAGCGGCTCAACGGCCTGGGGGCCGAGCTGGGTTTCACCGCCTATACCAATGGCACCAAATCGACCATAGATGTGTTTTTCATCACCATGGCGCTGATGGTCGGTACTGCGGGCCTGCCCCATGTGATCGTGCGTTTCTTTACCACGCCGACCGTGCGTGATGCCCGCAAGTCCGCAGGCTTTGCCTTGTTGTTCATTGCTATTCTCTACACCACCGCACCGGCCGTTGCTGCCTTTGCTCGCACCAATTTGCTGACCTCCATTCCCAACGTCAGTTACGCCACCGCGCCGAGCTGGCTTAAAACCTGGGAAAACTCGGGCCTTATTGCCTGGGCGGACAAGAACAACGACGGCATCATCCAGTATGGCCCGGGGGCGGCTTTGGTCGGTGCGCCGAGCTTCACTGGCGAGCGAGGGGCATATGAGCAGCGGTTGCTGAACAACCAGGTCTCGCCAGTGGCCAACGAACTCTATGTCGATAACGACATCATGGTGTTGGCCAACCCCGAAATTGCCGGCTTGCCGGGTTGGGTCATCGCATTGATCGCCGCCGGTGGGCTGGCGGCGGCGCTTTCGACGGCGGCGGGGCTGTTGCTGGTGATCTCTACTTCGATCTCTCATGATTTGCTCAAGAGCAACATCATGCCCAGGATCAATGAGAAGCAGGAATTGCTCGCTGCACGTATCGCCGCCGGCGTGGCGGTATTGATTGCCGGGCTGTTCGGCATCTATCCACCCGCGTTCGTCGCCCAGGTGGTTGCGTTCGCCTTCGGGTTGGCGGCGTCCTCATTCTTCCCGGTCATTGTCATGGGGATTTTCTCCAAGCGCATGAACCGTGAAGGTGCGATCGCCGGGATGATCGTCGGACTGACGTTCACATTTACCTACATCGTCTACTTCAAATTCATCAACCCGACGATGAACACTGCCGAGCATTGGTGGTTGGGTGTTTCCCCTGAAGGCATCGGTACGCTGGGGATGCTCTTCAACTTCGCGGCTGCTCTGGTGGTGTCACGCTTCACCGCACCGCCACCGGAGCACATCCAACACCTGGTCGAAGACATTCGCGTGCCGAGAGGCGCCGGTGCTGCCATCGATCACTGACCCACCCAAGCTGAGAGAGAGGAACAAACAAGGGCGCCGGACTCATCTTCCGGCGCCCTTGTTTGCATACAGAGTCAAGCGGCGAGATGTTATAAATATTTACTGGGAATCATTCTCAAAGTATATTCGCTCTCATTCCTGTTCCACTGTGAGTGCGCGTCTTGAATCGTTCCACCCCTCTCGCCTACCGAAATACCTTCGTCAAATGTGTTTTACCCGCGTTGTCCTGCTGTTTTATGGCAAGCCCCCTGAGGGCACAGGACACTCTGGAGTTGCCCACCACCAACGTGCAGGTCAGTCGGATCATTCAGGACGAGGGCTACACGACGTCGCAAGCCAGCACGGCGAGCAAGGGTGATGTACCGATCAAGGAAGAAGCGCAATCGATCAACGTGGTGACCCAGCAGACCTTGGACGACTATCAGGTGCGCTCGCTGAGCGACGCGATGAAGTTCGTCAGCGGTGTCAGCCAGGGCAACACCCTGGGCGGTTCGCGGGACTCGCTGGTCAAGCGTGGTTTTGGTACCAACGACGACGGCTCGATCCTGCGCGACGGTGTGCGTTCGAACCTGGGGCACAACTTCAGCGCCACCACCGAGCGCGTCGAAGTGCTCAAGGGCCCGGCCTCGATGCTGTACGGCGCACTGGAGCCCGGCGGCCTGGTCAACGTCATCAGCAAGAAACCGCAATACACCCAAAGCACCACGTTGAGCGGTTCGGCCTACAGCGAAGGCGGCGGCACCATGGCCCTGGACACCACCGGGCCGCTGGGCGATACCGGCCTGGCCTATCGCTTGATTGCCGAGCGCGGCCACGAGGACTACTGGCGCAACTATGGCGTCAATGAGAGCACGCTGGTGGCGCCGTCCCTGGCTTGGACGGGGGAGCGGGCTTCTTTGAACCTCAGTTATGAGTACAACGAATATTCCAATCCGTTTGATCGGGGGACGGTGTTCAGGAACGGGCATCCAGCTGATATTGACTACAACAAGCGCCTGGATGAACCGTGGGCCAAGAGTGTGGGAATTCGGGAGACGGCCACCGCTCGATTCGAGTATCAATTGAGTGAAACGTGGAAAACTCGTGTGACCTACGGGTGGAACAACGACCGATACAGTCTTTCGATTGCCCAGCCGCAGCTTTTGAACGGAGTTTTCCTGCGTGCCGCCAACGGCGCGCACTATGACGATGAAACCCGCTATGCCAGTTGGGATTTCATGGGTAAGCAGGAGCTGTTCGGTCAGCGCCATGATCTGCTGGTTGGTATCGATAATCAGGTGTCAGATCAGTTTCGTGGCAAAACCTATCGCGGCGTTTATCAATCAGGCTTTGACCCTGCGGCACCGGTGTACGGTGGCCTGGGGGAGCCGAGCAGGTTGGATGCGCCGCAAAGCAACTTGAGCAACAAACTGACCTCCAGCTCGGTTTACTTGAAGGACAATTGGCATCTGGATGATCGCTGGATCTTGGTCTTCGGTGGCCGCTACCAGCATTATGATCAATACACCACGCAGGGGGTTGTCTCGGCCCCGGCGGTTCGCGATGACAATGGCGACACCTTCGTTCCGTTCCTGGGACTGGTCTATAAGGCCACCGAGACCCTGTCGCTGTACGGCAACTACAGCCGGTCGTTCAAGCCTAATGATGTGGTCGACAAGGACAGGCGCACTTTTAAACCGGAGGAGGGTCGCAGCTACGAAGTCGGCGCCAAGTACGATCCGCTGCCGGGATTGAACATCAATCTCGCCTTGTTCGACATCGTTAAAAAGAATGTAGTGACCGTCACTGACGACATTGCACAAGCCGCCGGCAAAGTCGGCTCCCAAGGCCTGGAACTCGACATCACCGGCCGCCTCGCCGACCGCTGGAACCTGATCGGCACCTACGCCTACACCCACACGGAAATCCTCGACGATCCGGATGACGAAGGCCATCGCCTGGCCAACGCCCCCAAACACACCGCAAGCCTATACCTGAGCCACCACCTGAACGTGCCTGCCGAATTCGGTGCCTGGCACGCCGGTGCCGGCGCGCGTTATGTCGGCGAACGCGCTGCCAACAACGCCAATGATTTCTGGCTCAGCAGCTACACCGTCGCCGATGCCTTCCTGCGCTGGGAGTCGCCGGTGCTGGGGCACAAGACTTCACTGCAGTTGAACGTCGACAACCTGTTCGACAAGCAGTACTACCCGTCCTCCACGGGCAGCGAGGTGCAGGTCAACGTCGGCGAGCCGCGTACCGCCAGGCTGAGCGCCAGCGTGACGTTCTGATCCATCCCGAAAACAAAATGCCCGGACCTTGAAGTCCGGGCATTTTTTTGGGCATCACCTTCGCATTCCGGCCGTCATCGCGAGCAAGCTGGCTCCCACATTGGCGGGCCGTTGCCTGTCTATTTGTGTTCACCATAAAACCCTGTGGGAGCCAGCCTGCTCGCGATGACGGTAGAACTGACCCTGGCAATTCCAGGCCGGCGGATCACCGAAGAGCCGGCACCACCTGCTGGATAAACAACTCCAGGGATTCTCTTTTTTCGGCGTGGGGCAGGCTGTTGTCGCACCAGAACCTGAACTCGTCCACCCCGAAGTCCGGAGTGTCAGCTATGGTTGGGCTAACTCCTGCGTTTTAGCGCTGGGTATAAATTTCCCCTTTTCAGGGCGTTCGACGCTGGCTCCTCGCCTGGCTGCACCGATTCGACCCGTTCGTGGCGTCGACGCCGGAAATGGCAATAAACGTTTCAGCCGCCAAACAGAATTTCGTCGCAAAATCGAAAATAAATTTCGCTTTTTTGTCGTTATGCGACAGTTTTTCCAGTATTGCCTCGATGCACCGCACTTAGGCACAGCCCTTGCTACGACTCCAGGACGAAAGAGCCAGCGAGGGGGGATTCGATACATAGGTAAACAGGGGGCGCACGTCATCCAGACGCAAAGGCCTGATCAGAGACCCATTGCCTAACGAGGTACTCAGAGAACCAGGGCTCATAAAAAAGGCAAGGCCGTACTGAGTGGAATGACGACGTAATAAGAAATGCCGTGTAGAACGCGGCTGGGAGTTGGCTATGCCCCACGCTTTTTTTAATGAAATGTATGACGCCCAGGGTGACTGCCGCCCGCATTACCAAGCCTTCTCACGCTGGCTGGCGGATACACCGCTTGAACTGCTTGAACAACGCCGCCGTGAAGCTGACCTGCTGTTCCATCGCGCCGGTATCACTTTTACCCTCTATGGGGATGAGCAGGGCACCGAACGGTTGATTCCGTTCGACATCATCCCGCGCAGCATCAAGGCCAGCGAATGGCGGATGGTCGAGCGTGGCTGCATTCAGCGGGTCCAGGCCCTGAACATGTTCCTGGCCGACATCTACCATGGGCAACACATCCTCAAGGAAGGGATCATCCCGCCCGAGCAGGTGCTCGCCAACGAGGGTTATCAGATCGCGATGCAGGGCCTGAACCTGCACCGGGGTATTTACGCCCATATCGCCGGTGTCGACCTGGTTCGCGACGGTGACGGCAGCTACTATGTGCTGGAAGACAACCTGCGCACGCCTAGCGGCGTGAGCTACATGCTCGAAGACCGCAAGATGATGATGCGCCTGTTCCCCGAGCTCTTCGCCGCCCAGCGCGTGGCCCCCATCGATCATTACCCGAACCTGCTGCTCGACACCCTCAAGAGCTCCAGTCCCCTCGAGAACCCCACCGCCGTGGTGCTGACCCCGGGGCGCTTCAACAGTGCCTATTTCGAGCACGCGTTCCTGGCCCGTGAAATGGGCGTGGAGCTGGTGGAGGGCGCCGACCTGTTCGTGCGTGACGATCACGTGTACATGCGCACCACTGCCGGACCCCGACAGGTGGACGTGATTTATCGGCGCCTTGACGATGGCTACCTCGACCCGCTGTCGTTCAACCCCGATTCGATGTTGGGCGTGCCCGGGCTGATTGCCGTGTACCGCGCGGGCAATGTGGTGCTGGCGAACGCGGTCGGTACGGGTGTGGCCGATGACAAGTCGATCTACCCCTACGTCGACGAGATGATCCGCTTCTACCTCACCGAAGAGCCGATCCTGAAGAACGTGCCCACCTGGCAGTGTCGCAAGCCCCAGGACCTGTCCCACGTGCTGGCCAACCTGCCGGATCTGGTGGTCAAGGAAACCCAAGGCTCCGGCGGCTACGGCATGCTGGTCGGGCCGGCCGCCAGCGCGGCGCAGATCGAAGATTTTCGCGCACGCCTCAAGGCCCGTCCCGAAGCCTACATCGCCCAGCCGACCTTGAGCCTGTCCACGTGCCCGACCTTTGTCGAGAGCGGCATCGCGCCGCGCCACATCGACCTGCGGCCGTTCGTGCTGTCGGGCAAGGAAACGCGCCTGGTGCCCGGCGGATTGACCCGCGTGGCGCTGCGTGAAGGCTCGCTGGTGGTGAACTCGTCCCAGGGCGGCGGCACCAAAGACACTTGGGTCGTGGAGGACTAAGACATGCTTTCAAGAACTGCTTCGGACCTCTATTGGATGTCCCGCTACCTGGAGCGCGCCGAGAACCTGGCGCGCATGCTCGAAGTCAGCTATTCGTTGTCGTTGATGCCCCAGGCCGGGCGCAGCGATGGCCATGCCGAGCTGGCGATGTCGTTGCTGGCGGCCGGTACGCTGGACGACTACAACGCCCGCTATGACGCGCTCAACACCGAGCGCATGCTGCATTTTTTCGCGCTGGATGAAACCAACCCCGGCAGTATCTACAGCTGCCTGCGGGCCGCGCGGACCAACGCCCATGCCGTGCGCGGGCGCATCACCGCCGACATGTGGGAGAACATCAACGCCACCTGGCTGGAAATGCGCAACATCGCCAGCAACGGCCTGGGACGCTACGGCATCAGCCATTTCTGCGAATGGGTCAAGGAGCGCTCGCACCTGTTCCGTGGCGCGACGTCGGGCACCATCATGCGCAACGATGCCTACTGCTTCATTCGCCTGGGGACCTTTATCGAACGGGCCGACAACACGCTGCGCCTGCTGGACGCCCGCTATGAAATGTTCGGCGAGGAATCGGAGGAGGTCAGCGACAACTCGGCCCGCGGCTACTACCAGTGGAGTGCCTTGTTGCGCGCGTTGTCTTCGTTCGAGGCGTTCAACGAGATCTATCGCAATGCGCCCAATGCCGAGCAGGTTTCCGAGATGTTGCTGTTGCGCGCTGACGTCCCGCGCTCGCTGCATGCCTGTATCGAGGAACTGGACCACATCCTCGCCAGCTTGCCCGGCAACAATGGTCGGCCAGCGCAGCGCCTGGCCGCCGAGCTGAATGCGCGCCTGCGTTATTCGGGGATCGATGAGATCCTGGCGTCGGGCCTGCATCAATGGTTGACCGATTTGATTGGGCAGATCCGCCACTTGGGCCAGACCGTCCATGAGTCTTACCTGGAGGTCGTATGAAACTGTCTATACGCCATGACACGACCTACAGCTACGCCGATGAAGTCTGCACCAGCATCCAGTTCCTGCGTCTGACGCCCCGAGATACTCAGCGCCAGCGCATTTTGGAGTGGCATCTGGAACTGCCGCGACTGGTGCGCAGTCAGCTTGACCCCTATGACAACATCCTGCATGTGATGACCATGGACGAGCCCCATGGCGCCTTGGTCCTGACGGCGTATGGCGAGGTGGAAATCCATCAGTCGATCGCAATGGAGCCGGACAACCAGTCGCCACTGCCATTTTTACGCACCAGCCGTCTCACCCAGGCAGACGACGCCCTCAGTGCCTTCGCCGTCGAGCAATGCGCTGGCCGGCGCGACCGTTCGGCCTTGACCGATTTGATGAACGGCCTGGCGGCGCGGATGCCTTACAGCCCCGGTACGACGGAGGTCAACAGCACCGCCGCCGAGGCGTTTGCTGGCGGGACGGGGGTTTGCCAGGACCACACCCACGCGTTCCTGGCCTGCGCGCGCAGCCTGGGCATTCCTGCGCGCTATGTTTCTGGCTATTTGTGCACCGAAGATGAAAGCCACCTAGCGAGCCACGCCTGGGCGGAAGCCTGGCTGGATGATGGTTGGTACAGCTTCGACGTGACCAACCGCCAGACCCTTCCAGACCGCCACCTGAAACTGGCGGTCGGCCTGGACTACCTCGATGCCTGCCCGGTACGCGGCATGCGCCGGGGCGGCGGAGCGGAGCAGATGCAGGCGAGGGTGCAGGTGAGCTCGATGGTGCAGGTGCAGCACCAATAACGGCACAACCCCTATCGCGAGCAAGCTCCCACAGGAAATCGGCGACCTCGCCATCACCCGGGACCCCATGTGGGAGCGGGCTTGCTCGCGAAGACGGTTGTGCATCCAACATCAGCTCCAACTGACCCACCGCTTTCGCGAGCAAGTCCGTTCCCCAAGGTTCCCCATAGCGCCTGGCACGGCTTATAGTGATCGGCCTTGTCAGGCCTCCAGGGAGGAGCCGCATGTCCGAATCATCAATCACCCTCGTTCGCTTCACTGAAGCCCATATCGCAGGTGTCACCGCGCTCTACAACGATCCGGCGGTGACTCGCCAGGTGCTGCAGATGCCTTTCCAGTCCACCGAAATCTGGCGCAAGCGCCTGGTAATGGACGACGAACGCGCGTTGAAGCTGGTGGCCCTGCACGAGGGTAAAGTCATCGGCAACTTGGGGCTGGAGCAATTCTCGCGCGTGCGTCGTGCCCATTGCGCCAGCCTCGGCATGGGTGTGGCTGTCGCCTGGCAGGGCAAGGGCGTCGGCTCGATGCTGCTGGCCGCCGCGCTGGATGTCGCGGACAACTGGATGAACCTGCGGCGGGTCGAGTTGACGGTGTGCTTCGACAATGAAGCGGCCATCGGGCTGTATCGCAAGTTCGGCTTCGAAACCGAAGGCCTGATGCGCGACTATGCTGTGCGTGACGGTTGTTGGGTGGACACGCTGGCGATGGCGCGGTTGCGCTGAAGGATCCAGAGCGCAGGCAAAGAAGGCTTTTACGTACGCCAACGTCTTGAACCTGTCATCATCGTGCTTCGTAGTACTCCCTTAATCGAGGACCGGCCCATGGACGATGTACAGCAATTGGGCGAGATGCTTCGTCACTACGCCGACAGCGAAGCGCACAAGAAACAACTGCACCAGGCCCAGTCGGCGGTTTGGGCAGAGCAGATCAAGGCGTTGTACGAGCAAATCGAGCAATGGCTGGCACCCGTAATGGCGCTCGGCCTGCTGGAGTTGAGCCGTGAGACGTATGTGGCGCACGGGCCGAGCGCTCCGCTAGAGACGTCCGCTTTCAAGACTGAAAAACTGACCTTGACCATTACTGGTAGACCGGTGGAATTCGTACCGGAGGTGATGGGTGTAGGTGGGCTGATCTCTTTGTCGATCATGGGCCTGGCCGCGACCCGTCACGGCAGCATCTCCCTGGTTTGCCAACCACCATCGGTGCAATGGCAATGGCGCCGGACCAACGGGTTGAAGGACCCTGACACGTTTGCTTTCGACGCCAACTTCCTCGCACAACAGCTGCAGAGCCTGATACCGCGCGAGCGCGGCTGAATCACGCATTCCTTTCAGAACAGGCAAAAACCAGCCCATTGGCTATACCTGTAGTTCCGGCCCCGCCTCGTGTGGCTTACAGGAGTGACAACATGAAGTTTTCGTCAATGATCGGCACTGTTTGCATTGCCTCGCTCGCCTTGGTGGGTTGTTCCAGCAAAGTCACCCAGCCGGATGAGTACTCCGGGTTCCTGGGTGATTACAGTCGGCTCAAGGAAGAGAAGTCGCCGTCGGGGGCCGAGGTGATGCGTTGGGTCGATCCGAAGATTGATCCGGGCAAGTACACCAGTCTATATATCGAGCCGACGCAGCTTTATCCCAAGCCGCAGCCGACCGTGAAGATCCCCCAGGCCACGCTGTCGGGTATCACCGCCTATTACGATCAGGCCCTCAAGCGGGAAGCGGGAAAATCCTTGCCCCTGGCGACAGCTCCGGGACCGGGTGTATTGGTGATCCGTGCGGCCATCACGGCTGTCAGCAGCAAGACCGAAGGCTTGAAACCTTATGAGGTGATCCCGATTGCGCTGGTGGCGGCCGCTGTCAGCACGGCCAGTGGCATGCGCGACCAGGAAACCACCCTGGGCACCGAAGCGGTTTTTCTCGACGGTGGCAACAACGCGGTGGTCGCCCAGGTGGTGCGCAAAGGCACCGGCAAACCGTTGTCCAACGAGTCCCAGGTCATGAAGCCCAATGACGTCACAGGGGTCATCGATGGCTGGGCGTCGGATTTGCATCAGTCGTTTCTGAAATTCAAGGCTAAATAGCCTCGAATATCCCTATGGGAACTGCGTAGGAGCATGTAGGAGCTGTCGAGTGCAACGAGGCTGCGATCTTTCCAAAGACACTTGAATCTCAAGCGAAAGATCAAAAGATCAAAAGATCGCAGGCTTCGCCAGCTCCTACACAGGATGCCGACACCATGTCTTTTTATGTCCAGCGGTAGGTCGCGCAAGCATTTCGTGGTTAACTCCGGCCTCACCATTTTCAAACCTGCCAGAAGGAATTCGTTCATGGCTCAAGTCACCCTCAAAGGCAACCCGGTCCAAGTCAACGGCCAGTTGCCACAAGCCGATTCCAAGGCGCCAGCCTTTTCCCTGGTTGCCGGCAATCTGTCGGACGTTTCCCTGAAAGACTTCGCCGGCAAGCGCAAAGTGCTGAACATTTTTCCAAGTGTCGACACGCCAACCTGCGCCACCTCCGTGCGCAAGTTCAATGCCCAGGCCGCCGACCTGAGCAACACGGTGGTGCTGTGCATCTCCGCCGACCTGCCGTTTGCCCAGGCGCGTTTCTGCGGTGCCGAAGGCCTGGAAAACGTCCAGAACCTGTCGACCCTGCGCGGTGCCGAGTTCATGCAGGACTACGGCGTGGCGATCGCAGATGGCCCACTGAAAGGCCTGACCGCCCGTGCCGTGGTGGTACTGGACGAAAACGACATGGTGCTGCACAGCGAACTGGTCAAGGAAATCGGTGAAGAACCGAACTACGACGCTGCGCTGGCCGTTCTGAAATAAGGTATTTATTACAATTGTTAACGGCCTGGCCCTGTCCAGGCCGTTTTCTTTTGTGCTTCAAGGTGTTAGCCGATTATGTGCCAGGTAAGCCCAAGGTAAATTGCCGGTAAAGGCGCTTTGCTAAACAGTCGTCAGTGCTTATCGTTCAGCCTCCCGTAAAAGAAGTCCACGCGCCCAATGGTTGATCACTCCATGCAATCCTCTGTTTCCCGCAATTCCCGTCGCTGGCTGCTCGGCCTGTTCACCGTATTGGTCGTCGCCGCGCTGGCCTGGAAGTTCTGGCCCAGTGACTCGGTGCAGAAGCCCGGGGCTGGGGAGAAAGCAGCAGCCGGGCACGTGGGCCGCTCGGGAAGCATGCGGCCAGGGTTCGGTGGAGCGACGGGGGCGATCCCGGTTCGGGTGGCGGCGGCGATGACCGGGGATTTCCCGCTGTACTTCAAGGCGCTGGGCACTGTCACGGCGCTCAATACCATCAACGTGCGCAGCCGCGTGGGTGGCGAACTGGTCAAGATCGCCTTCGAAGAAGGGCAAATGGTCAAGGCCGGGGACTTGCTGGCCGAGATCGACCCGCGTCCGTACCAGAACGCCTTGCTCCAGGCCGAAGGCACGTTGCTGCAGAACCGGGCCCAGCTGAAAAATGCCCAGGTAGACTTTGAGCGGTATCGCGGCCTGTATGCCGAAGACAGTATCGCCAAGCAGACCCTCGACACCGCCGCGGCGCTGGTGGGCCAATATCAGGGCACGGTCAAGACCAACCAGGCGTCGGTCAACGACGCCAAGCTCAACCTCGAATTCACTAAGATCCGCGCCCCCATCTCCGGGCGGGTCGGCTTGCGGCAACTGGATGTCGGCAACCTGGTGGCGGCCAACGACACCACGGCCTTGGCGGTCATCACCCAGACTCACCCCATCAGCGTCGTGTTCACCTTGCCGGAAAACAACCTCGACACGGTGCTCGCCCGTTATCGCAGCGGGGCGAAACTGCCCGTCGAAGCCTGGGATCGGGGCGATGTGAAACTGCAGGCCAGTGGCGTGCTGCAAAGCCTGGACAACCAAATCGATCTCACCACCGGCACCTTGAAGTTCAAGGCTCGCTACGAGAACCGCGACCAGTCGCTGTTCCCCAACCAGTTCGTCAATGTCCGGCTGCTGGCCGATACCCTTGAAGGTGTGACCCTGGTGCCGACGGCGGCCATCCAGTTCGGCACCAATGGCACCTTCGTCTATGCCCTGGATGGCGACAAGAAGGTCACCCTCAAAAAGCTGAAGATCGGCGCCAGCGACGGTGCGAATACCGTAGTCACCGAAGGGCTGGCCGCCGGTGACCGGGTGGTGCTCGAGGGCACCGACCGCTTGAAGGAAGGCAGTGAAGTGCAAGTGGTCGGCGACAGCGGGGAAGTGCCCACCACGCCGACCGAGCACCTGCAGGGCAAGTCCGCAGTGGTGCCCACTGAGCCGGTCGCGCTCGACAAGGCGAAAAAGGGCGGCGCATGAATCTCTCGCGGCTGTTCATCCTTCGCCCGGTCGCCACCACCCTGAGCATGCTGGCGATCATCCTGGCCGGCCTGATCGCCTATCGGCTGCTGCCGGTGTCGGCATTGCCCCAGGTCGACTACCCGACCATCCGTGTGATGACCCTGTACCCGGGCGCCAGTCCCGATGTGATGACCAGCGCGGTGACCGCGCCCCTGGAGCGCCAGTTCGGACAGATGCCGGGCTTGACGCAGATGGCCTCCACCAGTTCCGGTGGCGCGTCGGTGATTACCCTGCGCTTCAACCTCGACATCAACATGGACGTCGCCGAGCAGCAGGTGCAGGCCGCGATCAATGGGGCCACCAACCTGCTGCCCAAGGACCTGCCGGCGCCGCCGGTGTACAACAAGGTCAACCCGGCCGACACCCCGGTGCTGACCCTGGCTATCACCTCCAAGACCATGCTGTTGCCCAAGCTCAACGACTTGGTGGACACCCGCATGGCGCAGAAGATCGCCCAGATCAGCGGCGTCGGCATGGTCACTATCGCCGGTGGCCAGCGCCAGGCCGTGCGAATCAAGGTCAACCCCGAGGCTCTGGCGGCCAACGGCCTGAACCTGGCGGATGTGCGCACGCTGATTGGGGCTTCCAACGTCAACCAGCCCAAGGGCAACTTCGACGGCCCGACCCGGGTCTCGATGCTCGACGCCAACGACCAGCTGACCTCGCCCAAGGACTACGCCGAACTGATCCTGGCCTACGCCAACGGCGCGCCGTTGCGGCTCAAGGACGTGGCACAGATCGTCGACGGCGCCGAAAACGAACGCCTTGCCGCCTGGGCCAACGAAAACCAGGCCGTGCTGCTGAACATCCAGCGCCAGCCGGGGGCCAATGTCATCGAAGTCGTGGACCGGATCAAGGCCCTGCTGCCGAGCATCACCGACAACTTGCCGGCCGGACTGGATGTCACCGTACTGACCGACCGCACCCAGACCATCCGTGCGTCAGTCACCGACGTGCAGTATGAATTGCTGATCGCCATCGCCCTGGTGGTCATGGTCACGTTCCTGTTCCTGCGTCGCGTCAGCGCCACGATCATCCCCTCGGTGGCCGTGCCGTTGTCGCTGATCGGCACCTTCGGCGTGATGTACCTGGCGGGTTTCTCCATCAACAACTTGACGCTGATGGCCCTGACGATTGCCACCGGTTTCGTGGTGGACGATGCCATCGTCATGCTGGAGAACATCGCTCGCTTCATCGAGGAGGGCGACAGTCCGCTACAGGCCGCACTCAAGGGCGCGAAGCAGATCGGTTTCACGCTGATTTCCCTGACGCTGTCGCTGATCGCCGTGCTGATCCCGCTGCTGTTCATGGCTGACGTGGTCGGACGCTTGTTTCGCGAGTTCGCCATCACCCTGGCGGTGGCGATCCTGATTTCCCTGGTGGTGTCCCTGACCCTGACGCCGATGATGTGCGCCCGCTTGCTCAAGCGTGAGCCCAAGGAAGCAGAACAGGGCCGTTTCTACCGCGTCAGCGGCGCCTGGATCGACTGGTTGATCGCCGCCTACGGACGCAAGTTGCAGTGGGTGCTCAAGCATCAGCCACTGACCCTGCTGGTGGCGGTGGGCAGCCTGGTGCTGACGGTGGTGCTGTACCTGGCCGTGCCCAAGGGGTTCTTTCCGGTGCAGGACACCGGCGTGATCCAGGGCATTTCCGAGGCGCCGCAATCGATCTCCTTTGCCGCCATGAGCGAGCGCCAGCAGCAACTGGCGAAAGTGATCCTGGCGGACCCGGCGGTGCAGAGCCTGTCGTCGTACATTGGTGTGGACGGCGACAATGCCACGCTCAACAGCGGTCGCCTGCTGATCAACCTCAAGCCCCACAGTGAGCGGGATGACAGCGCCACCGAGATCATTGCTCGCTTGCAGCCGCAACTGGATCGGCTGGTGGGCATTCGCCTGTTCATGCAGCCGGTGCAGGACCTGACCATCGAAGACCGGGTCAGCCGAACCCAATACCAGTTCAGCCTGTCGTCGCCGGACGCCGAATTGCTCAGCCTCTGGAGCGGGCGCTTGGTCGAAGCCCTGGCCCAACAGGCGGCGCTGACCGATGTGGCCAGCGACCTGCAGGACAAGGGCCTGCAGGTCTACCTGATGATCGACCGCGACGCAGCCTCACGCCTGGGCGTCTCGGTGTCGAACATCACCGATGCGCTGTATGACGCCTTCGGCCAGCGGCAGATATCCACCATCTACACCCAGGCCAGCCAGTACCGCGTGGTGCTGCAGGCCCAGGCCGGGGAGAGGATCGGGCCGCAGGCGCTGGACCAGATTCACGTCAAGACCAGCGACGGTGGGCAGGTGCGGCTGTCGAGTCTGGCTCGGGTCGAAGAACGCCAGGCACAACTGGCGATTGCCCACATAGGCCAGTTCCCAGCGGTGATGATGTCGTTCAACCTTGCACCGGGCGTGGCCCTGGGGCACGCGGTGGAGGTGATCGAAAAGGTCCAGCAGGACATCGGCATGCCGGTGGGCGTGCAGACCGAGTTCCAGGGCGCGGCCCAGGCATTCCAGGCGTCGTTGTCGAGTACATTGCTGCTGATCCTGGCGGCGGTGGTGACCATGTACATCGTCCTGGGCGTGCTGTACGAAAGCTACATCCACCCGATCACCATTCTTTCCACCTTGCCCTCGGCGGCCATTGGTGCCTTGCTGGCCTTGATCCTCAGTGGCAATGACCTGGGCATGATCGCGATCATCGGCATCATTCTGCTGATCGGCATCGTCAAGAAAAACGCGATCATGATGATCGACTTCGCCCTCGACGCCGAACGCAACCAGGGCGTGGACCCGCAGACGGCGATCTATCAGGCTGCATTGCTGCGCTTGCGCCCGATCCTGATGACCACCCTGGCAGCCTTGTTCGGTGCAATACCGCTGATGTTCGCCACCGGCTCCGGTGCCGAACTGCGCCAGCCCCTGGGCTTGGTGATGGTAGGGGGGTTGCTGGTGAGCCAGGTATTGACGTTGTTCACCACCCCGGTGATCTACCTGTATTTCGATCGACTGGGACGCCGGTTTGCCAGGCCGGACGGGCAAGAGGTGCGGGCATGACGGCGGCGCCCGGCATCCTGGGACAGTGCTTTTCGTGGCGAGGGCGCTTGCTCCCACATGGCGGGGATAAACCCCCTCGCCACAATAGCCTGCTCATTGAAGTCCGGAGTGGCTGTCAATGAACCTCTCCGGCCCCTTCATCCGCCGCCCCGTAGCGACCATGCTCCTGAGCTTCGCCATCATGCTGCTCGGTGGCGTGAGCTTCGGCCTGCTGCCGGTTGCGCCGCTGCCGCAAATGGATTTTCCGGTGATCGTGGTCCAGGCCAACCTGCCAGGGGCCAGCCCCGAGGTGATGGCTTCGACGGTGGCTACGCCCCTGGAGCGTTCCTTCGGCGCCATCGCCGGGGTCAACACCATGAGCAGCCGCTCCAGCCAAGGCTCTACGCGCGTCATCCTGCAATTTGACCTGGACCGTGACATCAACGGTGCCGCCCGGGAAGTGCAGGCGGCCATCAATGCCTCGCGCAACCTGTTGCCCAGTGGCATGCGCAGCATGCCGACCTATAAGAAGGTCAACCCGTCCCAGGCGCCGATCATGGTGCTGTCGCTGACCTCGGACGTGTTGAAAAAAGGTCAGCTCTACGACCTGGCCTCGACCATCCTGTCCCAGAGCCTGTCCCAGGTGTCGGGCGTTGGCGAGGTGCAGATCGGCGGCAGCTCCTTACCGGCGGTGCGCATCGAACTGGAGCCGCATCTGCTCAACCAGTACGGCGTGGCCCTCGATGACGTGCGCACCGCGGTTGCCGACAGTAACGTGCGCCGGCCCAAGGGATCGGTGGAGGACGACCAGCGCATGTGGCAGGTCCAGGCCAACGATCAACTGGAGAAGGCCGAGGACTACGAAACGCTGATCATCCGTTACCAGGATGGCTCGGTACTGCGGCTCAAGGACGTGGCGAAAGTCACTGACAGCGTTGAGGATCGCTACAACAGTGGCTTTTTCAACAACGATGCCGCCGTGTTGCTGGTGATCAACCGCCAGGCCGGGGCCAACATCATCGAGACGGTCAACGAGATCAAAGCGCAACTGCCGGCGTTGCAGGCCGTGTTGCCGGCCAGCGTCAAATTGAACCTGGCCATGGACCGCTCGCCGGTCATCAAGGCCACCCTGCATGAAGCGGAAATGACCTTGCTGATCGCCGTGGCCCTGGTGGTGCTGGTGGTGTTCCTGTTCCTCGGCAACTTCCGCGCCTCGTTGATCCCGACCCTGGCCGTCCCGGTGTCGCTGGTGGGCACATTCGCGGTGATGTACCTCTACGGCTTTTCCCTGAACAACCTGTCATTGATGGCGTTGATCCTGGCGACGGGGCTGGTGGTGGACGACGCGATTGTGGTGCTGGAAAACATATCCCGGCACATCGACGAAGGCGTGCCGCCGATGAAGGCGGCCTACCAGGGGGCCGAAGAAGTCGGCTTTACGCTATTGGCGATGAACGCCTCGCTGGTGGTGGTGTTCCTGTCGATCCTGTTCATGGGTGGAATCATCGAGAGCCTGTTTCGCGAATTTTCCATCACCCTGGCGGCGTCCATCGTGGTTTCGCTGGTGGTCTCGCTGACCCTCACGCCGATGCTTTGCGCCCGCTGGCTCAAGCCTCACGTGCCAGCGCAGGAAAACCGCCTGCAGCGTTGGAGCCGGCGAGTCAATGAACGGATGGTCCATGGTTACGCCACCAGCCTGGACTGGGTGCTGCGCCATCGACGCCTGACCTTGCTGAGCCTGCTGGTGACCATCGGCGTGAACGTTGCGCTGTATGTGGTGGTGCCGAAAACCTTCATGCCGCAGCAAGACACCGGTCAGTTGATCGGTTTTGTGCGTGGCGACGACGGGCTGTCGTTCAACGTGATGCAGCCGAAGATGGAAATCTTCCGCCGCGCCGTGCTCAAGGACGAGGCGGTGCAAAGCGTCGCCGGTTTCATCGGTGGCAACAACGGTACCAACAACGCCTTCATGCTGGTGCGTCTCAAGCCGATCAAGGAACGTAATATTTCTGCACAAAAGGTCATCGAACGCCTGCGTAAAGAAATGCCCAAGGTCCCCGGCGCTCAGTTGATGTTAATGGCCGACCAGGACCTGCAGTTCGGTGGCGGTCGCGAGCAGACCACCTCGCAGTATGCCTACATCCTGCAAAGCGCCGACCTGGCGTCGCTGCGCACGTGGTATCCCAAAGTGGTGGCTGCCTTCCGGGCCTTGCCGGAACTGACCGCCATCGATGCCCGCGACGGTGGTGGGGCGCAGCAGGTGACGCTGGTGGTGGACCGCGATCAGGCCAAGCGCCTGGGCATCGACATGGACATGGTTACCGCGGTGCTCAACAACGCCTACAGCCAGCGGCAGATATCGACCATCTACGACAGCCTCAACCAGTACCAGGTGGTGATGGAGGTCAATCCCAAGTACGCCCAGGACCCGAGTACCCTCGAGCAGGTCCAGGTGATCACCGCCGATGGCGCGCGCGTACCGCTGTCGGCCATCGCCCACTACGAGAACAGCCTGGAGGACGACCGGGTCAGCCATGAAGGCCAGTTCGCGTCCGAGGGCATTTCCTTCGACATGGCCGAAGGTGTCACGGTGGAGCAGGGCACTGCGGCCATCGAGCGTGCGCTTGCCAAGCTTGGTATGCCCGAGGATGTCATCGTGAAAATGGCCGGCACCGCCGATGCGTTCGCCGCCACCCAGAAAAGCCAGCCGTTCATGATCCTCGGGGCGTTGCTGGCGGTGTACCTGGTGTTGGGTGTGTTGTATGAAAGCTACATCCATCCGTTGACCATCCTGTCCACCTTGCCATCGGCCGGCGTTGGCGCGTTGCTGTCGATCTATGCGCTGGGTGGCGAGTTCAGCCTGATCTCGCTGTTGGGGCTGTTCCTGCTGATCGGCGTGGTGAAAAAAAACGCCATCCTGATGATCGACCTGGCGCTGCAACTGGAGCGTGCCGGGCAGACGCCGCTGGAGTCGATCCGCAGCGCTTGCCTGCTGCGGTTGCGGCCAATCCTGATGACCACGCTGGCGGCGATCCTTGGCGCCTTGCCGCTGTTGCTCGGCGCTGCCGAGGGCTCGGAAATGCGCCAGCCACTGGGCCTGACCATCATCGGAGGGTTGGTGTTCAGCCAGGTACTGACGCTCTACACCACCCCAGTGGTTTACCTTTATCTCGACAAGCTGCGCCATCGCTTCAATCGCTGGCGCGGCGTGCGCACTGATGCTGCCCTGGAAACTCCGCTATGACCGACCGTTCGCCTTTCAATCTTGCCGCAACGCTGGCGGCCGCCCGTGGCTCGCGGGTGCTGAGCCTGGCGCTGTGCGTGGCGATGCTCAGCGCCTGCGCCGTCGGCCCGGATTATCAACGTCCCCAGGCTGCCGCCCCGGTGCAATACAAGGAGGCCCAGGGCTGGCGTCAGGCCAACCCTAGCGATGCGATGGCCAGAGGCGCCTGGTGGGAGCTGTACGGCGATGCGCAACTCAATAGCCTGGTGGACCAGCTCAATGCGTCCAACCAGACCGTCGCCCAGGCCGACGCCCAGTACCGGCAGGCCCGGGCGCTGGTGCGCAACGCCCGTGGCGCATTTTTTCCCACCGTGGACTTGAGCGTTGGCAAAACACGTTCCAGCCAGGGCACTGGTAGTAGCAGTTCGAGCTTGAGCAGTTCGTCCAGCGGCATTCGCGACACCTACAGCGCCCAGGCCGGTGTCAGTTGGGAGGCGGACGTGTGGGGTAAGTTGCGCCGCACCCTGGAAGCCGACGAGGCGAGCGCCCAAACCAGTTTTGCCGACTTGGCGGCGATGCGCCTGAGCCAGCAATCGGAACTGCTGCAGAATTACTTGCAATTGCGGGTGATCGATGAACAGAAACGCCTATTGCAGACCACCGTCGACAACTATCAGCGTTCCCTGAAAGTGACCGAAAACCAGTACCGCGCAGGGGTGTCCGGCAAGGACGCGGTGGCACAGGCGCAGAACCAGCTCAAGACCACCCAGGGCGACCTGATCGACCTGATCTGGCAACGGGCCCAATTTGAAAACGCCATCGCCGTGCTGATCGGCCTGCCGCCGGCCGAGTTCAACCTGGCCGAGACTCAGGACATCCCGTCGCTGCCGCAGATCCCGGTAGCGCTGCCGGCGCAGCTGCTCGAGCGTCGGCCGGATATCGCCTCGGCAGAACGCTCGGTGATGGCCGCCAACGCCAAGATCGGGGTCGCCAAGGCCGCGTATTACCCGGACCTGACCCTCAGCCTCAGTGGCGGCTACAGCAGCAGTACCTACGACAACTGGGTGAGCGTGCCGAACCGCTTCTGGTCGGTCGGTCCACAATTGGCGATGACATTGTTCGATGGCGGCCAGCGTTCGGCAGAAGTCGACCGTACTGTCGCGGCGTATGACCAGGCCGTCGCCACCTATCGCCAGACCGTGCTCGACGGCTTGCGCGAGGTGGAAAACTACATGATCCAGCTCAAGGTGCTGGAAGACGAAGCCCGCGTACGCCAGGAAGCCCTGGACGCCGCCCGGGAATCCCTGCGCCTGACGCAGAACCAGTACAAGGCTGGGTTGATTGCCTACCTCGACGTGGTCAGCGTCCAGGCCACCGCGCTGAGCAACGAACGCAGTGTGCTGAGCCTGCAGCAGAGCCGCTTGGTCGCCAGTGTACAGTTGATTACCGCATTGGGTGGGGGGTGGGATGGGCAGTTGCAGGCGCAAGAGAAGCCCTGATCATTGTGACGGGGGTAAGTGGGAGCAAGGCCCCCGCGAAACAGGCAGCTCTATTCTTGAAAGACCGCATTGCCTTCATCGCGGGCAAGCCTTG
>NZ_CAXAPD010000050.1:0-23005 GCF_963970515.1 Pseudomonas sp. RL_5y_Pfl2_73 | reverse complement strand
GCTTGCGCAGGTAATGGGCCAGGCGGTTGGCCCGCTCGTTCAACGCGCGGTAACTCAGGCGTTGCCCGCCGCGAATCACCGCCACGGCATCCGGGGTACGCTGGACCTGTTCCTCGAACAACCCATGAATCGTCTGCTGCTGCGGATAGTCAGCCTCGGTGGCGTTGAAATCCCGCAACAACTGCCAACGCTCGTCTCCAGGCAGGATATCCAGCGCATTGACCGGCGACTGAGGCGCGAACTCCAGCGCCTCCACCAGACTCGCCAAAGCTGTCTCCATGTAGGTGCCGACCTGCCGGGCATCGACAGCGCCAGCCGTCTGTACGCTCAACAGAAAGCCTTCGCCCAGGTCGTCGACCGACAACATGCATGGATAGTTGGTCCGTTCCATGACCGCCAACACCTGTGCTCCCGCCCAACGCTCGATGCCGTCGATGTCCTGGAGCGGGCTGTGGCGGTAGTTGAGCAAGGCGCTGAACAGCGGCAACGAAGCCGGCACACCACTGCAGCGCTGGGCCAATGCCAGCGAGGCGTGTTCATGACCGAGCAAGGCGGTCAGTCGCTCATGGGTCGCCTTGACACCCGTGCGTACATCCTCGGCCCCCACCTTCACCCGCAGCGGCAAGGTATTGATGAACATGCCCAGCGCGCGGTCAGAGCCCTCGCCGCTCTGCATGCGGCCCAACAACACGGTGCCGAAGACCACGTCTTCGCGCCCGGACAAGCGTCCCAGCACCCGAGCCCACGCCAGGTGATGCAGGGCCGCCGGGCTCACGCCCAACTGGCGCGCCTGCTGGCGCAGGCGCAGGCTCAACGCGTTATCGAGGTTCAGCTTGGCCTCGTCGATGCCCCGGCCGTCGCCCTGTACTTCACGCAGCCCGAACGGCAGCGTCGGTTCCTCGACATCGCCGAGCATCTCGCGGAAAAAGTCTTCGTGTTGCGCGCGGCTGACACCCAGCAGAGTCTGCGCCACGTAATTGCGGTACGGCATGGCGGCGTCCAGGCGCTCGGCCTCACCGTTGAGGCACGCCAGCATTTCCGCCTGCATCACGTCCAGCGCCGTATGGTCCAGGGCAATGTGGTGGAACAGCAGGATCGCCACCCAGCGCTGCTGGGCACTGTCCCAGGCGCACGCCAGGCGCATCAGCGGCGCCTTACCCAAATCCAGGCGACAATGCCGAGGGTCGAAAAGCGCTTGTAGTTGCGTGGCGATGTCGCCTTGGATCGGGTCCAACAGCGGTTCTTCGAGCAGCAGCTCGGTACGGCGCTGGACCACTTGCAAGGGCTGGTCGAAGCCTTCCCAGAGCACCGCGGTCCGGAGGATGTCGTGCCGATCGATGACCGCCTGCAAAGCCTGGACGAACCCATCGAGCCGGGCACGGCTGTCCAGGGCAAACGTGGCTTGCAGCAAGTACGGGTCGCCCGCTTGCGCGGCAATGTGGTGGTAGAGAATCCCCTCTTGCAGCGGGGCCAACGGGTAGATGTCCTGCACATTGCCGACCCCACCAGGCACCGTGGCGACAATCCGGTCGATGGTGGGCTGGTCCAGCGACACCAGCGGCAGCATGGCCGGCGTGATCCGCTGGCAACCGGTGACGATGCCATTGGCCGGCACCACGATGTCAGCACGACCGCCCACCGCTGCGGCCAGGGCGGCCAGGGTTGGTTGACCGAACAACACGCGCACATCCGCGCTCACGCCGGCCTGGCGCATCCGCTCGATCAGTTTCACTGCCAGCAGCGAATGTCCGCCCAGCTCGAAGAAGTGGTCATGGCGCCCCACCCGCTCCACGCCGAGTACCTCGGTCCAGAGCCGGGCCAGCACAGTTTCCACCTCGCCCTGCGGTGCTTCATAGGCACGGCTGGCGAAGGCGTCCGCCTCGGGCGCCGGCAACGCCCGTCGCTCCAGTTTGCCGTTGGGCGACAGGGGCAGTTTTTCCAGGCGCACATAGGCCGCCGGGACCATGTAGTCCGGCAAGAGTGCTTGCAGATGCGCGCGCAGTGAATCGGCGTCGGGCCACAGGTCCGCGACCGCAGGCGTGAAGTACGCCACCAGGCGTTTGTCGCCAGGGCTGTCTTCACGGGCGATGACCGCCGCCTCTTTGATCCCGGCGTGCTGGCAAAGCCTGGCCTCGACTTCTCCCAGCTCGACACGGAAACCGCGGATCTTGATCTGATCGTCGTTGCGCCCCAGGTATTCAATGCAACCGTCGGGCTGGTAACGCCCCAGGTCACCGGTCTTGTACAGGCGCGCCTGGCCATCCATCGTGAACGGATCGCGAATGAAACGTTCGGCACTGAGGTCATCGCGGTTCAGGTAGCCACGGGCAACGCACACGCCGCCGATGTGGATTTCGCCCGCCACGCCGGCCGGAACCGGGCGTAGGTGTTCGTCCAGCAGATAAATGCGGGTGTTGGCCACCGGGTGCCCGATGGCCGGCAGCGTAGGCCAGGCGGCGACATCGTCCGGCAAGGTCAGCGCGGTGGCGACGTGGGATTCGGTCGGGCCGTAGTGGTTGTGCAGGCGGCAGCCGTCCAGGCGGGCAAAAAAATCACGGATCTGTGGCGTGATGCGCAGTTGCTCGCCCGCGGTGATGACGTCCTGCAGCGGGCACGCCAGCGGACCGTCCTCACCGTCGCCCACCACCGCTTCGGCCAACGCCTGCAGGGCGACACACGGCAGGTAGAGGCGCTCGATGCGCTGCTCGCGGATGTGTTGGAACAGACGGTGGAAATTCAATCGGACATCAGCATGGATCAACGACAGTTCGCCACCGGCGCACAGGGTGCTGAACATCTCCTGGAAGGCAACGTCAAAGCCCAGGGCCGCGAATTGCAAGGTGCGGACGGTCGCGCGGCCTTGCTGCTGGGCCTGTTCGATTTGCCACTGCATCAGGTTGACCAGGGCCCGGTGCGGCATGGCAACGCCCTTGGGCTGGCCGGTGGAACCCGAGGTATAGATGACATACGCCAGGCCGTCGGGGCTTAGGCTGCTCACGTGCGGATTGGTTTGCTGTTGGGCGCTGATACCCGCGGCATCGCGTGCCTCGGGATCGAGTAACAACACCGGCATGCTCGGCTGCGGGAAGCGGGCCTGCAATTCGCGCTGGGTCAGCAGCACCTTGGGCGCGCTGTCCTCCAGCATGTAGGCCAGGCGTTCACTCGGATAGGCCGGGTCCAGGGGCACATAAGCAGCACCAGCCTTGAGGATACCCAGCAGCCCCGCGACCATTTCCAGGCTGCGGTCCACGCAGATCGCCACACGATCATCGGCACCGATTCCCTGCTCGATCAGGCGATGGGCAATCTGGTTCGCCAGCCGATTCAGTTCACCGTAGCTCAGGCACGCGTCCTGATACGTCAGCGCGACAGCGTCTGGCCGGGCCTGGACCTGGGCTTCGAACAATTGATGGATCAGCAACCCCGCCGGGTAGGCCGTATCGAAGGCATTGAAGTCCTCGACCAACTGACGCCACTCATTGGAGGGAACAATATCCAGGTCATGCAGCGGTGAGTCGACAGCTTGATCGAGCGCATCGACCAGTGCTTCGAGCACCGTATTCATATAGGCGCAAACGCGCTGCGCGCCGACGCCGGCCACGGCTTGCACCGTCAGCCCGAACGACTCGCCCAGGTCGTCTATCGACAGCGACAGTGGGTAGTTGGTCCGCTCTTCGCCGCCGAGGATCTCGACCCCAGCCCAGGTTCGCGCCTGACCGGCGTCGTTGGGTGCCTGCGCAGCCACCGCGGTTTGCCGGTAGTTCAGCAACGCGCTGAACAGTGGCGTCGGCGCGGCGACCCCGCTGCAACGTTGCGCCAGGGACAACGGCGCATGCTCGTGACCAAGCAGCGCCGCCAGGCGCTCGTGGGTGGCCTTCAGCGCGGCCAGCACACCCTGCCCCCCTGCCTCGACGCGCAACGGCAGCGTGTTCACGAACATGCCCAAAGCGTGACCGTCGTCCTGGCCGCTGTGCAGGCGTCCCATCAAGACCGTCCCGAACACCACATCCTGGCGGCCGGACAAGCGCCCCACCACCTGGCCCCAGGCCAAATGGTGCAGGCTCGCCGTGCTGACTCCCAGGCGCCGTGCCTGGGCGCGCAGGCGCTGGGTCAAGTCGGCAGCCAGGGACAGCGAAGCCTCTTCGATACCGGTGCCGTCGCCCTGCACATCCTGCAAGCCGAACGGCAGCGTCGGCTCGTCCACGTCCCCGAGCATTTCGCTGAAGAACGCTTCATGTTGACCAGGATCGCTGCCCAAGCGCACCTGCGCCACATAGTTGCGATAAGGCACGGACCTGGGCAATTCACCCGCACGGTTTTCCAGGTGGGCCTCGATTTCCTTGCCCAGCATGCCCAGGGACGTGGCGTCATCGATCAAGTGATGGAACAGCAACACCGCGACCCAACTGCCGCTGACGAGGTCTTCGGCCACGTGGATGCGCATCATCGGTGCCTGGCGCAGGTCGAAGCGGGTATGGCGAGGATCGAAGCGGGCCCGCAGCTGCTCGGCGATGTCGCCATCGGCCGCATTCAAGGCGAGTTCTTCCACCATCAGCCGGGCCTGGCGCCAGACCACCTGGACCGGCTCGCCCAGGTCTTCCCACATCACTGACGTACGCAGGATGTCGTGCCGTTCGACCACCGCCTGCAAGGCCTGGACGAACGCATCCAACTGTTCGCGACTGCCCACGCGCAACAGCGCTTGCAGCAGATAGGGATCGCCCTGGGCGGTCGCCAGATGGTGATACAGGATGCCTTCCTGCAATGGCACCAGCGCGTAGATGTCCTGGACGTTGCTCACCCCACCCGGCACCGCCGCGACAATACGGTCGATTTCGTCCTGGGTCAGCGTTGCCAGTGGCAGCAGGTCTGGCGTGATGCGCTGGGCATCGTGGACAATGGCGTTGTCCGGTACGACAATGCCACCGCTGCTGCCCGTGGCGGCCGCCAGTGTCGCCAGGGTTGGCTGACCGAACAGCACCCGCACATCGGTGTCCAGATTGACTTGGCGCATGCGCTCGATCAGCTTGACCGCCAGCAGCGAGTGACCACCCAGTTCGAAGAACCGGTCATGGCGCCCTACCTGTTCGACGCCGAGCAGTTCAGTCCAGAGCCCGGCCAGGGTGATTTCCACGTCGCCTACCGGCGCTTCGAACACGCGATGGGCATACGCCTGTGCATCGGGCGCCGGCAGTGCCTTGCGATCGAGCTTGCCGTTGGTGGTCAGCGGGAACCGTTCAAGGACCACGAAGGCACTGGGCACCATGTAGTCCGTCAACGAACCCAGCAGGTTCGAACGCAGTTCGGCCGCCGACAGTTGTGCGCCTTCGCCGGCGATCAGATAGGCCACCAGGCGTTGATCGCCCGGCGTGTCTTCACGGCCGATGACCACCGCTTCGCGCACACCCTCGCACGCCGCAAGCTTCGTCTCGATCTCGCCAAGCTCGATACGGAAGCCACGGATTTTCACCTGTTCGTCGTTGCGACCCAGGTATTGCAGCTCACCGTTCTCCTGCCAGCGACCGAGATCGCCGGTGCGATACATCCGTGCCCCGGCAGTGCTGTCGAACGGATCGGCGATGAAGCGGGTGTCATTGAGTTCGGGCCTGTTCAGGTAACCCCGTGCCACCCCCGCGCCAGCGACATACAACTCGCCTGCCACGCCCACCGGCACGGGCTGGCCGTACGGGTCGAGCAGGTACAGGCGCAGATCAGGGATACGCTTGCCGATCGGACTGCCCCCGCCCCACTGCGCATCGGCGGCTTCAAGCGGACGGTACGTCACGTGCACCGTCGTTTCAGTGATGCCGTACATGTTGACCAATTGCGTCCCGGCATTGCTTGCACGGTCATACCACGGCTTGAGAATGCGAGTGTCCAGCGCTTCGCCACCAAAAATTACCTGACGCAGACTGTGGCGCAGCTCGCTTTCGCCCTGGGCCGCGATCAACTGGCGGAAGGCACTCGGCGTCTGATTCAAGACCGTGACCCCGGCCTCGCACACCAGTGCGTAGCAGTCTTGCGGGGAACGACTGACCAGTTGTGGCACCACCAGCAAGCGGCCGCCATGGGTCAACGCGCCCCAGATTTCCCAAACCGAGAAATCGAACGCGAAGGAATGGAACAGCGCCCATACATCCTGAGGGCCAAACTCGAACCACAGTTGGGTCGCCGAAAATAGCCGTGCGACGTTGCGATGCTCGACCATCACGCCCTTGGGCAACCCGGTGGAGCCCGAGGTGTAGATCACGTAGGCCAAGTGGTGCGACGTCAGCGCCGCGACGTCGGGGTTGTGCGACGGCTGTTCAGCGATCCCCGCGCTGGCGGGCTGATCGAGCCATAACGCCGGCGCAGACAGCGCCGGCAGTTGCACCTCCAGCGCCGACTGGGTGAGCAAGGCCGACGGGGTGCTGTCCTCGAGCATGAAGGCCAGGCGCTCCGGCGGATAGGCCGGGTCCAGCGGCACGTAACCGGCGCCGGACTTCAGGATACCCAACAGGCCGACGATCATGTCCAGGCCACGCTCGACACAAATCGCCACCCGGTCGTCCGGGCGAACACCCAGCGCCAGCAAGCGATGGGCGACTTGGTTGGCCCGGGCATTGAGCTCGCCGTAGGTCAATGCTTGGTCTTCATGCACCACTGCCACCGCATCGGGTTGCGCGGCCGCTTGCGCTTCGAACAGGCCATGGATCGTGCGGTCGTGCTCATAGTGCTGCCCGTCGTCGGCGTTCCAGGCCTGTAGCTGAAGGGCCTCGGCCGGCGTCGGCAGTACAAACTCGCAGATCGGCAATGCGTCATGACCCAAGCCTTGCTCCAGCACCTGCATGAAGCGCTCGGCCATCGCCTCGATTTCACCGTCCTGGAAAAAAGCTGCGTTGTAGATCCAGTGCAGCCAGGCGTTATCGTCGTGCGGGTTGCTGCGCACGTGAATGGCCAACGGCATTTGTTCGTGACCGTTCGAGCACTTGAACGAACGCGCCGGGGCTTGCCCGAACATGAACTGGTGATCGTCCAGCTCATAGGAGAACGATATGTCGAACAACTGCGCACGGTTGCCCTGCAGCAATTCCAGCGAACGGTTCATGTCGCTCAGGGGGAAGCGCTGGTGGCGATAGTCCTGCTTGAGGGTGCGCGCCACGTCGTGGACCAGCTCGCCGAATGACAGCTCGGCGCTGAAGCGCAACCGCACGGCACTCACCTGGGTGAACATCCCCATGGTTTTCTTGAAGGACGCGTTGGAGCGATTCAGGACCGGCAAACCGATCACCAGCTCTTCACGTTGGGTGGTGCGGGCAAAATAAACGTACAGCGCAGCCAGCAGCACAGCCGAGCGTGAGGACTGATGCACCTGCGCCAGGGCGTCGATCCGCTCGTTCAGCGACCGAGCGTAGGGCCATACGGCATGGCGGCTGGGGGCCATGCCATCAGGGTAGCGATCACGGTTGCGGGCCACGAACAAGGGCGGTGGCACTTCCTGGTATTTTTCCAGCCAGTACTGCCGTTCACGGGCAAACCGCGGGGAATCGCGATAGCGCGCATCGTCCTCGATGAACGCCACGTAGGACGGTGCTGCCACGTCTGGCGTCTGGTTGCTTTCCAGCGCGCTGTAGAGCTCGCCGAGTTCCTTGAACATCAAACCGATGCTCCAGCCGTCCAGGACGATGTGATGCACCTGGATGACGAAATAGAACGATGCGCCATTGAGCTTGAGCAGCGCCAGGCGGAACAGCGGCCCGCCATCCAGTGGAAACGCCATCGCCATCCGCTGCTCGACCCAGGCCTGTGCCGATGCCTGCGGGTCGGGCAGATCCGACAAATCATGCACAGGCACCTGCACCGCCAGCGTATCGGCCAGCATCTGCATCGGCACGCCACCTGCGTCGGCTTCACGGAGCAATACCGTGCGCAGGGCATCATGCTTTTGCACCAACAAGTCGATTGCCTGCTGGAACCGCTCGGCGTCAACCACACCCTCGATGTGCAGGTAACCTCCGATGTTGTAGAGGGGGGAGTCGCCCTGGACCATTTGCTCCAGCCAGATGTCTCGCTGGGCGGCCGTCAACGGGTAGGTTTGCGAAAACGACAGGGACTGGTTCATACCCGTCCCTCCGACACCTGAACACTCACCGACAATGAACTGACCTGCTGTTGCTCATGGCCCCGCTCGGCCGAACAGCCCGTTGCAACAACATCACCCACTACACGCGCAAAGAAAAATTTCATACGGTCCTTCTCAGAGATTTGTCAGTGCTGCCCGGGTTGAATGCAACAGGCACGCCTGGTGTTGATGCAAATCCGCGCAAGTAGCCGGCGCGGCGTGAGATCGGTCGAGCGTCGAACGATCGGAGCGTTCTTGCATGGCATCGCCACCCGGCGGGGATGCACGTCTGCCGGGTGGGTCAATGCCAAGCGTTGTTCACGGGTGTTCAGCAGTACTGTCGCGACAGCGCAAGCCGGACGATGAGGCCTGAATGGACATTCAGGCTCGTTTGTCGCGCAGGGCGCAGTTGATGTCGGAAACGATCTGGCCATCCGACAACTTGATGATGCGATCGGCCAGTTGGAAGTACTGGTCGTCATGGGTAATGATCAGCACCGTCTTGCCACGGCGCTTGAGGTCGGGCAGCAGTTCCTCGTAGAAGAACTTCTTGAACGGCGGATCCTGGTCCGCGGCCCACTCGTCCAGTACGTAGACCGAGCGGTCCTCCATGTAGGCGCACACCAGCGCCAGGCGTTTTTGCTGGCCATAGGACAAGGCCTTAAGGGTGGAATACCCCAGTCCTTCGATCTTGATCTTGTCGGCCAGCCCCAGGGTTTCCAGGTACTTGCGCGCCAGCGTCGGGCTGCCGTCCTCTTCGTCGGGGCCGATGAGGCGGTTGAACAGGTGGAAATCGGAAAACACCGCGGAGAACAGATCGCGATAGTCGTTGCGACTTTCCTCGGTGATGGCCTTGCCATCGAGCAAAACCTCGCCGCCCTGGGGAATGTAGAGCCCGCAGATGAGCTTGGCCAAGGTGCTTTTGCCACAACCGTTACCACCGACGATGTAGATCAACTCTCCAGTCTGTACCGTCAGGTCGATGGGGCCCAGGGAGAAACCGGTCTCGGCGTGCAGCTCCTGGTAATGCATGCGAACGGCCTTCAACTCGATCCGGTTCCACGACTTCTTGTGCTCCAGCAGATGGACCTTGGGCACATCGGTCTCGATAGGCTCCGGGTGCGAATCGTTGATCGAGAAACCGAACTCCGAAAGACGCGTACACGCCACCCGGCCCGCCGCCAGCAAGGGCATCGCCCCGACCAGCAACGACAACGGGCCCATGATGTACAGCACGGCCAGGACGCTGGCAGTCATGATTTTCGGATCGACGGCACCGACCAGGGGTGCGGCGAACAGCAAGCAACCGATCAGCAACGACAGCGTGAATTGCCCGACGTTGTCGGCGGCGGTGTACCACAGCCGCTCGACAAAGTTGTAGCGCGCCACACGGGTGGAAGACGCCTCGATGGCCGAGCGACCGAACCAACGGCGCCGCACGCCATTGAGCTTGAGCTCCTTGAGACCGAACACCAGGGCGTGGGTGTATTCATTGAACGCGGTGTATTCGTCCCGCACACGGGAGGTGTTCCTGACGCCACAGGAGAAGAAGAACAGATACAGCCCCACCCCCAGGATCATCAGTGAAACCGTCAAGGCCAGCACGACCCACGACAGGTAGGCCAGGTAGCCGATGCCGAACAGAAAGACCGTCGCCTCCACCAGGATCGTGGGCATGATGATCAGCGTCGTATTCAGTTGCGGGATGTCGTTGGTCAACATCGTCAGCACATTGGGCGGGCCACGCCGGTCCACCTCTTCCAGTGGCGTGGCGAGAATCTTGCGACACAGTGCAATGCGCAAGCGCGTCATGATCCGCATGCTGGCGTAGGCCGGGAACAAAGCTGCACCGTTGCGCAAGATCAGCGCCGTGGCACTGAGCCCGATGAACCAGTACAGCGCCTGCAGGCGCGAGCCGTCATTGTGGATAGCCTCGTTGATCACGCTCACCACCGCGATGGACGCCACCCCGCTGATGACACCGCAGATCAACGTAAAGAGCGTCAGCCAGGGATGGTTGCGCCACAACAGGCGCATGACCGAGCCCGGTCTGGGCTTCTTCTCTTTCTTCGCTTTCTGCTCTTTTTTCATGGGTTGCTATCCTCGAATGGAGTCGCTAAAGGGCTCACACCGGTCGCCATACATCGCCACGGGCGGTCATCTCGCCCATCGCCACCACGATGAGGCGTGGTTCCTCGTAAGGATCGCGAGCGTGGGCGGCCAACATGTTGTCGAGCATCACCACATCGCCCTTGCGCCAGGTGAACCTGACCGCACAGGCCTCATAGGCCTCGCCGAGCAACGCCATGACGTCGTCTTCTATCGGCGTTCCATCGCCATAACTGACCATGCGCGGCAATCGGTCGGCGCCGAACATATCGAGCAGATCCTCGCGCATTTCCTCGCCGAGACAGAACGGATGGTGCAGCTGTACCTGGTTGAAAAAAGCCCGCTCCCCGGTCACCGGGTGCTGGATAACCGCCGGGCAGAGGGTGCGTACTTGCAAGGTGTCAGCGTCGAGCCATTCGAAATCGGTGCCCTCTTCCCGGCAACGCTGCTCGACGACGGCGCGCTCGGTGGTGCCAAAGAATGACGCCCAGCTGGGCTCGACACCGGCGGTGAAGGTGCGGCTGTAGCGCAGGCCTTTTTGTTCGAGCCGGGCCACCACCTCCTCAGGCAGGCATTTCAGGACCTGGCGGATGTCAGCAAGCGGCGTCGCGCCGCCCACCCGGGACGGCTGCTCGCAATAGAACCATTGCTTGCGCGGCCAGCTTTCCAGGTGCGAGCTCTCGTTGTGATACAGGATCATCTCGCGCTCGGGATACGGCGTGGAGCGGTAGACGTTACGTCCGCCCTCCTTCTTCGGCAGGTCGCCGTAGCTGCCGTGCAACCCAGGCGACAAGGCTTCGGCGAACGCCTCGAAGGCTGGCACCGAGCCAAGGTCAAAACCGCGAAACAGCACCGCGCCGTGACGACACAGCAACGCCTCGATGGCCTGGCGATGGGTGTTGGCCCACAACGAAGGATCCAGCCCCGGCTCGATCGGCTCGATCACCACCGGCAAACTCAAGCCGTCGGCGAGTAACGACAGCCTGACCGATTCGCCGCCCCCGTGACCTGGCCAGACAAGCGAATCCGTCATCCCGTCAACGGGGATGGCGGGCGAAGCGTCAGTTTGAAGACTCATGAATAACTCCTGAACCACGGATCGTCGGATCCACGTCGCAGGGCCGGACCAATGCGCCCTACCATCGGGCAAGGATAAAAACATTGATCCGGGGGGATGTCTGGCACCGCAAACCGGGACAGAGGTTGTAATGGTGGTTACTTAGGTCGTTTCTGGATCTGCTGATCTTCAGTTTCAAGAGGTATGGTTTTTTTACGAGCGGATGGGGTGTATATCCGTTTTTTGCGTAACGGCGGCTTAGGGTTCCGCCAGCAGCCGTTACCGCAGCAACGGATATACACACCAAAACAGAGCCCACCACCGGCCATTGCACCGACGCATCGATGCACGTCGATCCGCATAAGGCTCGCTTGTCCCCATTTCCCGCGACAGACGCCGACACGAAGTCGGTGCTGAAATGCGCGAGCTGCGAATTGCACAGGTACCGCAAACGATGCCGTGGGTCGCAGTGACGTCTCAAGCACATTGGTTTGCGCAACACGCAAACAGGTTGTGCCTGGCATTTAACAGGAGCGTTAGTCATGCCGATTAAGAACACTGGCGGTTCGGTCAACCCCGCGCCAGCCCCCCTCACGCCCGGTGCATTCCTGCATGAAACATTCCTCGCCCGGGCCCGTGAATTCCCTGAGCGAACCGCGGTGTCCGACGCGTCTCGCTCATTGAGCTACGCACAACTCGACACGGCTTCGTCACAGCTGGCGGCCAGGCTTCGCCAGGAAGGCGTCCAGGACGGCATGCTGGTGGGAATGTGCCTGCCACGTGGCGTCGATCTGGTCATCAGCCTGCTGGGCATCCTCAAGGCCGGTGGCGCTTACGTTCCAGTCGATCCGCAGTACCCTGGCAAACGTGTCGAACACATCGTGCGCGACAGCGGCCTGAGCCTGATGATCGGTGAACTCGCCGATCTGCCGCAGAGCGCGTCCGTGCGCGTCCTGTCCCTGGCCGAGTTGCTGGCCGGTCCGACCCTGCAACCGCTGCCCACCATCGACCGACGCAACCCCGACGACGCCCCGGCCTATGTCATCTACACCTCCGGCTCCACCGGTGAGCCCAAGGGCGTATTGGTGGCGCACGGTAACGTCAGCCGCCTGCTGGACAGTACCCAACGTTCGTTCGCCTTCACCGAAAACGACGTCTGGTCGATGTTCCATTCCATCGGTTTCGATTTTTCGGTATGGGAAATCTGGGGCGCCCTCGCCCACGGTGGCCATGTCGCTGTGGTGCCCTACGACGTGTCGCGCTCGCCAAGTGGCACGCGTCAATGGCTAGCCGACCAGGGCGTGACCGTCCTGAGCCAGACGCCATCGGCGTTCCGCGGCCTGGATGAGGCTGACCGCTCTGCCACTGCACCCCTGGCGCTGCGCTATGTAGTGTTCGGTGGCGAGGCGCTGCCAGCCACCGTGCTGCGACCGTGGGTTGAGCGGCATGGCGATCAGAAGCCTGCCTTGATCAACATGTACGGCATCACCGAAGCCACCGTCCACACCACCTTCAAACGGGTACGTGGCCAGGACCTGGAAAGCGCCGCTATGGTGTCCATCGGCGCGCCACTGGATGGCTGGCGCCTGCACCTGCTCGACGCCGATCAGCAACCGGTGCCTCAAGGCAACGCCGGTGAGCTCTACATCGAAGGCGCCGGTGTGGCCCTGGGCTACCTGAATCGTCCCGCCCTGAACGCCGGGCGCTTCGTCCAGTTGCCGGACACCCCGAGCCGTGCCTATCGCACCGGCGACCTGCTGGTGCTGGGAGACGACGGCGAGTATCGCTATGCCGGTCGTTGCGATGAACAGCTGAAGATCCGCGGGTTCCGCATCGAGCCAGGCGAAGTCGAGGCCTGCCTGCAAGCCAGCCCCGCCGTAGCCGCCGCCCACGTGGCCGGTCACGATTACGGCGATGGCGACTGGCGCCTGGTCACCTATGTGGTGCCAACCCATGGCGTGACCGCCTGGACCGAACAGGTGCGCAGCGAAGTCGCCGCACAGGTGGCCACGACCCTGCCGGACTACATGCGCCCCTCGGCCTACATCCCACTGGCCGCGTTGCCGGTCACCGACCACGGCAAGATCGACAAAGGCCGCCTGCCCTCGCCCGATTCCGTGCCGGCGACCGCGCTCCACACCAGTGAACCGGGCCTCACCGAACAGGAGCAGTTCGTGCTCAAGGTCTGGTCGGACGACATCGGCCTGAAGAACATCGGCCTGAACGATGACTTCTTCGATTTCGGCGGCACCTCCCTGGCCCTGATCCGCTCGTTGAGCACGCTAAAGGCCCATTACCGGGTCAACCTCGACCCAGGCGTGTTGGCCGATGGCGCGACCGCCAAAGTGTTGGCCGGCTGTATCCAGCGCTCCCTTGTTCAAGCCCATTGATCGAAAAGGAAAAGCCCATGAGCAAAAAATTCGCCTTGACCCCGCAAGAGCGTGCGTCCTTTGAAAAGAACGGTTTCATCGGACCGTTCGACGCCTATTCGCCAGAAGAAATGAAAGAGACCTGGAAACGCACCCGCCTGCGTCTGCTCGACCGCAGTGCCGCGGCATACCAGGACCTGGATGCGATCTCCGGCGGTACCAACATTGCCAACTACGATCGCCACCTGGACGACGATTTTCTCGCCAGTCACATCTGCCGCCCGCAAATCTGCGACCGCGTCGAAAGCATCCTCGGCCCGGACGTGCTGTGCTGGCGCACCGAGTTTTTCCCTAAATACCCGGGCGACGAAGGCACCGACTGGCACCAGGCCGACACCTTCGCCAATGCCTCGGGCAAGCCGCAGATCCTGTGGCCGGAAAACGAAGACTTCGGCGGCACCATCACCGTCTGGACCGCCTTCACCGACGCCAACATCGCCAACGGTTGCCTGCAATTCATTCCCGGCACCCAGAACAGCATGAACTACGACGAAACCAAGCGCATGGCCTACGACCCCGATGCCAACAACAGCTCGGTGGTCAAGGATGGCGTGCGACGCGGTTTCTTCGGCTACGACTATCGCCAGTTGCAGATCGACGAAAACTGGAAGCCTGATGAAGCCTCCGCCATGCCCATGCAGATGAAAGCCGGCCAGTTCATCATTTTCTGGTCGACCCTGATGCACGCTTCCTATCCCCACAGCGGTGAGTCCCAGGACATGCGCATGGGCTTCGCCTCGCGCTATGTGCCGTCGTTCGTGAAGATATATCCGGACTCCGACCACATCGAGGAATACGGTGGACGTATCAGCCTTGAGAAGTACGGCGCGGTGCAGGTCATCGGCGAGACGACGCCTGAATACAATCGCCTTGTCACCCACACCACACGAGGCAAAAAGTTCGAAGCCGTCTGACTTTTTCAATGCCACATGACAGTTGGCGTGCGCAACGTGCCTGACAGGAGTCCCCAATCCATGACTATTTCCACCGACGCAGCGACGCGCCTGTGTGAGACCGTGAGGATGCTTAGGCACCTTGCCATCCATTTGCCCGATCCCATCTGCCTGAGCTTTCTGGCCCAGGGCAGTGACGCGGCACCCGACCATGCTTCCTCCAGCGTGAGAGCCACGGAACGCGCGGTCAACACCGCGTTCGCCAGGATCGGCGTCAAAGCCGTGCAGTACGTGCATGACGGTGAGGCGCAACTGTCGTCTTTCGAAATGTTCATCAGTAAGAAAATCTGCCAGGCCCTCGAGTTTGCCTATGACCACTTCGACGACGTCGACAGTGCCAAGGATTTCGGGCGCCTGGTCAGGCATTTCGATTTCAGCGGTGCAGTGCCCGAGGTCGAGACACTGCACCTGATCACCCGCGACAACGTGGCGCTGTCAGTCCATGCCAACACCGATCGAAATCGCCCGGCCATCGTCCTCGCCCTGCCCTGCGGCATGCCGTTCGACCTGTGCCGCGACTGGTTCAATGCGCTGAGCGAAAGGTTCTTCGTGGTCACCTGGGAAACCCGCGGGCTGTTCGGCTCCTGCACCTCGTTCGACCAGTTATCCGTGGACACCGACGCCCAGGTGGGCGACTTGATCAATGTGATGAACCACTATGGCCTGGAAAACGCGCACCTGATGGGTATCTGCGGTGGCGCGGTGATCGCTCTCAGCGCCGCGGCCACCCACACCGACCGGGTCAACTCCCTGAGCCTGTGGCACGGCGACTACAACTTGGGGGACGACAGCCTGCGCACTGCCCACCAGCAGAATTTCGAATGGCTGATGGAGTCGGCCGCCGTGGATCGCAACGAGGCCAGCGACCTGCAGGCGTTGTTCCTGGATCAGGCCACCCTGGCGACCATTCCGGACTCCATCGCCCATGCGGCGCTCTATCCCTACGTCAACGAAGAGTTGTTCTATCGTTATGCGCGACTCAACGATGCGCTGAACAAGACTGATTTGAAGTCGCGGCTGGAACAGATCACGGTGCCCACCCTGGTCGTCGCCGGCGACTGCGATGAAACCACCCACCTGGGTGGTTCCAAGCACATTGCCGAGGCCATCAGCGATGCCCTGCTGCATGTGGAGCGCAATGGCAGCCACCTGGCGTTCTTCGAGTCGACCCAGGTTTCGAAGCAGACGGCTTTTCGTTTTCTGGAGTCGGCGCTTGAGTCGACGGTGAGATTGGGTTACCCGGCCTGAAGGTGTGAATATCCGTTTCTTCGGTAACGGCCACTTAGGGTTCCGCCCTGACGGCGGGTCGCCTTTGAAGAGCCGGAATGCCGGCCCAGGCGAAAGTAACCAAAACGCTTCTGCCCCACCACTCGGTGCCTCGCTAGGGCTCGGCATGCCCTCACTCCGGCATTGCTCCGTGGGAGCAAAGCTTGCTCGCGATAGCGGTGGCCCAGTCAATGAAGATGTTGAATGTGCCGGCCTCTTCGCGAGCAGGCTCGCTCCCACAAGGGAACCGGCCACATATGAATTTTGTGTCTGCTGAAACTCCAGTGTGGGAGCGAGCTTGCTCGCGATAGCGGTGGCCCAGTCAATGAAGATGTTGAATGTGTCGGCCCCTTCGCGAGCAAGCTCGCTCCCACAGGGGAACTGGGTGCACATAAGTTTTGTGGCTGCTGAAAATCCAGTGTGGGAGCGAGCTTGCTCGCGATAGCCGTGGCTCAGTTGATGAAGATGCTGGATGTGCCGGCCTCTTCGCGAGCAGGCCCGCTCCCACAATGGGTTAGCGGCGCCCCCAATCTCTCGGTCGCCACCATTCCCTGGGAACAGCGGCACATCAAGCCACCATATGCTTCTCACGATGAAACTCAAGATACAACACCGTACGGTGAGCCCTGGACGCATTGACCGCAAAGTGGTCCAGGGACCCATCGAAAATCACCAGATTGCCATTGGTGCTCTGGTTAAAGCTGCCATTGACATTGAGGTAGGCATAGTTCTGCGTGGTAGGAGCATCGATGGTCAGTTGCATGTGCAGCAAACCTTCTTCCCAAGTGCCGGTATGAGAATGAGTACCGAGAAACACGTTCGGCTCCATACGCAACAAGGCGCAAAGTTTGATACCTGGAATCTTGCTCAGCAGCTCGATAGTCCCGGGCATGGCGTCGCGGGCGTAGGGGATCGGGGTGTCGTAGGCCACCAGGCCGTATTGGGTCCACTCCGGCATGATATCCATGTCGTCTCCCCATCCCCAGAGCCAGCCATACTCTCCACCAGCCGCCATGTGGGCGTCGATCTCTTCGACAATCTCGGCGATCTGCTTGCCCACGCGGTTGATCGTCAGGGTGGGCGCGTTGAGGGCCAGAAACTCCTCACGGATCACTTCCCAGTTATCAGCCAGATTCTTCAGTTGCGGAAAACGGCTGGGATCATAAAACGCCGGACGCATAGGTACTCCTTTTATTGAGGTTGTCGATTCCGCTGGCGATGCCAGATGGTCCTGTCCGCCGGGTGCTTGAGGGCGTAGCAGGAAAGCCCGGCAAGGGTGACCCACCGGGCGTGGCCTGTCTGTCACGGGAATCAGGTACACCGAGCCCGACCGACATTAGAGGGGCTCGGCCTGGGGGGGTTCGGTCATTCGCGGGGCGGCCATCGGCGTCGGAGGCTCGTCCAGTCGACGCATCGGCCCATAGAGCAAGACGCTCAATGGCAGCAGCACGAATAACCCACCGGCCACCACAAACAGCAACCCCACACCACGCCCCGGCCCCACGCCCAGCCAACGTCCGATCGAATCGGCGTAAAGGCCGCCGGGTACCAAGGCGGGCTGGAACCAGTGGTCCACCAGGAAGCCGCCGACAATCACCGCCAGGCTGGTGCTGGCGATGGTCAACATGCTGATCAGCGCAAACACACTGGCACGGCTGCCGGCGGGGATCCTGCGCATCCACAACGCATTCACGCTGGCGTCGGCGATGCTCGCCATGGTGATCGCAACAAAGGCCAGCGCGCAGTAGGCGACGGCTTGCGAGACCAGCCCCAAGGCAACGACACAGGCCGCCAGCAACAGATCGGCCACCGCCACCAGCGCCATCAGCCGGCGTGGATTGCCCATCGAAATCAGCAGCCCCGCGCCAGCCAAACCACCCAGGGCCGCCCAGGTGTAGGCCATCCCCAAGACCTGACTGCCCAGGGTCGACAGCAGCAACGGCGTCATCATCAGGGTCGCCAGTGACAACAGCGCCGTGCGCATCATGGTGTAGACCAGCAGCCCGGCCATCAGCCGCTCGGCGACAAAGAACTTCAGCGCCGCGGCGACATTCCCCAGCGCGCCACCAAACACCGTGCCTTTGGGCGCACCGTCCTGGCGCCCTGGCGTCCCTCGTACATGCGAGAACGCCTTGATCACCAGCAAGGTGCCGGAGCAGAAGGTGATCAGGTCCACCGCCAGGATCGTCACCAGCCCGGCGCTGGCCATGATCGCCCCCGCCAACAACGGCGCCACCAGGGCCGAAGCGTTCTTGCTGATGCTGATCAACCCCGAGGCTCGGGTGAACTTGTCGGGCGCGACGATCGTACTGACCGCAGCCTGATAGGCCGGTTTGCGAAAGGCACTGACAATCGACGCCAGGCAATTGAAAATGTACAGGTGCAGCGGCTCCAGGCTTTCGAACCAGAGCAGCGCCATGACCCCCAGGAGCAACACCGCCAGGGTCACATCGCAACAGACAATGATCACCCGGTGGCTGATCCTGTCCGCCAGGCCGCCCGCTAAAGGCAAGAACAGCACCGCCGGCAGTGTTGCCGCCAGTACCACGTTGGCAAAGGCCACCGCCGAACCGGTCTGGTTGTACACCCAGACGCCCAGGGCGAATTCCATCAGCGCCGTGCCCACCACCGCCAGCGACTCGCCGCACCAAAGCAAATAGAATCCGCGCCCCAGGTCAAAACCCCGGCGGCCGCTCCCCACGCTCATGGGCGCACATCGCGAGGCGTGACAACACCAATCAACTTGTCCAGCAACCGATAGGCCAGGGAATAGAGCACCGCGCCAAACACCAACGGTGCAAAACGGGAAAACAGATAGGCCCGCAACACCCGCCTGGCGATGGGCGAGCTGATATTGCCACTGACATGCAGGGGCGTCGGGAACGTCGCCGCGACGGTGGCGCCGAACTCATCGTCCATCGATTGCACCGCGTGCCACCAGTAGACCGGGATGTACAACGCATCCCCCGGTTCCACCACCGTACGCAGCGCCCGCAGCCCGCGAGTGCCCGGAAAGCGCCCGGTGTCGATGTCGTACAGGTAGCCCGCCTCCTCGATCACCGGGCGCAAGGCCCGCCAACTGGCTTCGTCCGGCGGTAACAACAACACCTCCTTGGCACCGACGACCTGGGCCATGAAGGTTTCGTCGACGACATGGAAGTGCCAATCAGTATAGGAGTTGCGGTACAGGAAACTGCGATGGGGCGGATAGTGCCGGGACTTGCCCAACTGCGGCATGAACGGCAGCCCACCCACGTCCTCTTTCATCTGCTCGATGGCCGAGCCTTCCGAGAACCGGCAGCTGTCGGCCACCAGCGGCGTATCACCTACGCTCAAGTCGTCAAGAAACTGGTGAAACGGCACTTCCCGATAGACCGTGTTGGCATACTCGGTCAGCTCGGCCTTGACCTGGGGATTGGACCAGCCGATGACCTCGGAAACGATCTGCGAGCGCACCACCACCGCACTGTTGCGCGAGTGCGCCTTGAGGTAGTCCAGGCGTTGCCATTTGTGAAAAGCCGGCCAATGCCGCACCGCATTCTTGACCAGGCAGGGACGGTTGCGATTGACATAGCGGCGAGTGAACTCCTCTTTGGAAATCGCCAGCGCATCGATCACCTCGACCGCGCCTGCCTGTGGGTGATTGGGAAAGCGGGACAAGCTCCAGAACTTCGTCGCTGGGCGGTCCGGTTCGGCGGTTAATGGCATTTTCGACCCTCGCAAGCACACTCAGGGCCGTTGGTATAACAGACTCGCGCGACCGCGCCCAAGCGCCGCAAAGCCCCGTTCCGCGCTGTTGTCCCTGCTTCCCATGACAGACATCCCAAGGCGGATGCTCTAATTTTTTCTCACTTTGTGAAGGGATGTCAGGTGCAGCCGAACGGCAGGACAGGACCTTCGACGGCTCGCAACGCAGCCCTCGTCACCCCGTCGCCCCAACGCTTTGCGCCGCCCCCGATGTCCTTCTCCACGGCTATTGATTCCGCCGACTGGCAGTCGTCCAGGCCTTCATCACTGCCATTCGAACGGAGAAAAGCCTCAATTGATTCTGCAAGCAGGTGCTCCGAAATGGATTCGTCGACCGATATGTTGCCTACCCAAGACTCCGCGTCCCACGAGCTGGCCTCCGTCCAGCAGGGTATCTGGCTGGATCAGCTCGCACACCCGGACCTGCCCTACTACAACATCGGCATGTCCCTGGAGATCAAGGGCCAGATCAACATTGCATTGTTCGAGAAAGCCATCGAACTGGTCGCCAACCGGCACGACACCCTGCGCCTGAGCTTCAGCCATGAAGGCGGCACTGGTCGCCAGCGAGTCCTGCCCGAGGTCAAGGTGAACCTGGAGGTGGTGGAGTTCTCCGAGGCCGAGGCCGACGCCGGCCTGGCCACCGAGTACCTGCGTAACGCCTTTCGCCAACCCTTTGAGTCATTGACTGGCCGACTCTGGGACGCACGCATGGTCCGTTGCGGCCCGAACCGCCATTACTGGCTCGCCCGTTACCACCACCTGGTCACCGACGGCATTGGCGTGGCCCTGATCGGCCATGCCGTGGGTTCAGCCTACAACGGGTTGCTGGCCGGCAACGATGAAGTCGCCCCAGGGCATTCCTACCTGTCGTTTCTGGAAGATGACCGGGCTTACCTGGCCTCATCCCGCTATGAGCGCGACCGCCAGTTCTGGCAGGACACCTACGCACAGATGCCACCATCGCTGCTGCAGCGCCGGGCCGATTTCAAGACCGGCCAGGCCAACGAACTGGCGCCCAGTGCCCAGGTCCAGGCGATGCTGCCCCGGGCGCTGTACAACGCATTGACGCAATTTGCCAGCGAACGCAGCCTCTCGGTCGCCCATGTGCTGATCAGCGTGGTGGCCACCTATTTCTGCCGCACCGTGGGCGTCGATGAACTCGTCATCGGCATGCCCGTACACAACCGGACCACGGCCCGCGCGAAAGAAACCGCGGGCATGTTTTCCTCCGTCAGTCCGATTCGCCTTCCCGTCGACTTCGACGCCTCGCTGTTGGATCTGATGCATGCCGCCGGCGGGCAACTGCGCCGCTGCTACCGTCACCAGCGCTTCCCCATCGCCGAGCTCAATCGCACCCTGCGCCTGGCACAGACCGGGCGTCGACAGCTGTTTGATGTGTCACTGTCGTTCGAAAGCCTCAACGGCGACGATCAGTTCGGCGGCACTTCGTCCACGGTCATCACCATGGACAACGGCTATGAGCAGACGCCCATGGCGATCTTCGTGCGCGATTACCATCCGTTCGAAGACGTCCACCTGGATTTCAACTTCAACACCGCCTACTTCAGCCTGGAAGAGGCCCGGCACCTGCAACAACGCATCGTCTCGATGCTCGAGGCGGTGCTGGAGCAGCATGAAACGCCCGTGGGGCAATACCCGCTCATGGGCCAGGCCGAGCGACAACGCCAAGTCGAATTCAACGCCACAGCCCGCGACTATCCGCAGGAAGTGTTGATCCACCAATTGTTCGAACAGCAAGCCCAACAGCGTCCGCACGCCTGTGCCGTACGCGACGACGCCGGGCCGTTGCTCAGCTATGCGCAACTCAACCACCAGGCCAATCAGCTGGCCCATCGCCTGATCGAGCTGGGCGTAAAACCGGATGACCGAGTGGCCATAAGCCTGAGGCGTGGACCGGAAATGGTCGTCGCCCTGCTGGGGACGCTCAAGGCCGGGGCCGCCTACGTCCCCATCGACCCGGACCTGCCAAGCGCACGCCAAGCGTTCATGCTCGACGACAGCAGCCCTCGGGCGGTGCTGACCAGCCAGGCGCTGCAAAACCTGCTGCCACCGTCGAGTGCCCCGCTGCTGGCCCTCGATGATCACGCCCAACTGGCCGCGCACCCTGAACACAACCCGGACCCGCAAACCCTCGGCCTGACACCCACTCACCTGGCCTATGTGCTCTACACCTCCGGCTCCACCGGCACCCCGAAGGGGGTGATGAACGAACACCTCGGCGTGGTCAACCGCTTGTTGTGGGCCCGCGACGAATACGGCGTCGATGCCAACGATCGAGTGCTGCAAAAGACCCCGTTCGGTTTCGACGTGTCAGTCTGGGAGTTTTTCCTGCCGCTGCTGGCCGGCGCCGAGCTGGTCATGGCGCGCCCGGGTGGCCATCAGGAACCGGACTACCTGGCCCGATTGATTCGCCAGGCCGGCATCACGATGTTGCACTTCGTGCCGTCGATGCTCGATCTGTTCCTCGAACATCATGACGGACAAACCTTCCCTGATCTGCAGCGTGTGTTGTGCAGTGGCGAAGCCTTGCCCCGCAGCCTGCAACGGCGTTTCGAACAGCAGTTGCCAGGGATTGAGCTGCACAACCTCTATGGTCCGACCGAAGCGGCCATCGACGTGACGGCCTGGCAATGCCGCGCCAGTGACCCTGGCGAAAGCGTGCCCATCGGCCGACCGATCGCCAATATCCAGATGCACGTGCTCGATGGCCGTGGCGCACCACAACCGCTGGGCGTCGCCGGGGAGATCCACATTGGTGGTATCGGCGTGGCCAGGGGTTACCTGAACCAACCGCAATTGAGCGCCGAGCGTTTCGTGGCCGATCCGTTCAGCACCGCGCCGAACGCGCGCCTGTACAAGACCGGCGACCTCGGCCGCTGGCTCGCCAACGGTGCCCTGGAGTATTTGGGCCGCAATGACTTCCAGGTGAAGATCCGTGGTTTGCGCATCGAGATCGGCGAAGTCGAAGCGGCCCTGGCGTTGTGCCCAGGTGTGCGTGAAGTGGTGGTCATTGCCCGGGAGGACCATCCGGGGCAGCCGGACAGCAAGCGCCTGGTCGCCTATGTCTGCGGCAAACCGATTCCGGCCGAACAACTGCGCAGCACTTTGCTCAAGCACTTGCCTGAGTACATGGTACCCAGTGCCTTCGTCCACCTCGATGCCCTGCCCCTGACCGCCAACGGCAAGCTTGATCGTCGCGCCCTGCCGGCCCCCGGCCTGGAGTCCCTGGCCAGCAAAACCTACGAGGCGCCCCAGGGCGACACTGAAATCGCCCTCGCTGAAATCTGGAAAGACCTGCTGCAACTGGCTCAGGTCGGCC